>NZ_JBHWGA010000016.1:0-85184 GCF_042733315.1 Streptomyces sp. NPDC059718
CCGGAGCCGACGCGGGCGGCTTCGCGGCAGGCGCAGCCGGAGGCCTCACCGGAGCCGACGCGGGCGGCTTCGCGGCAGGCGCAGCCGGAGGCCTCACCGGAGCCGACGCGGGCGGCTTCGCGGCAGGCGCAGCCGGAGGCCTCGCGGGACCCTTCGCCGGAGGCTGTGCCTTCGCGGTGGACGTGCCCTTCGCCTTCCGCTTCTTCGCGGGCGGCTGTCCCGCCTGTGCGGCGGGCGGGGTGGGCCGGGCCCGGGCCGGGGGCTGCGGCGCGCGGCCCGGCCGGCCGGGCTCGCGTGCCGCGTCCGCCGTGTGCCCGGGCACGAACGGCTGGCCGAACCAGGGGTCGGGCTGCCCGTACCAGGCGTCGGGCTGCCCGTACCAGGGCACGGGGGTGGTGTGATCCCCGGAGTTTCGCAGCATCGCAGTCCTTCAGCTCCGACCGGCAGGTCATGAGTGACAGTCCGTCATAAATGATGTTAAACCGAAGTATGCGTCAAACGCGGATGGATCAGCGCCAACCGGGCAATGTGCTCCCCACCCGATCGGGTGGCGGCGCTGCGGCAGCGGGGGCAACCCGACGCCACGTCGCCAGGACGAGCGCCCATGATGACGCCCGCGTCCTGATGAACCCTCACCAGCCGTGCACGCCGGGCCCCGACCGCCTGCGCGCGCTGGCCGCCGCCACGGGCGCCGTGTACCACGCGCGCGCCCCGTGGCCGCCGGGCTGTTTCCTGCTCGCGGACCACCCTGCGCCCGGGGCGCGGCAACGGGTGGCAGCTGCGCCGGCGGTGGACGAGCGGTTCTCCGCGGCCTGGCCAGCGGTGCCGCTCCGGTAACGGCGATGGGTGGCGTTCGTGGCGCGCGCCACGGCGTCCTTGGCCACCATGGGCCTGCTGTACGTGTGGGCGGTGGACGCGCTGGGGGGCGGGGCCGACCGCGGACCAGGGCAACCGACGGCGCCCTCTCGCAGAGCCCCCTGCCGGGCCTGGGGCCGCGCGGCTCGTACGGGGTCTGCCGTTGGTGCCGGCCCGTGCCCGCCCGCCCAGGCCAACGTCACCCCGGGGGGGCCGGGTTCACCGACGCCCGGCCCGCCCGCCCCGTGCGGTTGCCGACCCGTGGCGGACAGTCGCCTTCGCCGGGATGCGGACACCGAGGTCTTGGGAAACCTCAACCCCAGGCTGTCGCGGCGGCGACCGTGTGCGAACACCCGCAGTAAGCCGTTCTGGTGAATCTCCGTGAGATCTCAGCCGGCAAGGCGTCGTTGCTCCGAGGCATCGCACCCGTCGCGCCCCGTAGGGGCGGCGCGCTGCACACCGATGCCAAGGGTGTCGTGGTCCTGTGCCGAGCTGACATGGCGTCGCCTGATATGCCATCCGCTGAAGCATTGTCGGGCCCACCGTCGGTCACCCGTTTGACGAGCTCTTCACATTTTTCTGACGCCGCTGCGGGTATGCCTCCCCACCTGCGACAACGCTGCTCGGTCCGGAATCCTGATGCCCCGTCCGGCGCAAGGCGTATGTCGTTGCCGAGGTGCGTGAAGATCTCCGCACTCGTGCCATGGATCTCAAGGACGCGGTCGCAGTTCGTGTCGAGGGAGCCCCAATCCCTCCTGCCCCGTCCCGCAAGGAGGTTCACCCCATGCGTGGTTCACGCATTCTCGCAGCGGCATCGATGACGGTTGCCGCCGTCGTCCTGCCGGCATCAGCCGCGTTCGCGGCTCCGGACCCGAGCACCATTCCGACTGCCGCGATTCCGGGACAGGTCGTCACCGTCACTTCCGCGTCGGACAGTTGCCCCACCGGCGTGCGCGTGTTCCTCAGTGCGCCCGAGCTGGGGATCCCGAGCCCGGGGGTCCAAGTGCAGAGCCCCACCCAGACCAACCCGCCCCGTCTGAGCGCGAGCCTGACCGTTCCTCAGGGCACTCTCCCCGGCACCTACACCATCCGGGTTTCCTGCGAGGGAACCAACGGCGCAACCGGGACCACAGCCCTCCGCGTCGATGCCGTGGGCAGCGCGGCCGCCTCTCCGAGCCCGAGCGCGAACGCCAGCGAGGGCGGCAGCAGCGAGGGCGGCAGCGGCGAGGGTGGCAGTGGTGAGGGCAGCGGTCGCGGTGAGGGCGGCGGTCGCGGTGAGGGCGGCGGTCGCGGTGAGGGCGGCGGTGGCGGCCACGGCGGTGGCGGCTACGGCGGCGGCCACGGCGGCGGCGGTGGCGGCTACGGGCGCGGTCACGGCGGCTACGGCGGCGACGACCGGTGCGAGTCGTGGTGGGGCGGCGACGACAACGGTCGTGGCGGCGGCGGCGGTTACGGCGGCGGGGGCAACGACGGCGGCGGTAACGGCGGCGGCGGTTACGGCGGCGGTAACGGCGGCGGTAACGGCGGCGGCGGTAACGGCGGCGAAAGCGGCAACAACGAAAGCAACGACAGCAACAACAGCGGAAGCGACGAGAACGGGAGCGAGGACAACAAGAACAGCAACGACCTGACCGCCCAGAGCTTCGGCAGCGCGTCCGACGACGGCCGCAACATGGACGACTCGTGGGGCGGCAACGGCGGCGGCGGTGGCGGCAACAAGGGCTGCAAGGGCGGCCACGGCGGCGGCGGCGGTAACGGCGGCGGCGGTGGCGGTGGCGGTGGCGGCAACGGTGGTGGCGGCGGAGGCAACGGCGGCGGTGGGGGCGGCGGCAACGGCGGTGGCCCCGACACCGGCTTCGGCGGTTCGATGGGCATGAACACCCCGGAGACCCTGCTCGGCGCCTCGCTCCTGCTCGCCGGTGCCGGTGGCGGCGTCTACATGCTGCGTCGCCGGCGCATGAACGGCGGTCGCGCCTGACCGTCGCGGACCTCCGTGACACAGGCTGACCGTTCTGCCCCCGGGCCGCCCACGCGGCGGCCCGGGGGCAGTCCCGTGCACGGGTCGGACGGACTGGAGGCGTCCTCCGGATGAACGGAGGAATCCGGCGGACGATCCCCCTCCCCCACCCCGGCCGTGGATGGCATCATGACCGATCACATCGGCAGGGCGCACGACACGGATCGGCAGGAACCACGGGTGACCACGGGCGAGGCGCAGGGCACGGCGGTGCAGGACGGAACCGCCGCCCCGGCGCACGAGCGGCGGCGCGCACAGCGCGGCTGGTACTTCTACGACTGGGCCAACTCGGTCTTCTCCACCAGTGTGATCACGGTCTTCCTGGGGCCGTACCTCACCGACGTCGCGGAGGCCGCCGCGGGCCCGGACGGCTACGTCCACCCGCTCGGGATACCGGTCCGCGCCGGGGCGTACTTCGCGTACGTGGTCTCCGCCTCGGTGCTGCTGTCCGTGCTGGTGATGCCGCTCGCCGGGGCCGTCGCGGACCGGACCGGGCGCAAGAAGGCGCTGCTCGGGACCTTCGCGTACGTCGGCGCCGCGGCGACCACGGCGATGTTCTTCGTGACCGGGGACCGCTACCTCCTCGGCGGCGGACTTCTGATCGTCGCCAACGTGGCGTTCGCCTCGGCCATGGTCCTCTACAACGCCTTCCTGCCGGAGATCGCCGAACCCCACGAGCGGGACGCGGTCTCCTCGCGGGGCTGGGCGTTCGGATACGCGGCCGGGGCGTTGATGCTCGTCGCCAACCTGGCGCTGTTCCTCGGGCACGACGCGGTCGGCGTCTCCAAGGGCATGGCGGTCCGGATCTGCCTGGCGTCGGCCGGCCTGTGGTGGGCGGCCTTCACGCTCGTCCCGCTGATACGGCTGCGCGACACCGCGCCGGGCCGGCGGTCCGCCGGGCCGGCGGTCAAGGGCGGGGGTTCGCTCCGCCAGGGCTGGCGTCAACTCGCCGACACCTTGCGGGACATGCGCCGCCACCCGCTCACCCTCGCCTTCCTGCTGGCGTACCTCATCTACAACGACGGCATCCAGACGGTGATCTCGCAGGCCTCGCTCTACGGCTCGGAGGAGCTGGAGCTGGACGAGACGGCCCTGATCGGCGCGATCCTCCTGGTGCAGGTGCTGGCCGTGTTCGGCGCCCTGCTGCTGGGCCGGCTCGCGGCGCGGTACGGGACGCGCCGTACGGTGCTGGGCTCGCTGGTGGCGTGGACGGTGACGATCGGGGCCGGCTTCTTCCTGCCGGCCGGCGAGCCGGTGGCGTTCTACTGTCTGGCCGCGGCCATCGGGATGGTCCTGGGCGGCAGCCAGGCGCTGTCGCGCTCGCTCTTCTCGCACCTGATCCCGCGGGGCAAGGAGGCCGAGTACTACTCGGTGTACGAGGTCAGCGACCGGGGCACCAGTTGGCTGGGGCCGCTGCTGTTCGGTCTGACGTACCAGCTGACCGGGAGCTACCGGGACGCAATCGTGTCCCTGGTGGCGTTCTTCGTCATCGGGTTCGTGCTGCTGGCCAGGGTGCCGATGCGGCGGGCGGTGGCGGCCGCGGGCAATCCGGTCCCCGAGACGATTTAGTGCGGATGGGTGCGGCGCGGTAGTGTACGCCGTTGGCCGTCGGACGGACCGTTACTGCGCGCTAAAGATACCAGAACGCAGGGTGACATCTTTCGCGAGATGTGACAAAGCGGGCGTCGATGGGTACAAAAAGGGGCGGCACGACGGGCGACGCACCTCCCGGGAACGGGAATCTTCACCGCCGACCGGACGTTGACCGGATGACGACGACAGCGACACCTGTCCTGTGGGCGACACAGCCCGGGAGGCACGATTCATGAGTGAGCGAGCTCTCCGCGGCACGCGACTCGGGGCGACAAGCTACGAGACCGACCGCGGCATCGATCTGGCACCGCGCCAGACCGTTGAGTACGCATGCCGGAACGGACATCGATTCGAGATGCCGTTCTCGGTGGAGGCCGAGATCCCGCCGGAGTGGGAGTGCCGCGCCTGCGGCCAGATCGCACTCCTGGTCGACGGAGAGGGCCCGGAGGAGAAGACGAGCAAGCCCGCGCGTACGCACTGGGACATGCTCATGGAGCGGCGCACGGTCGAGGAGCTGGAGGAAGTCCTGGCCGAACGGCTGGCCGTTCTGCGCTCCGGCGCCATGAACATCGCGGTACATCCGCGCGACCACCGCAAGACCGCCTGACCGAAGGAACTGGGCCCGTGAGGGGCGGGCCCCATCAGACGTGCGCCCCGGGCGAGCGTGGCCTCAGTGCCGCGGCCCGGGGTTTTCGTCGTCCTGCTCGGGACCGTGGTCGACGACCTCGCCCTGGATCACCTTGCCGTCGGGGCGGTGGATGCGCATCTGCTCCTCGGCGGCGCGCGCCTGGGCGAAGAGATCACCCAGCGAGCCCGAGCCCGCGCCCCGCTCCCGGGCGGCGGACGCCCGGCGGTCCAGGGCGCGCGCGCCCGCCCTCGTCAGCAGGGAGCGGGTCGGCGGGAAGAGGAAGAGCAGCCCCGCCAGGTCCGAGATCAGCCCGGGCACCATCAGCAGCAGGCCGCCGATCATGATCGGCGCCGCGCCGCTGCCGCCGTTCCCGGCGCCGGAGCCCTTCGGCTCCTCCCGGTCCGGCTCCGGCCCTCCGGAGCGCATCGCATCGTTCAGCGCACGCCAGGCGCTGCGCCCGGCGTGCCGTACGGCCAGCGCCCCGCACACGAAGCCCGCCACGAGCAGCACGAGGACCGTGAGCCCGCCGGCGGCCCCGGCCACGAGGATGAGCAGCCAGATCTCCAGCAGCGCGTAGGCGGCCGCACCGAGCGGTATCCACGTCCCGGCGCGCGAACGCCGCCGCGGACGCCCGTCACCGCCCGGTTGCCGCGGTCCGGCCGGCGGCGGGGAGCTGATCGTCATACGCACCATTGTGCCTGTTCCCCGCCGGAGTCCGGAGGGCCGGTCAGCCGCGGCGCCGCCCGGACGTCAGCTGCTTCACACGGGAGCCGACGCCCCAGGCGGTGACCCGCCACAGCGCCTCGGCGACGATCTCCCGGCTCATCTTGCTGTCGCCGCGTTCCCGCTCCACGAAGGTGATGGGGACCTCGACGACGTGGAAGCCGGACTTCACCGCGCGCCAGGCGAGGTCGACCTGGAAGCAGTAGCCCTGGGAGGCCACCTCTTCCATGCCCAGGCCCAGCAGCGTCTCCTTGCGGAACGCCCGGTAGCCCCCCGTCACGTCGCGCAGGGGCACGTCGAGGAGCAGCCGCGAGTAGGTGCTGCCGCCGCGCGACAGGAACTCGCGGGACTTCGGCCAGTTGACCACCCGGCCGCCCGGGATCCAGCGGGAGCCGAGCACCACGTCGGCGCCCTTGAGCGCGGTCAGCAGACGCGGCAGCTCCTCGGGCTGGTGCGAGCCGTCGGCGTCCATCTCGACGAGCACGCCGTAGTCCCGCTCGATGCCCCAGCGGAAGCCGGCCAGGTAGGCGGCGCCCAGCCCCTCCTTGCCCTTGCGGTGCAGCACGTGGACGTGGTCGTCGGCGGCGGCCAGCTCGTCGGCGAGCTTCCCGGTGCCGTCGGGGCTGTTGTCGTCGGCGACGAGGACGTGCGCCTCGGGCACGGCCGCGCGGACCCGGGCGACGATCGGCTTGACGTTGTCGGCCTCGTTGTACGTCGGGATGATCACGAGAACCGAGCCGAGCGGCCCGAAGGCCCTCCCCTGGGCTGCGCCACGGGTGACCCCACCGCCATCGCTCACTGCTGTTCCTCCGTCTCGGTACGTCCTCGCCTGCCCAGCATGATCGCTGCGGCCCAGGACAGCAGGCCCACCATAGCGAGGGTCCATTCGGGAGCGGAGCCGACGCGGTCGGCGACGGTCAGATCGTCGCGCAGCGGCAGCCGGGCGCTGAGCACGGTCTGCGTGAACTCCTCGGTCTGCTGCTCGATCCGCCCGTCGGGGGCGACGACGGCGGTGATGCCGCTCGTCGCCGCCGTGACCACGGCGCGGCCGTGCTCGACGGCGCGCAGCCGGGACATCGCAAGTTGCTGCTCGGGCTGGCCGGTGCGGCCGTAGGTGGCGTTGTTGGTCTGGATGACCAGGGCGCGGGCGCCCGCGGTGACGGTGTCGTGGACGATCCCGTCGTACGCCACCTCGAAGCAGATGACGTCGCCGAGCTTCGCCGGGCCGATCTGCAGGACGCCGCTGCCCTTGCCCGGGTAGAAGTCGCGCGGGACCTGGTCGAGCCGCTTGATGACCTTGGTGAGCTGCTCGCGGAAGGGCACGTACTCGCCGAAGGGCACCGGGTGCTGCTTGGTGTAGTGGTCGCCGGGGCCGCTCTCCGGGTCCCAGACGATGCCCTCGTTCTGGACGTGGTCCGCGTCCGGGCCGTCGACCAGGGCGCCGACGAGTACGGGGACGCCGACGGCGCGGACCGCCTCGGTGATCAGGGCGTAGGCCTGGGGCTCGGAGAACGGGTCCATGTCGGAGGAGTTCTCCGGCCAGATCACCAGATCGGGCTTGGGCGCACGGCCCGCCTTGACGTCCTCGGCGAGCTTCAGGGTCGCCTCGACGTGGTTGTTGAGGATCTTCAGGGGCCGGCCCAGGAAGTGCATGCCCGGCTGCTGGACGTTGCCCTGCACGATGGCCACCCGGACGGTGTCGTCGGCCGCGGTGGGCACCGGCACCGCGTACCCCGCGGCGAAGGTGGCCACGGCCAGCACCGCCGCCGTCGTGGCGGGCGCGTAACGGCGCGGGCCGAAGACGACAGGGCCCCTGCGCAGCCGCCACACGGCGACCGCCGCCGCGGCCAGCAGCGAACCGCACAGCGCGACGGCGAAGGTCACCAGCGGCGCGCCGCCGAGCGCGGCGAGCGGGGTGAAGGGGGTGGCGGTGTTCGCGAAGGCCAGCCTGCCCCACGGGAAGCCGCCGAACGGCAGCCGGTCCCTGGCGAGTTCCTCCGCCACCCACAGGCAGGCGCCCCACAGCGGCCAGGCGCGCAGCCGCGACGTGACCGCCAGACCCGCGCCGAGCACGGCGACGAAGGCCGCCTCGATCACGGACAGGCCCACGACCGCGTCCCAGCCGATCACCCGCAGCCACACCAGGAGCCACACGAAGAACGGCAGTCCGAAGGCGAAGCCCAGCCACGCGCCCTGGCGGGCGGTACGGCCCCGGGTCAGCAGCGCGAGGCCCGCCACGGCCGCGACCGACAGCGGCCACACCCCGTACGGGGGGAACGCGGCCGCCAGGGCCAGGCCGCACAGCGCGGCGAGCGCCGACCGCCGCGCGTTCGCCCGCACGGCGCGCGCCGTGCGGGCGATGCGGCCGGGTGCCGGAGCGGGTGGCGGCGGCGGTTCTACGGGCGTCGCCGGCGGCGCGGCGGGGGCCGGTGCGGCGTCGGAGCGCGGTCGCAAGGTACGCGGCCTTCCTGCAGGTGGTCACTGTGTGAGAGTGACCGTACCTCCAACGGCCCTGTCCGCGGACCCCGGGCGGGCAAAGCCTCCCGCGGCGGGCGTGCGGCGCGGGAGGGGCGTGAACTGCTCGGGGCCCGGAACGCCCTTCGGGCCGACCTGGGACCCGCTGGCTGCGGATCGGCGACAAGGCCGTTGTCTACTGGGCGTCCGGGCCCCTCCCGGGTCACACCTGCCGACCGGGCGGAGCCTCTCGATGAGGCGGACCGCGTTCCGTGCCGCGAGCGCTGGACCTGGCTGCCAGTGGCGCACGCCGTACGGCGCGACGCCCCGTGGCCCAGCTGCGGCCGTCGGCGCACGGAGATCCGGTCGGACGTCCGGTGGTGGACCCGGCCGAACCTACTCGCCCCCGACCGTCGCCTGTCAACAGCCGTTTGACCTGCGCGGATTGGCCAAATCAGCAGGTCAACGCGAGGCCGGGGAAAGTTCCACGCCATCCCGACGGAGAACCGTTCGGGGGCATCGCCCGTTGACCCGTCACTCGTTCGGCCGTGCGAAGACCGTACGGCCGCCGACCACCGTGCGCAGTGCCGTCGGCAGCGGCAGCCCGGGGGTGAGTTCGGGCAGACCGGGGGTGCCGGAGCGCGGGTCGGTGGACCAGTTGGCGACCCGCTCGTCGGGGGCCTGGACCACCAGGTCACCGGCCTGCCACACCACGTAGTCCGCGGGTGCGCCGGGCATGAGGACGCCCGCATCGTCGCGGCCCACGGCGCGCCAGCCGCCGCGGGTGTGCGCGTTGAACGCGCCGCGGACGGAGATGCGGTGCTCGAGGGTCCGGTGGAAGGCGGCGGCGCGCACCGTGCCCCAGGGGTCAAGCGGTGTGACCGGGCTGTCGGAGCCGAGGGCGAGGGGCACTCCGGCCCGGGTCATGGCGGCGAACGGGTTGAGGGTGCGGGCCCGCTCGGCGCCGAGCCGCTGGGCGTACATGCCGTCCTCACCGCCCCAGGCGGCGTCGAAGGCGGGCTGCACGGAGGCGACCAGGCCCAGCTCCGCGAAGGCGGCGACGGTGTCCTCGGTCATCATCTCGGCGTGCTCGACGCGGTGCCGCAGCGCGCGCACCCGGTCCAGGCCCACCCGGCGGGCGGCCTCGCGCACCCCCTCCGCGACGGCGGCCACGGCGGCGTCACCGATCGCGTGGAAACCCGCCTGCACCCCCGCCTCGGTGCACAGGGCCACGTGGTCGGCGATCGCCGCCGCGTCCAGGTAGGCGGTGCCGCCGACGGCGGGGGCGTCGGTGTACGGGGCGTGCAGGCAGGCGGTGCGGGAGCCGATGGAGCCGTCCACGAAGAGGTCGCCGCCCGCGCCGACGGCGCCCAGGTCCCGGATCCGCTCCAGGTCCTTGGCGCCGGTCACGGCCTCGGCCCAGTAGCCGTACACGCGCGGTCCGGGCTCGGCCGCGGCCTGCCGCAGCAGCGCGGTGAGGTCGTCCTCGGAGGAGATGTCCGGGCCCGCGCACTCGTGGACGGCGCCGATGCCGAGCGAGGCGGCGTGGGCGAGTGCGGCGCGCTGCGCGGCGGCGCGCTGCGCGGGCGTGACGGCGGCGTAGGCAGCGCGCCGGACCGCGTGGTGGGCTTCGCGGGTGAGCGGCCCGTCCGGGTGGTGGCCGGCCATCGTCCCGACACCGGGGACCAAGGCCAGCAGGGCGGTGGTGACGACCGCCGAGTGGACGTCGGCGCGGGTCAGGTACAGGGGTCGGCCGCCGGTCGCCGCGTCGAGTTCCGCGCGGGTCGGCGGGCGCTGCCCCGGCCAGCGGCTCTCGTCCCAGCCGTGGCCGAGCAGCACCCGGTGGCCGGGGTTGGCCTGCGCGTACGCGGCGACCCTGGCGAGGGCGTCGGCCAGGTCGCGGGCGGGGGCCAGGTCGAGGCCGGTCAGCGCCAGGCCGGTGGCGGTGGTGTGCACATGGGCGTCGGTGAAGGCCGGGGTGACCAGCGCACCGGCGAGGTCGATCACCTCGTCGACGCCCTCGGCGAAGGACTCCGCGGCGCCCTCCGAGCCGAGCCAGGCGACCGTGCCGCCGTCGACGACCATGGCCGTCGCGAAGGGGTCGGCGGGGCTGTAGACGTTGCCGCCGCGCAGCAGCACGGTGCGGCTCGCGCCGGATCCGCTGGTGGTCGGCTCGTTCGTGGTGTGCGGCACTGGGTTTCGCCTCGCGATGTGATGTTGGGGCCCGCCCGGGCCCCGGTGGGGGCGAGGGGACGGGATGGTGCGGTGGGTCAGGGCGCCGTGGGGCGCTCAGACGCGCGGTGGGCGCGCCTCGTACGGCGTGGAGAGGACCACCGTGGTGCGGGTGGAGACCCCGGCCAGGGTGCGGATCTTCGCGAGCAGGTGCTCCAGCTCGATCGGGGTCGCCACCCGGACCTTGAGGATGTAGTTCTCCTCCCCCGCGACGCTGTGGCACGCCTCGATCTCGGGGACCTCGGCGAGCCGGTCGGCGATGTCGTCGGGTGCGCTCGGGTCGAAGGGCTTCACCGAGATGAACGCCGTCAGCGACAGCCCCACCGACTCCGGGTCCACGATCGCCGCGTACCCGCGGATCACCCCGCGCTGCTCCAGGCGCCGTACGCGCTGGTGCACCGCGGACGTGGACAGGCCGGTGGCCTTGCCCAGGTCGGTGTAGCTCATGCGCCCGTCGGCCACGAGAAGTTCCACGATCTGCCGGTCCAGCTCCTCCACAGCGCAAGAACCTACAGGGTCCCCGGACGCCGTCGGTATCCGGCCGCCCCGTCCCGGCCGGGCGCGAGCGGTGGCGCGGGGTCGACGTGCCGGGGCCGGGGTGAGCACGGCGGCGGCGCGGACGGGGAAGGGGCGCGCAGCCCGCACGGGGCGTGCGCTCGTCGCCCGCCGCCGACCGGGCGCACGGATCCGAAGCCGGCCGACCGGCCGGATCCCGTACGGGCCGCGGCCTGCCCGCGGCGGCGCCGGGGTCCCGGCCTGCGGACCGCTCCGGGCCGCCCGTGCCCGGCCGCCCAGCGGGACGACCTGACGGTGGCCCGCCGGGACGCCTTCGACTCCGTCCTCGCCGTCACCCGTGCCCGCGCCGTGGCCTGCGACGCCACGAGGCCGCCTCCGCGACACGAGCCGGCGACTGGCGCGGCTGCCAGGCGTCACCTCCGCCGACGCCCAGGCCCTTGCCAGGGCCGGACGGCTCTCCGCCCTGCGGGCCGTCCGCGTGGCGAGCTCCGGTCAGGCGCAGATGCGGACGCAGAGCAGGCACGTGTCGTCGCGCGGGTTCGCGGGTCCCAGGGCGTGCGTGAGCCGATCCCCTGCGGGCGCGGCGGGGGGCGTTGGTGCCGGGAGGTGTACCGGGACGAGGGGGTCATGGCGCACGTTCGGCACGGATCACCACCAGCTCTTCCTTCTCCTCGCCGGGCTCGATGAGCCCCTGTGCCGCCAGCCATGCCGCGCGGCGTCGCAGCAGCGGCCCGAAGGGGATGCGCCGGTGCTCGGTGACGGCGGGCCGCAGTCCGGCGCCGCCGAGCCGCTGGAGCGTGCGCTCCACGCCGCAGAGTCCGGACTGGACGAGCAGCAGGGCACCGCCGGGGAGCAACAAGGGCGGGGCTTCCGCGCAGACGCGGTCGAGCAGCGCCCGCCCGTCGGGTCCCGCGTTGCGGGCCAGGGACAGGCCCCGGCGGGCGTGGTGGGCGTGCGGGGACGGCACGTACGGGGGATTGGCGACGATCAGGTCGAAGCGGCGCCCCGCGACCGGTGCCGTGAGGTCGCCGCGCAGCACCCGTACGCGCAGGCCGTTCAGACGCGCGTTGAGCCGGGCGGCGCACACCGCACGTGCGGAGGCGTCCACCGCGGTGACGCGGGCCGCGCCCCGGGACGCCGCCGCGAGGGCGAGGACGCCGGATCCGGTGCCGAGGTCCAGCACCTCGGCACCGTCGGGCAGCGTCTCGCGGCGGAGGGCCTCGCCGAGCAGGGAGGTGTCGTCCTGGGGCCGGTACACGCCCGGTGGACACAAAAGCCACATCTCACTCCGCTACCCGAGGGCACCGCACCAAACATCGGACCCGGCCGACCACCGGATCGGGACGATTAGGCACATCCGCACCGGGAAGCCGACCCAGCGACGATTCCTCGGAAGGAGAGGACCCATGGGCACGATCAGCGAATCCGTCGACGTCGACGTCCCGCTGCACACCGCGTACAACCAGTGGACGCAGTTCGAGGAGTTCCCGAACTTCATGGAGGGCGTGGAACAGGTGACGCAGGTCGACGACCGGCACAACCACTGGGTGACGAACGTCGCCGGTGCCCGCCGGGAATTCGACACGGAGATCATCGACCAGCTGCCGGACGAGCGGGTCGCGTGGCGCACCGTCACCGGGGACGTCCGGCAGCGCGGCGTCGTGACGTTCCAGGAGCTGGACGCCTCGCACACCCGGGTCAACCTGGCCATGGAGCTCCAGACCTCCGGCCTCGCGGAGAAGGCCGCCGACGCCCTCGGCGTCGTGGACCGGCGGGCGCGGGGCGACCTGCGGCGCTTCAAGCACTTCATCGAGGAACGGGGCAGCGAGACGGGCGCGTGGCGCGGTCGTGTCGCCCCGGGCGGATGACCCCTGTGCCCGCCCCTGAGGCCTCCGCGTGCGGCCTGCCGGGTCCGGCGCGGCGCGGGCGGGGTAAGGGGGGTGCATGGGCGATGTGGACGACCGGGCGCCGGCGGGCGGCCTGACCTTCGGGGTCGAGGAGGAGTTCCTGCTGGTCGACCCGCGGACCGGACGGCTGGACCACGGCGCGGCCGCCGTCATCGCCCGGGCCTCGTGCGTGCCGCCGCCGGCGCCGGACGTCGCATTGCAGCACGAGCTGTCGGCCGCGCAGATCGAGTCGGCCACCGGTGTGGCCGCCCGCCTGCCCGAGCTGACCGGCGGGCGGCCCCCGCGCCGCCGTGGACATGCTGGTCGAGCAGACGGCGACGGACGGCCGCATGCCCCCGGCGTCAGCGGGCAGGGGCACCGGCGGACGCCCGTACGCCGACGACGTCCCCGCACCGACCCACGGAGGACCCGATGGACGCGGTCTCCGACCTTTCGACCGGTCCCCGGACCGCTGAGCCCACACCGCCCGCACCGCGCGGCCCCCTCTCCCAAGCCGTGCTCGGCGCCCTCACCCAGGGGCCGCCGGGAACCGCCCTGCCGGTGTCCACCGGGGCGGTCGAGGACGCCGATCCGTACGGCGAGGACGTACAGCTCGCACTGCACGTCTGCTACGAGCTCCACTACCGGGGTTTCGCCGGGGTGCACCCCGGCTGGGAGTGGGATCCGGGACTGCTCGCGCTGCGCGGCGCCATGGAGGGCTCCTTCGGGTCGGCCCTGCGCGCCGAGCTGCCGGCCGCCCCGGGGGGCGCCGCGGCCCGCGCGGCCCTCGACCGGGAACTGGAGGGGCTGCTGCGCGAGCCGCGCGACGGGCGCGGTGTGTCGCACTTCCTCCGCGACGAGGGCACCTGGGAGCAGTTGCGGGAGTACTTCGTGCACCGGTCGGTCTACCAGCTGAAGGAGGCCGATCCGCACGCATGGGTCATCCCGAGGCTCACCGGCCGGGCGAAGGCCGCGCTCGTGGCCGTCGAGTACGACGAGTTCGGGAGCGGGCGCGGAGAACGCGTGCACGCGCGGCTCTACGCCGACCTGCTCCGGGACGCCGGGCTGGACGCCTCCTACGGCCACTACGTGGACGCCGTACCGGCCGTCACCCTCGCCACGGTGAACCTGATCTCCTGGCTGGGCCTGCGCCGGGAACTGCGCGGGGCGCTCGTGGGGCACTTCGCGGCCGCCGAGATCTCCACCGCGCCGTCCGCCCGCCGGACGGTGGAGGCGATCGACCGGCTCGGCGGCGGTGCCGCCTGCCGGCACTTCTACGACGAGCACGTCGAGGCCGACGCGGTGCACGAGCAGGTGCTGCGTCGCGACGTCATCGGCGACCTGCTGGCCCGCGAACCGCACCTCACCGCGGACGTCCTCCTGGGGATCCGCGCCATGGCGCTGGTGGAGCGGCGCCTGGAGGAGCACCTGCTGGGCGCGTGGCGCGCCGGGCGCACCTCGCTGCGCACCGTACCGGGGCTCGCCGTGCCGTTCGGTTCGTCCGGGTCGTACGGGGAAGGTGCACCTCATGAGGCCCGGGCAGCGAGCCGCAGCGGCGTCCCGCCCGCCGAGCAGGCCTGAGCAAGGAGGACGAGCCATGCGCTCAGAACCCCTGGGAACCCGGGTGGAGACGGCACGCCTCGCGGCGGACCGCGCCCCCGTGCGCTGAGGCCCCCGCGATGGCAGGTGGGGCGGCCCGGTGGCTCCGGCATCCGTACCGGTCGTGGCGGGACTCACGGGCGGGCCGCATGTGGCACCAGGGGGGCGAACTGGAGCTGCTGCAGCGCTCCATGGGGTTCGCGGCACTCGGTCTGGTGACGCTGGTGCCGCTGCTGATCGTGGTCGCCGCGGCCCTGCCCTTCCACGGCAACGGCTTCGCGCAGTGGGTCGTGGACGGCATGGGCCTGTCGGCGCGGCCCGCGGAGGCCGTACGGGAGTTGTTCGCCGCGCCGCGCAAGGTGATCAGCTCCACGAGCGGTCTGAGCCTGCTGGCGCTGGCGCTCTTCGGGCTCTCCTTCGCGGCGTGCGTCGAGGTCGGCTACACCCGGATCTGGCAGGTGCCGCCCACTCCGTGGCACCACGTGTGGCGGCGGGCGGTGTGGCTGGCGGCGCTGACCGCGTACCTGTTCGCGGAGGCGCAGAGCGGGGTGGTGCTGGGCGGGGGGTGGCCGGACACGGTGTTCCGCGGCGGCACGGCCGTCGTGCTGGGCTTCGTCTTCTTCTGGTGGGGGCAGTACTTCCTGCTGGCCGGGCAGGTGCCGTGGGCGGCGCTGGCGCCCGGGGCCGTCGCGACGATGGTCGGCCTCATCGGGCTGCGGGTCTTCTCCTCCTTCGTGTTCTCCCCGCTGATCGTGACCAACGCCGTCTCGTACGGGGCCGTCGGCACGGTGCTGATCGTGCAGTGCTGGCTGATCGGGGTGGGTTTCGTGGTGTTCGGGGGCGCCTTGCTGGGCCGCCATCTGCAGAATCCGAGCAAATGGTTTCATCCAGGACCTTCCGGGCAGACGGAGGGGAGCGCTGATCGAGCCCTGGAAGGAGAGCCCCATGGGTGCCGAGAAGAAGGTCAAGCACACCGGCCAGAAGATGAAGGGCAAAGCGGAGGAGGCCACGGGCAAGGTGACCGGCAATGAGAGCCTGCGCATGAAGGGGAAGGCGGATCAGGTCGGCAGCGACGCCAAGCAGGCCGTGGAGAAGGGCAAGGACGCGGGCAAGGACGCCTTCGGCCGCTGACCACCCTGGTGGCCACGGACCACGGACCACGGGACCGGCGGGCGCGGCGCGCCCGCCGGTCCCGCATCGGCCGGCCCCGCGCCGGCGGTCAGCCTCGCAGGTAGAAGCGCATGGTGGTGCCGTCGCCCGCGGTGCGCTGGCGCACCAGGTCGGCGATGCGGTGGACCATCAACAGGCCCCTGCCGTGCGGCCGGTCCCGGGACGCGGGGTGGCGGCCGGCGAGCGGGTCGGTCAGCCGCCCGCGGTCGTGCACCTCGCACACCACGTGGCCGTCCCCCGCCCAGACGCGGACGACGCCCGACCCGCCGCCGTGCAGCACGCTGTTCGTGATCAGTTCTCCGGCCGCGAGGGAGAACTCGGCGAGCCGCTCGCCGCCCAGGCCCAGCCGGCGTGCCTCGGTCGTCGCGACGTGCCGGGCGTCGGCGAGTTGCGGCTCCGCGAAGCCGAAGGCGAAGGCGCCGTGAGGGGGTTGCGGCAGCCGGTTGTGCGCGGCGATCACCCGGCGCGGTGCGTAGTGCGCGCTGCGTTCCTCACGGCCGCCGTCGACCACCACGGGATGCGTGGCGCGGGCCTCCGCCAGCACCGCGGCGTCCAGCCGGGTGGCGTCGTAGGGGCACAGGATCGTCACGGGGCGTCCGGCGAACGCCATGTTGATCAGTGCCTCGTGCTGGGCGCACGCCGGGTACTCCAGGGCGCTCCGCCCGGGCCAGACGGGCTCCCCGATGATCCGTACCCGTCCGGTGGGCCGGGCGTCGGCGAAGGCCCGCAGCACACCGGGGATGATGCGGCCGGGATTGCGCCCGGCCCGCTCCATGTCGACCCAGTGCACCTCGGCGCCGCGCGGGCCCAACGCGGCGCGCAACTGGGCGAGACGGGGCGGGGGCACGGCCACGGCGACCGGCTCCCCGGCGGCCATCCCGTCCAGCAGGAAGGGCACCGTGGCGGCCGTGTACTCCCGTGCGTTCCGGTAGAACAGCGCGGGGTGCACGAACGGCCCGGCGTCGGAGACCTCGCCGACCTCGCTCAGCACGTCGTCACCTCCCACCCCCGGGCCGACCTTACCAACCGGTTCCGGGGGGTGGGGGGCGCCGAGGAGGCGTCAGCTGTCGTAGTCGACCGTCAGGTTGTCGGACTCCGGGTAGCTCTGGCAGGTCAGCACGTAGCCCGCGTCGACCTCGGACGCCTCGAGGGCGAAGTTGCGGCGCATCTCGGCCTTGCCGTCGGTGACGAGCGCGCGGCAGGTACCGCAGACGCCGCCCTTGCAGGCGAAGGGCAGATCGGGGCGGGTGCGCTGGGCGCCGTCGAGGACGCTGCGGTCACGGGGCAGTGCGGCCGTGGTCGTACGGCCGTCGAGGACGATGGTGACCTGGCTGACCGGGCCCTCGACCACGGCGTCCTCGTGGTGCACCGGGGTCACGGGCTCGTCGTCCGCGTAGAACAGCTCCTGGTGCACCCGCTCCCCGGGCACGCCGAGGCCGGCGAGGACCTGCTGGGCGTCGACGACCATGCCGTGCGGGCCGCACAGCCACCAGTGGTCGGCGTTCGGGACGTCGACGAGGCCCTCGACGAGGGTGGCGAGCCGTCCGGCGTCGAGGCGGCCGGAGAGCACCTCGGCCTCGCGCGGCTCCCGCGAGAGCACGTGGGCGAGCTGGAACCGGGCGGGGTGCAGGTCCTTCAGCTCGGCGAGCTCGTCCGCGAACATCACGGTGTCGGTGCGCCGGTTGCCGTAGAAGAGCGTGACCCGGGACCCGAGGTCGGCGGCGAGGACGGACTCGGCGATGGAGAGCATCGGGGTGATGCCCGAGCCCGCGGCGATGAGCACATGGTGCCCGGACGCGCTGAGGTCGGGGGTGAAGGCGCCGGTCGGCCCCATGACCTCGACGGTGTCGCCCGGGCGCACCTCGTGCACCAGCCACGACGAGAACAGGCCGCCGGGCACCACGCGCACCCCGATGCGGGGGGTGGCGCCGGCGGGCGAGCAGATGGAGTACGAGCGTCGCTCGTCCCGGCCGTCGACCTCGCGGCGCAGCGTGAGGGACTGACCGGGCGCGAAGGCGAACTCCCCGGCCAGCTCCTGCGGTATGTCGAAGCTGACGGCGGCGGCGTCCTCGCAGAGCGGCTCGACCGCGGCGACCCGCAGGGCGTGGAAGGCCGGGCGGCGCCGGACGCGCGGGGCCGGCGCCTGCGCCTGCGGGGCGGGGATGGTCGGGGCCATCAGATCTCCTTGACGTACTCGAACGGCTCCAGGCAGGCACGGCAGCGCCACAGGGCCTTGCAGGAGGTGGCGGCGAAACGCGAGGTCTCCTCGGTGTCCGCCGAGCCGCAGCGGGGGCAGGCGACGTCGCGCCGGGTGGCGGTGAGCACCAGCGGCACCGGCCCGACGGCGCGCCGGGGCGCGGGACCGGGGGGTGCGATGCCGTGCTCGGCGAGCTTGCGGCGGCCCTCGGGGGTGATCCAGTCGGTCGTCCACGGCGGGTCCAGGACGGTGCGGATCTCGACCCGGTCGAAGCCCGCGGCGCGCAGCCGGGCGGCCACGTCGGCGCGCATCTCCGCCATGGCCGGGCAGCCCGAGTAGGTGGGGGTGAGGGCGGCCACGACCGTGCCGTCCTCGGTGACCTGGACGTCACGCAGGACGCCGAGGTCGGCCAGGGTCAGCATGGGCAGCTCGGGGTCCGGCACCTCCGCGGCGACGCGGGCCGCCCGGTGCGCGTCGGTGAGCACGGTCACGGCGCTCACCAGAGCGCTCCGGGGTGCGCGCGGGCGACGCCCTGCAACTCCGCGAGCAGCGGGGCGAGGTGTTCGGTGCGGTCGCCCTCACGGCCGTGGCCGGGCAGGGGATCGGCCTGGACCTCGGGCAGCCCGGCGGCCTCGGTGACCTGGCGCAGCGCGGCGGTCACCTCGTCCCGCACACCGGCCGGATCGGCCCCGCACGTGGCGCCGGCCGTGAACAGCTCCTCCAGGTAGGGGGCGACCTGTTCCAGGCCGGCCCGCATGCGGCGGTGCGACTCCTCGGTGCCGTCGCCGAGCCGTACCGCCCACTCGGCGGCGTACTGCCGGTGGTAGGTCAGCTCGTTGACGCCCTTGGCGGCGACGGCGGCGAGCACCGGGTCCTGCGCGGTGCGGGCGAGGCGCTCGAAGACGGCGAGCCGCCAGCAGGACGTGACGAGCAGCCGGGCCATGGAGAACGCGAAGTCCCCGCAAGGAAGTTCGGCCAGGCGGACGTTGCGGAAGTCGGCGGCGTCCCGGAAGTAGGCGTAGGCGTCCTCGTCGCGGCCGGTGCCGTCCACCTGACCAGCGCGGGAGTAGAGCAGACGGGCCTGGCCGAGCAGGTCGAGCCCGATGTTGGCGAGGGCCACCTCCTCTTCCAGCTCCGGCGCGCGGGTGCACCACTCGGCCAGGCGCTGGGCGCCGACCAGGGCGTCGTCGGCCAGCGCCAGGCAGTGGGCGGCCAGCTCCGCGGCGTCCACACCCTCGGGCACGGTGGTGTCGACGCCGTGCAGCGGGTCCTCGAAGCCGGTGCCGAAGGCCCAGCGGGCGTCGCTGTCGTCGTGCCCCTCGGCCAGGGACAGGTAGACGTGCTCGTCGCTCATGCCCTGCTCCTAGATGTGGGGGACGTCTTCGGGGATGTCGTAGAAGGTGGGGTGCCGGTAGACCTTGTCGGCACTGGGGGTGAAGAAGGGGTCCTTCTCGTCCCGCGTGGACGCGGCGATGTGCTCCGAGCGCACCACCCAGATGCTCACGCCCTCGTTGCGCCGCGTGTACAGGTCGCGGGCGTGGGTGAGGGCCATGCGGTCGTCGGCCGCGTGCAGGGAGCCGACGTGGACGTGGTTCAGGCCGCGCTTGCCGCGGACGAACACCTCGTACAGGGGCCACTCGGCCCGGGTCGTGCTGTCGCCGGTGGTGCTCATGCCACGGCTCCTTCCTCTGCCCGGGCCGCCTGCTTGGCGGCGTGGGCGGTCGCGGCCTCGCGCACCCAGGCGCCTTCCTCGTGTGCGGAGCGGCGGCGTGCCATCCGCTCGGCGTTGCACGGCCCGTCGCCGCTGATGACGCGCTGCAGCTCCGACCAGTCGGGGGTGCCGAAGTCGTGCCGACCGCGCTCCTCGTTCCAGCGCAGCTCCGGGTCGGGCAGGGTCACGCCGAGCTTGTCGGCCTGCGGGACGGTCATGTCGACGAACCGCCGGCGCAGCTCGTCGTTGCTGTGGCGCTTGATCTTCCAGGCCATCGACGCGGCCGAGTTGGGCGAGTCGCCGTCGGGCGGGCCGAACATCATCAGCGAAGGCCACCACCAGCGGTCCACCGCGTCCTGCACCATCTCCCGCTGGGCCTGGGTGCCGCGCATCATCGTCATCAGCAGCTCGTAGCCCTGGCGCTGGTGGAAGGACTCCTCCTTGCAGATGCGCACCATGGCGCGGGCGTACGGCCCGTAGGAGGAGCGGCACAGCGGCACCTGGTTGCAGATCGCCGCGCCGTCGACGAACCAGCCGATGACGCCGACGTCGGCGAAGCTGAGGGTCGGGTAGTTGAAGATCGAGGAGTACTTCTGGCGGCCCTCGATCAGACGCTGCGTGAGGTCCGCGCGGTCGATGCCCAGGGTCTCGGCGGCCGAGTAGAGGTACAGCCCGTGGCCGGCCTCGTCCTGGACCTTGGCGAACAGGATGGCCTTGCGGCGCAGCGACGGGGCACGGGTGATCCACTCGCCCTCGGGCTGCATGCCGATGATCTCCGAGTGCGCGTGCTGCGCGATCTGCCGGATCAGCGTCCTGCGGTAGCCGTCGGGCATCCAGTCCCGCGGCTCGATGCGCTGGTCCCGCGCGATCGTGGCGTCGAAGTGCTCCTGGAGCGGCGCCTGCGCGCCCTCCGCCGGCACGGTGGCGTTCGGTGTGGTCATCGATACCAGCTTCCCCTACCGACCATTCGTTCGGTTACAGTCTGACGAACTTTGCCGTACCCGGCAAGCCCTGTGGACGACGGTCGTCCGCGGTCCGCCGGGGCTTGCGCTCACACCCGTTCCACCAGCATCGCCACACCCTGGCCGACACCCACGCAGAGGGTGGCGAGGCCGCGGCGGCCGCCCTCGCGCTCCAGGCGGCCGAGGAGGGTGAGCAGGATGCGGGCGCCCGAGCAGCCCAGCGGGTGGCCGAGCGCGATCGCGCCGCCGTCGGCGTTGACCCGCTCCTCGTCCAGCTTCAGGCGGCGGACGACCGCGAGGGCCTGGGCGGCGAAGGCCTCGTTGAGTTCGACGGCGTCCAGGTCGCCGGTCTGCCATCCGGCACGGGCGAGGGCCTTCTCCGTCGCCGGGACGGGACCGAGGCCCATGAGGTGGGGCTCGACTCCGGCGGTGGCGGTGGTGACGATCCTGGCGCGGGGCGTGAGGCCGTACCGCTCGACGGCCGCGCGGCCGGCGACCACGAGGGCGGCGGCGCCGTCGGAGAGCGGCGAGGAGGAGCCGGCGGTCACGATGCCGTCCTCGCGGAAGATGGTCCGCAGGGTCCCGAGCTTCTCCAGGGTGGTGGAGGGACGCGGGCCCTCGTCACGGGTGACCTCGCCGCCCTTGACAGCGACCGGCACGATCTCGCGGTCGAAACGGCCGGCCTCCTGGGCCGCGACGGCCCTCCGGTGGCTGCGCAGCGCGAAGGCGTCGGAGTCGGCGCGGCTGATCCCGTCCAGGGCGGCGACCTCCTCCGCGGTCTCCCCCATGGACAGGGTGTCCTTGGCCGTGAAGCGCGGGTTGGTGAAGCGCCAGCCCAAGGAGGTGTCGTACACCTCGCCGGGCTTGGCCCACGGGGTGCCGGGCTTGGCCATCACCCAGGGGGCACGGGTCATGGACTCCACACCGCCGGCGACCACCAGGTCGGCCTCGCCGGAGCGGATCGCCTGCGCCGCCGAGGCGACGGCGGTGAGCCCGGAGGCGCACAGCCGGTTGACGGTGTAGCCGGGCACCGTGTGCGGCAGGCCGGCCAGCAGCACGGCCATCCGGGCGACGTCGCGGTTGTCCTCGCCCGCCTGGTTCGCGGCGCCGAGGATCACCTCGTCCACGGCACCGGCCGGGATCCCGGCGCGGCTCACGGCCTCGCCGACCACCAGGGCCGCCAGGTCGTCGGGGCGCACGGAGGCCAGGGCGCCGCCGTAACGGCCCTGCGGGGTGCGCGCGCCGTCGATCAGGAAGACCTCGTCTGCGGGTCGCGCGGGGAGGGGCTGGGACATGCGTTCCACCTCTTGACAGGCAGTTCGGATGCTGGATTACCTTGGGTGCCGCACGCTAACCGAATGTTCGGTCGGTTCACAAGGGTGGTGACGATCGTGAGGGATGCCATGGACGCGACACAGGGCCCGGCGGAGAGCATGTTCGCCGCCGACAAGGCGTCGCAGAGCCTGGGCATCGAGCTGCTGGAGACCGGCGAGGGGACGGCCGTGCTGCGCATGACCGTCACGCCCGCGATGGTCAACGGGCACGGGATCGCCCACGGGGGCTACCTCTTCCTGTTCGCCGACACCGCCTTCGCCTGCGCCTGCAACAGCCACGGCCCGGTGACGGTGGCCGCCGGAGCCGACATCTCCTTCGTCGCCCCCGTCCACGAGGGCGACGAACTGCTCGCCACCGCCCAGGAGCGCACCCGCTTCGGCCGCAGCGGCATCTACGACGTGAGCATCCTGCGGGGCGACCAGGTGGTGGCGGAGTTCCGCGGGCGCAGCCGCAGCATCGGACGCACGAAGGAGAACGGATGAGCAGCGAGCCGACGGACCGGGCGACCACGGGGGCGCGCCTGGGGGAGCCGCTCCCCGACGGCTTGCTGGACGCCGCCGAGAAGCTGGGCCCCGGAGAGCTGCGGGAGCTGCAGCTCACCCGGCTCCGGGCGACGCTGCGCCACGCGTACGACAACGTCGAGGCCTACCGGAAGAAGTTCGACGAGGCCGGGCTGCGACCCGAGGACTGCGCGAGCCTGGACGACCTGGCGCGCTTCCCGTTCACCACCAAGGCCGACCTGCGCGACAACTACCCCTTCGGCATGTTCGCCGTACCCATGGACCAGGTGCGCCGCGTCCACGCCTCCAGTGGCACGACCGGCCTGCCGACCGTGGTGGGCTACACCGAGAACGACCTGTCCATGTGGGCCGACGTGGTGGCCCGTTCCATACGCGCCGCCGGCGGGCGCCCCGGCCACAAGGTGCACGTCTCCTACGGCTACGGCCTGTTCACCGGCGGCCTGGGCGCGCACTACGGCGCGGAGCGCGCCGGGTGCACGGTGATCCCCGCCTCGGGTGGCATGACGGCCCGCCAGGTGCAGATCATCCAGGACTTCCGGCCCGAGATCATCATGGTCACCCCGTCGTACATGCTGACCCTGCTGGACGAGTTCGAGCGCCAGGGCGTGGACCCGCGCGGCACCTCGCTGCGGATCGGCATCTTCGGCGCGGAGCCGTGGACGGAGGAGATGCGCCGGGAGATCGAGGAGCGCATGGACATCCACGCCGTCGACATCTACGGCCTGTCCGAGGTGATCGGCCCGGGCGTCGCCCAGGAGTGCGTGGAGACCAAGGACGGCCTGCACGTGTGGGAGGACCACTTCTACCCCGAGGTGGTGGACCCGATCACGGGCGAGCCGGTGCCGGAGGGCGAGGAGGGCGAGCTGGTCTTCACCTCCCTCACCAAGGAGGCGCTGCCGATCATCCGTTACCGCACCCGCGACCTGACCCGGCTGCTGCCCGGCACCGCTCGACCCGCCTTCCGGCGCATCCAGAAGATCACCGGCCGCTCCGACGACATGATCATCCTGCGCGGGGTGAACGTCTTCCCCAGCCAGATCGAGGAGATCGTGCTGCGCACGCCCGGCGTGGCCCCGCACTTCCAGATCCGGCTCACCAAGCGCGGCCGCATGGACCACATGGAGGTCGTCGTCGAGGCGCGCCCCGACGCCGGGGCCGCGTCGCGCGAGGAGGCGGCACGCTCCATCGCGGCGGGCGTCAAGGACGGCGTGGGCGTCAGCGTCGAGGTGACGGTCGTCGACCCCGACACCGTCGAGCGGTCCGTCGGCAAGATCCGCCGCGTACGGGACCTGCGGGCCGGCTAGCGGCGCGCCCCGCACCCACGCCCACGCCCACGCTCCGCCACTCACGCCCTCGGTCGTGTCGCGTTGACATGCAGCCGTCCGGCTGCCTATGTTCGACAGGCAGCCGGACGGCTGCGTTTTCGGGACGGCGGGGAAGCGGGATGGACGAGGTCTTCAAGGCGCTGGCCGACGCGAGCCGCCGGCGGCTGCTGGACAGCCTCAACGCGCGCAACGGGCAGACCCTGCGCGAGCTGTGCGCGGGGCTGGACATGGCTCGCCAGTCGGTCAGCAAGCACCTGGCCGTACTGGAGGAGGCCCGGCTGGTCACCACGGTCCGGCGGGGCCGGGAGAAGCTGCACTACCTCAACGCCGCACCGATCAACGCCGTCGCCGAACGATGGATCGACCGGTACGACCGCGAGCGCGCGCAGGCGCTCGCCGACCTCCAGAGGGCATTGGAGCAGGCACCCATGAGCGAGTCCGCATTCGTCTACACGACCTACGTCCGCACCACACCCGAGCGCCTCTGGCAGGCGCTGACCGACCCGGCGTTCACGCGCCGCTACTGGGGCGTCGCCTTCGAGACCGACTGGGCGGCCGGCTCGGCCATGGTCTGGGAGGAGGGCGGCGCCCGCACCGCCGATCCCGCCCAGGTCGTGCTGGAGTCCGATCCGCCGCGCCGGCTCTCCTACACCTGGCACACCTTCACCCCGGAGTGGGCGGAGAACGCGGGGGTGAGCGAGGAGGTGCGCGCCCGGCTGGCCGGGGATCGCCGCTCCCAGGTGACGTTCGAGATCGAACCGCTCGGGGAGACCGTCAGACTGACGGTCGTCCACGAGGCCCACGACCCGGACAGCGGGGTGCTGGGCATGGTCTCCCAGGGCTGGCCCGCCCTCGTTTCGGGCCTGAAGACGCTGCTGGAGACGGGCGAGCCGCTGCCTGCACCGCAAGGCCGCTGACCGCCCCGCGGGGCACGTGGTGCGGGAGGCTCGCGCACCACGTGCCGGGGCGGGTCAGGTCAGTTGACCGCCAGGACCGCCGTGTTGTTGGTGGTGTCCGGGTCGTACGGGAACTCGCCGAACTCCGGGTGGATGCTCACGGCACCGGTCGCGCCGGGCACCACGGTGTCGATCCGCAGCGAGAAGTCGTACGAGCGCTCGGTGTTCTCCAGCACCCAGTACGGCAGGGAGCAGTCGTAGCGCGGCGCCCCCGTCTCCTGCGGGTAGTAGCCGCCGGAGAGGGTGTGCGGGTTACAGCCGGACGGGACGCCGGTGACCTTGGTGCCCGCGGGGACGATCAGCCGGACCGTCGCGACGGGGTCGCCGGAGCCGAGGTTTCCGAGCCAGGCCGGGCCGTTGTTGCGGAACGTGAGCCGGGCCGTCACCGTCTCGCCCGCCGCACCGGTGACCGCGTCGCCGGTCACCGCGAAGTCCGCGGTGTTGTCGGCGCTGACGCCGACCACCGTGTAGTTGTCACCGCTCTCGAGGTCCTCGGCGCCCCCGCCGGGCTCGACGCTGATGTCGAGCCGCTCGTTCATCGCGTACGGGGCGAGCACCGCCTTGAGCTTCTTGGGCAGCCGGAAGGAGTCCCCCGGCGCCAGCACCCGGTCGAAGGTGCACGTCGCGAAGGTCATCGGCGCGTACTCGCCGTCGTTCGACGTCGTGTAGGTGCAGCGCTTGTACTTGGTCAGCTTCTGGATGCCGTAGGAGGCCATGAACTTCAGCGTGAAGCCCTGCGCGCTCTCGTTGCCGTTGTTGGTCAGCCCGAACGGGAGCCGCACCGTGGCGCCGGGGGCGGCGTGCTGGACCGGGGCGATCTCCGCGAGCGACAGGTCCGGGCCGGAGGAGACGGTGAGCCTGGTGTCGGAGTCGCCCCGCGGAGCGGTGAGGGTGCCGTCGGGGCCGCCGACGGCGGTCGCCTCGTAGGTGATCCGGCCGGACGCCCCGCCCGCCGCACCGTCCGCCGCGCGTACCGAGAGGTGGATCTGCCTGCTGTAGTCGCCGCCGATCACGGGCACCTCGGGCACGTGGCAGACGGCGATCGTGCCGCTGGGCGTGCAGTTCTCCGGCCACGTCACCTCCGCGAGGCCCGCGACCCCGGAGATGTCCACGGTGACCTCGCCGTCGGTGACCGTGAAGTTGTCGTTGTCGTGGTAGATGCCGATGTCGAGCGTGCGCGTCTGCGGTTCTCCGCCGCCCGTGCCGAGGGGCAGCGACAGTTCGGACGGTGCGTTGATCCACAGCTGGTCGGTCTCGGCGGCGGCGGCCTGCGCGGGTACGGCGAGACCGGCCACGAACAGGCCGGCCGCCGCGACGGCAGAGGCTCCGAGGCGCAGCGAGCGCCCCACGGAGTCAGATCGCATGACTCTTCCCCAAGGGTGTGGCCACATCAGTGGTGCACCGGGGTCTCCGGTGCACCCGTATGACGATCAAGGAAGAGCGAAGGTTGTACGGCCTTCCACCTCAACTCCACATGATGAGGTCGCACTTCACGTTGCCCTCAGAGGCGCGCACGCAGGAAGGCCAGTGCCTCCTCGTCGTCGTCGACGGCGCCGCCCTCGTGCCCGTTCCAGGGCCAGACGGCGATCTCCTTGGGTCCCGCGTACGCGTTGTACGCGGCGAAGACCGTCGAGGGCGGCGTGATCTCGTCCATGAGGGCCGCGGAGAAGCGGGCCGGTACCCGGGCGCGGGCGGCGAAGTTGACGCCGTCGAAGTAGGACAGGGTGCGCATGGCCCGCTCGGTGTTGCCGCGGTGCACGGCGAGGTAGCGGCCGATCTCGCGGTACGGGTCCGCGTCCGTGATCACCGTGGCCCGGGGGAAGTCGCACAGGAACGGGACGTGCGCCACCAGGGCGTGGACCTCGGGGGCGAGGGCGGCCACGGCGAGCGCGGTGCCGCCGCCCTGGCTCGCGCCGAGGACGGCGATCCGGCCGGGGTCCACCGAGGGCAGCGTGCGGACCGCGTCCACGGCACGGACGGCGTCCGTGAACAGGCGGCGGTAGTAGTACGTGCGGGGGTCGTCGATGCCGCGGGTCATCATCCCGGGGGCCTGCGGGCCCGTGGTGCCGGAGTCGGGGGTGTCGCCGCGGCTCCAGCCCGACCCCTGGCCACGGGTGTCCATGTGGAGGTGGGCGAAACCCGCCGACGCCCACAGCAGGTTGTCCAGCGCGTGGCCCCGGCCGCCGCCGTAGCCGACGTACTGGACGACCGCGGGCAGCGGTCCCTCGGCACCGTGCGGCAGCCGCAGCCAGGCCCGCACCGGTTCACCGCCGTAGCCGGGGAAGGTGACGTCGAAGACGCGCACCGTGCGCAGCCGCGGACCGGGCGCGGGGGTGACGGTGACGGCCGCGGTCCCGGCGGCGCGCGACTCGGCGAGCGTCGTGCTCCAGAAGTCGTCGAAGTCGGCGGGCGCGGTCTGGGTGCTGCGGTGGTCCCGGAGTTCGGCCTCGGGGAGATCGGTGAACAACGTCGGCTCCGTGGTCAGGGGGCGAGAGGCCGGTAGTCGAACCATTCGATGTCGGCGACGGTGGTGGAGGAGGCGCCGTGGGCGGTGGCGTACGGGCCGAGCCAGACGCCGAGGAAGCCGCCCGCGCGGGGCGAGCTGAGGAATCCGCCGTCCACGGAGGTCAGTTCGGCCTCCGCCTCGGGCCCGGCGCCGGCTGGGGCGTAGCGCAGCCCGTAGCGCTGACCCTCGGCGTGGATGTGCAGGACCACCGGGCCCGGGGGCAATGGCGCCTGCGCGACCAGGTGCTGCTCGCCACGGCTGCGGACCGCGGCGAGCACGCGGCGGCCGCCGCGCCCGTCACCGGCCACCGCGAGCACCAGATGGTCCGCCTCGGACTGGCGGACGGCGAGCCCCGCCCACTCCTGCGGCGTCCCGGGCGCCACGTCGAGGAGCGCGGACACGCTGACGTCCTGGTGCTGCTGGCGCCGGCCCAGGAAACAGGGGGTGCCTGTCTCGGCGAGCGTGGAAGGACCGAGCGGCAGCCGGAGCGAGCCGGGACGTCCGGTGAGCGACCAGAAGGGTTCCCCGGTGCGCACCTGGTTCCACCGCGGGTCCAGCCGTGGGCCGTCGAAGTCGTCGCGCACCGGCTCCCGGTGGGGCCTGTCCGAGGACCCGGCGACCGCGGGCGGACGGAACGGGCCGAGCGTGGTGCCGACGCCGGGCGCGAAGAGCGGCCAGCCGTCCTCCCAGCGCACCGGGACGAGGAAGGTCTCCCGCCCTAGGTTGGGGTGGTACCCGCCGTACGGACGGCTGCCCAGCAGCACCGCCCACCACTGCCCCTGCGCCGTGCGCACCAGGTCGGCGTGGCCGACGCCCACGACGGGGAAGTCACGGCCCAGGTGCCGGTGGGTGAACACCGGGTTGGCCGGGTTCCCGGTGTACGGACCGGTGACGTGGTCGGCGCGGGCGACGCTGACGGCGTGCCCGTGCTCGGTGCCGCCCTCCGCCGCCAGCAGGTAGTAGCGGCCGTCCACCGTGTACAGGTGGGGTCCCTCGGCCCACACGGCGCCGCGCAGCGCCCCGCGCCACAGCAGGTGCTCGGGGCCGGTCAGGGTCAGCTGCGCGGCGTCGAACTCCCGCAGCCAGACGTCGGTCTGCCCCTCCCACTCCCCCGGTTCCGCGAGCCGCGTGCCGGTGCACCAGGCGCGGCCGTCGTCGTCGAAGAACAGGGAGGGGTCGATGCCTGGCGCGTCGTCCAGCCACACCGGGTCGCTCCACGGCCCGGCGGGGTCGGTGGCGGTGACGACGAAGGTGCCGCCCCGTCCGCTGCCGCCCACCAGGGTGGTCACGACGTAGAAGCGGCCCTGGTGGTGCCGGATCGTCGCGGCGAAGATCCCCTCGGAGGAGGCGACGGTGCCGAGGTCCACCTGCGAGGGCCGGTCCAGGACGTGCCCGATCGGCCGCCAGTGGACCAGGTCGCGGCTGTGGAACACCGGGATGCCCGGGAAGTACTCGAACGTCGAGGTCACCAGGTAGAAGTCGGCTCCGACCCGGCAGACGCTCGGGTCGGGATGGCAGCCCGGCAGGACGGGGTTGACGACGTTCGCCGTCGACACGGCCGCCTCCCCCGTCCCTTCGGGCAGACTCACCTGGACTCCTCCGGTGCGCCGGTGAGCAGCGCGTGCAGCCGCCGGGTGTGGTCCACCTGCCGTGCCGGGCCGGTGAGTTCGGCCCGTACGGTGAACCGGACGTCGGTGCTGGAGGCCGCGAGCCGCACCTCCAGCTCCCCCGGTTCCACGACGCGGCGGCCGTCCCGGCCGGTGAAGGCGGCGACGTCGGCGGGGACCGTGACGCCGATGCGCCGCGCCTCGCCCGCCTCCAGCGGCACCCGGAGGTAGCCGACGAGCCGCTGCACCGGCTGGACGACGGAGGCGATCGGGTCGTGCAGGTAGACCTGGACGACCTCGCTGCCCGCGCGACCGCCGGTGTTGCGGACGGTGAAGGACAGCTCGACCTCGCCGTCGGTGCCGGTGACGGCCCGGCCGTCGGCGCCGCCGTGCACCTCCGGCGCGGACCACTCGAAGGCCGTGTACGTCAGCCCGTGGCCGAAGCCGAAGGCCGCGGCCGGGTCGATGTTGGAGACCTCGCTGGCCCGCGCGAGCGACGCGGCGAGGTAGGTGGAGGGCTGGACGCCCGGGTGCCGGGGCACGCTCACCGGCAGCCGCCCGGACGGGTTGATCCGCCCGCTCAGCACTCCGGCCAGGGCCGGGGTGCCCTCCTGTCCCGGGAAGAAGGTCTGGACGACGGCCGCGGCCTCGTCCACGGCCCGTCCGAGGGCGTAGGGGCGGCCGGCCAGCAGGGTGAGCACGACGGGCGTCCCCGTGTCGAGGAGCGCGTCGAGCAGCCGCTGCTGCACGCCGGGCAGGGTGAGCGACTCCGCGTCGCAGCCCTCGCCGCTGGTGCCGCGGCCGAAGAGCCCGGCGCGGTCGCCCAGCGCGGCGACCACCACGTCGGCGTCGAGGGCCGCGCGCACGGCCGCCGCGATGCCGGAGACATCGCTGTCATCGACGCCGCAGCCCGCCACGGTCACGATCTCGGAGCCGGGGAACTCCGCCACCAGGGCCTGGCGCAGCGTGGGCAGGTCGATGCCGAGCGGGGTGTCCGGGTGCTGCGCGCCGACGTGCACGGGGAAGGAGTAGCAGCCCAGCACGGCGGTCGGGGTCTCCGCCTGGGGACCGACGAGCGCGATGCGGGCGGGCCGCCCCAGGGGCAGGGTGCCGTCGTTGCTCAGCAGGACGGCGGACCGCTCGGCGAGGCGCCGCGACAGGTCCCGGTGGGCGGTGGAGTTCAGGTCGACCGTGCCGCGCAGGCCCTGCGGGTCGGTGAGGTCGGCCCCGGCGAGCGCGGACGGCACCGGGCTCCACCCGGGGTCGAGCAGGCCGAGCTGCGCCTTCTGGGTCAGGACGCGGCGCAGCGCGCGGTCCACGAGCTTCTCGTCGACCAGGCCCGCGGCGACGGCGTCCCGCAGCGGCTGCCCGAAGGTCTTGACGGTGGGGAGCTCCACGTCCACGCCGGCGTGCAGCGCGGTGCCCGCGGCGTCCGCCCAGTCGGCGGCGACGCCGTGCAGGGTCTTGAGGAAGGCGATCCCGAAGTAGTCGGCGACCACGGTCCCGTCGAAGCCCCAGGCGTCCCGGAGCAGCCCCGTCAGCAGTTCCTCGTCGGCGGCCGAGGGGACGCCGTCGGTGTCGGTGTACGCGTGCATGACGGACCGGACGCCGCTCTCCCGGACCGCCATCTCGAAGGGCGGCAGGACGACGTCCGCGCGCTCCCGCGGGCCCATGCTGACCGGCGCCAGGTTGCGCCCGGCGCGGGAGGCGGAGTAGCCGGCGAAGTGCTTCAGGGTGGCCACGATGCCCGCGGACTCCAGGCCCTGGATGTACGCGGTGGCGATGGTCCCGACGAGGTACGGGTCCTCGCCGATGGTCTCCTCGACCCGGCCCCAGCGCGCGTCGCGCACGACGTCGAGGACCGGGGCCAGACCCTGGTGGACGCCGACCGAGCGCATGTCGCGGCCGATGGCCGCGGCCATCACCCGGACCAGCTCGGGGTCGAAGGAGGCGCCCCAGGACAGCGGGACGGGGTAGGTGGTCGCGCCCCAGGCCGCGAAGCCCGCGAGGCACTCCTCGTGGGCCATGGCCGGGATGCCGAACCGGTTGGCGCCGGCGATCCGTTGCTGGGTGCGCATCAGGGACAGCGCGCCCAGGGCGGGGTCGACGGGGACGGTGCCGAAGGGCCGGGTGAGCTGTCCGAGGCCGTCCGGCAGGAGGTCGTCCAGGCGGGGCGGCTCGTCCATGTCGTGCTGGTGGGGGGCCACTTCGGCGCCCTCGCTGGAGGCGCCGACCCAGACGCCGTAGAGCTGGGCGATCTTCTCGTCCAGGGTCATGTCGCGGATCAGCGCCTCGACGCGGGAGTCGGCGGTCACGTTGTCGTTCACTTTCCTCCGACGCCCATGAGCCCCTGCACGAGGGCACGGCGGGCGAACAGGTAGACGAGCAGGACGGGGATCGTGGACAGCACCACGGCGGCCAGCAGGCCGGGGATGTTGATGCCGTACTGGGTCCGGAAGTTGTAGAGGCCCAGCGTGATCACCTTGGTCTCCTCGGACTGGGTGAGCACGAGGGGGAAGAGGAAGCCGTTCCACGCCTGCAGGGCGGAGAAGACGACGATCGTCGACAGTCCGCTGCCGGACAGCGGCAGGACGAGCTGGAAGAAGGTCCGCCGGACGGAGGCGCCGTCCATGGCCATCGCCTCGAACAGGTCGGAGGTGATGTCGCGCATCGTGCCGGTCAGGATCAGCGTGCACACCGGCAGGCAGAACGCCGCCGTCGGCAGGATGATGCCGATGAGGTTGTCGTAGAGCCCGGCCTTGCTGATGACGTAGAACATCGGGACGATCACGGCCTGCGCGGGGATGGCCAGGCCCAGCAGGAAGAGCCGGAACACCCCGGAGGTGCCGCGGCCCCGGTTGCGGACGATGGTGAACGCCAGCGGCGGCACGAGCAGCAGCACGATGGCCACCACGCTGACCGTGACGACGACCGTGTTGAGGAAGTACTGCCCGAAGCCGTTGCTGAAGTCCTGGACGTAGTTGTCCAGCGTGAAGGAGCGGGGGAAGGCCAGCGGGCCGTTGGCGCTGTACTCGGCGCGCGTCTGCACGGTGGCGCCGAGCATGACGTACAGCGGCAGGCCCACCAGCGCGAGCCACAGCAGGGCGCCCAGGCCCGCCAGGTAGTTGGGGCGGCGCCTCATCAGAGCCCCTCCTTGGTGCCGGCCATCTTGTCGTAGCCGGAGACGCGGACGACGATCAGTGAGATCACGGTGGCGACGACGACGAGCATCAGCGCGACCGCGGCGCCCGCGCCGAAGTCGAACCCCTTGAAGGCCTTGTCGTACATGTAGTAGGCGCTGATGGTGGTGTCGGTGCCGGGGCCGCCCTGGGTGAGGATCAGCACCGTGTCGAAGGTGGTGAGACCGCCGACGATCATCAGGATCATCGAGGTGATGATCGAGTTGCGCAGCTGCGGCAGCGTGATGTGGAAGAACTGCCGTACGGTGCCGGCGCCGTCGATCTGAGCGGCCTGGTAGAGCACCTGCGGGATCGCCCGGGTCGCGCCCTGGTAGATCAGGGCGTGGAACGGGGTGAACTGCCAGGTGCTGACGAACACCAGCACGCCGATCGCGGCGGTCTGCGTGCCGAAGAGGTTGCCGTCGCCGAACAGCCAGCGCGCCTGCGAGGGCACACCGAAGTTCGGGTCGAGCAGCGCGCGCCACAGCACCGACACGGCGGTCGCGGACAGCAGCAGCGGCACGAAGAAGACCGCCGACAGCACGGCGCGGTTGCGCTGGGGACCGGCCGCCCAGACGCCGAGCAGGATGCTCAGCGGGGTCTGGACGACGACGCCCAGCACGGTGAGCAGCACGCTCAGCCAGAGGCTCTTGATCATGACGGGGTCCTGGAAGACCCGGACCCAGGTGTCGAAGCCCGCGAACTCGGGCGAGCCCAGTCCGCTCCAGGTGGTGAAGGAGAGGACCGCGACCAGCACCAGCGGCACGACGGCGAACAGGGCGAAGAAGATCGTGGCGGGGAGCGCCCAGGCGAGGCCCGGCCGGCCGATGGTACGGCCGGCCGGGCGCTGCGTCTGCCGCTTGCCCGTCACGGAGGCAGTGAGGGAGACCATGCGGGACGTCGCTCTCAGGAGGTGGGCAGGGCCTGCATGGCCTTGATGAAGCCGTCCGCGTCGACCTGGCCGTTGAAGAACTGCTGCACGGCCTGGTGGATCGGCGTGATGCCCGACGGCGGGTAGGCCTGGTCCCACGACAGCTGGAACGAGGGCGCCTTCTGGACCAGGTCGAACTGGTACTTCAGGTAGTCCGGGTTGTCGGCCGAGTCGAGGAACTTGGTGGTGTTCGTGGTGGTCGGCAGGTTGCCGATGGCCAGCTGCTGCTTCACGAAGTCGTCGGAGTACATCAGCTTGAGGAAGTCCGCGACGGCTTCCGGGTGCTCGGTCTTCTTCAGCACCGAGTAGAAGTTGTTGGTGTTGCCGACGACGTTCGCGGCGTCACCCTTGCCGCCGGTGACGGTCGGGAAGTTGGTGTAGCCGAGGTCGTTCTTGGCGAAGTCCGGGCTGGCGTCCTGCTGCGTGGAGTACTCCCAGGAGCCCATGAGCTCGAAGCCGGCCTTGCCGCTGGCGAGGAGCTGGGGCGAGCCGCCGTCGGTGAACTTCACCGAGTCGAAGTTGGTGCCGAAGGCGCCGGCGTCGATGAGCTCCTTGAGCATGCCCAGCGCCTTCTTGCTGTCCTCGCTCTCCCAGGCGCTCTTGTCGCCGCCGAGCGCCTTGGTGAACAGCTCCGGACCGGCGACGCGGTCGTAGAGGTACTCGAACCACATCAGCGTCGGCCACTGGTCGCCGCCGCCGAGCGCGATCGGGGTGACGCCCTTGGCCTTGAGCTTCTTGACCGCGTCGATGAGCTCGTCCCAGGTCTGCGGGGGCTGCACGCCGGCGTCCGCGAGGACCTTCTTGTTGTTGAACATCAGCACCGGCTGGGTGCCGCGCATCGGCACGCCGTAGGACTTGCCGTCGACGACCGCGGTGTTGAAGACCGAGGACAGGAAGTTGTCCTTCAGGCCCGGGTCCTTCGTGATGAAGTCGTCGAGCGGGAGCAGCAGACCGGCCTTCACGAACGGCTGGATGCTGCCGCCACCCCAGTTGAAGAAGACGTCGGGGGCCTGCTTGGTGTTGATGACGGTCTGCAGCTTCTGCTGGTAGTCCGCACCGGGGACCGTGTCGAGGACGGCCTTGACCTTCGAGGTCTTGTTGAACTCGGCGACGATCGCCTTCTCCACCTTGTTCGCGGAGTCGCCGTACACGAGGACGTGAATCGTCCCGGAATCGCCTCCCGCGGAGGCGCCATCACCGCCGCAGGCGGTCAGGGTCAGGCCCAGTGCCAGTGTCGCGCCGCCGGCGACGGCACGGGGGAACCACGCACGCTTCTTCATGATCGACCTCTCGAAAGTTTCGGCCGCTTTGCCGAAATTCGCCTGACGACGGACCGTAGGCTCCCCCTTCGCCGGGGTCAACAGCGTGGAATTGACGCGACCAAACCGTTACCGAACGACGGTGCTCTATCCTGTGCCGCATGCGTGATGATGAGACCGAGGGCCGGATCACCCTGGCCGACGTGGCTTCGAAAGCGGGCGTGTCACTTTCGACAGTTTCGAAGGTGCTCAACGGACGTCCCGATGTGGCCGCGCCGACCCGGAGCAAGGTCGAGCGCCTGCTGGAGGCGAACGGCTACCAGCGCCCCTCCCCCACCCAGCCCGAGTCGCGGCTGATCGAGATCGTCTTCCACGAGCTCGAGAGCGTCTGGGCGATGGAGCTCATCCGGGGCGTGGAGAACGTCGCCAAGAGCCGCAACATGAGCGTGGTGCTCACCGAGAGCGGCACCCGCCACGCCCCCGGACCCGAGTGGATCGAGGGCGTGCTGCGCCGCCGGCCGCTCGGCGTGGTCCTGGTCTTCTCCTCGCTGCCCGACGACATCAAGCGCAAGCTGCGCTCACGGGCCATCAACTTCGTGATCATCGACCCGGCCGGCGATCCCGAACCCGACGTCCCGTCCGTGGGCTCGGCGAACTGGGCCGGCGGTGTCGCGGCCACGCGGCACCTCATCGACCTCGGCCACCGCCGCATCGGCATCATCACCGGGCCCGACGACATGCTGTGCTCCCTGGCCCGCCTCGACGGCTTCCGCTCGGCCATGGGCATGGCGGGGCTCAGCGTCGACAACGACCTGATCCGCTACGGGGACTTCCACGTCCAGGGCGGGCACGACGGGGCCATCGCCCTGCTGGAGCGGCCCGACCCGCCGACCGCCATCTTCGCCGGCAGCGACCTGCAGGCGCTCGGCGTCCTGGAGGCGGCCCGGGTCAAGGGCCTGCAGGTGCCGCGCGACCTGTCCGTGGTGGGCTACGACGACATCCCGCTCGCCCAGTGGGCGAGCCCGTCGCTCACCACCGTCAACCAGCCGCTGGTCGAGATGGCCGAGGAGGCCGCCCGGATGCTGCTCCGGCTGTCCCAGCCCGACGAGGTCGGCGACAAGAGCAACACCCGTATGGAGCTGGGCGTCAGACTGGTCGTCAGGAAGAGCACGGCACCACCGCGCGACGCCGGGGCGACGCGCGGGGACTGACCACAGGAAGGGCGCGGAGCGGGCGCACTGCATCGTCGGCGGGGGCGCGGGACACCCTCGCGGAGGGCTGTGTGACGAAGGCCACACCCGATGTCAACGCCTTTCGGAGTGGCGGTGATTACCGCGGGCGGGTGGCGGGAAATGCTCGCTATGGCCGAGGCCGAGAGCCCGGTCTGCCCCGCTGGTGGGCGTTCTTCTGAGGGGGAGATGCACCCATGCGCACCCATGCACGACACAGCCGCGGCGAACGCACGCTGGTGGCGCTCGAGGAGGAGCACGAACGTCGCGAGCCGTTCGAGCTGCTGACGGCGGACGACGCCGAAGACGCCTTCGACGACGAAGGCTTTGAGATCTTCCGGGTGCACTGCCCCGACTGTGCCCGCCCGATCGCGCTCTTCACCGACGAGGACGTCCTGCCCCAGCACGCGCTGTGCGCCTCGCCCTGGAACCCCTTCGGGCTGACGGTCTGCCCCGGCTCGGGGCGTGCCACCGCCGAGGCCTCGCCGGCCCCCGGCGACGCCCGGGACGACGACACGGAGTGGGGCGCGCTGCTGACCCTCCCCGCCGGGCTGGACTGGCGCACGCAGCCGTTCTCCCACGTGGGCGGACCCGGTTCGCGGCCGATCCGCGTGCCGTTCCAGCGCGCGGCCTGACCCGCGCCCACCGTACGCACGGTGCCGCGCCGCCCCCGCCGGGCGGCGCGGCACGACCGTCTCAGCGCTCCTTGCTCTCCGGCCCCGCGAGGCTGCGGGCGATCACCATGCGCTGGATCTGGTTGGTGCCCTCGACGATCTGCAGCACCTTGGCCTCGCGCATGTACCGCTCGACGGGGAAGTCGGCGGTGTAGCCGTAGCCCCCGAGCAGCTGCACCGCGTCCGTGGTCACCTGCATCGCGGCGTCCGTGCAGAACAGCTTGGCCATGGCCGCCTGCCGGGTGAACGGCCGGCCCGCGTCCCGCAGCCGGGCCGCCGCGAGGTACAGCGCCCGGCCGGCCTCGATCTTGGTGGCCATGTCGGCGATCATGAAGCGCAGCCCCTGGAAGTCCACGACGGGGCGGCCGAACTGCTGCCGGGTCATCCCGTACGCGAGCGCCTCGTCGAGCGCGGCCTGGGCGACGCCGATGGCGCAGGCGGCGATGCCGAGGCGGCCGGAGTCGAGCGCGGCCAGCGCGATGGTGAAGCCCTGGCCCTCGTCGCCGACGCGGCGGCTGTCGGGGACGGTCACGCCGTCGAAGTGGACCTGGGCCGTGGGCGACCCCTTCATGCCCATCTTCTTCTCCGGGACCGCCGCGGTCAGGCCCTCCGCGTCGCCGGGCACCAGGTACGCGGTGATGCCGCGCGGGCCCTCGGCGCCGCTTCGGGCGAGCACCGTGTAGAAGTCCGCGACCCCGCCGTGGGTGATCCACGCCTTGGTGCCTTCGATCCGCCACGCGTCGCCCTCGCGGGTGGCACGGGTCCGCAGGGACGCGGCGTCGGAGCCGGAGGCGGGCTCGGAAAGGCTGTAGGCACCGAGCAGGGAGCCGCCGAGCATGGCCGGCAGGTGCTCGGTGCGCTGCTCCTTGCTGCCGAACTGGGCGACCGCGTGGCAGGCCAGGGTGTGCACGCTCACCCCGAGACCGACGGTCAGGCGCGCCGCCGCCAGTTCCTCCAGGACCTGCAGGTAGACCTCGTACGGCTGGCCACCGCCGCCGTACTCCTCCGGGTAGGGCAGTCCGAGCAGCCCCGCCTCGCCGATGAGGCGGAAGACCTCGCGCGGGAAGACGCCCGCGTCCTCCTGCTCGGCCGCCTTGGGCTTGATCTCCCGCTGGGCCAGCTCGCGTACGAGCGCGAGCAGGTCGCGGGCCTCCTCGGTGGGAAGCTGTCGGTCCACCGGCTGAAGGCCGTCGTGGGACATGGCGGCACTCTCCTCCCTGTCGGGCGCTGCGGCGGCGTCCGCACAGGGTGTGGCGGCGCTACCGGGTTGTCGACCGTAGACCGATGGTCTCCTGCCGGGTCACGGCATGGTCCGACCTGCGGCTTCGGCGCGTTGGAGTATGCCCGATCGGAGGTGTCGGAGTCACGGGGTGCCAGGCCCTCCGGAGCGTGCGGCGGCGGATTTTTTCATACCGCGCGCCCGTGGGCGGGCTTTTCGCAAGGCTGTACGGGTCATGGGGCCGTTCGGGTTAGCGTCGTCCCGCGCGCGGTGCGCGTGCGGGGCGTGTGCGGGGCGTGTGCCGCCCGCGCCAGGAGTCGAGGAAAGGTGATGCCGGTGTCCGTGTTCCGTTCGTGGGGCCCGAGGGTGGCCGCGGTGGCGGTCGTCGCGTTGGCGGTGGCGGGCTGCGGCGGCCAGGACACGGATGCGGCGGGCGGTCCGGTCGCCCTGGAGCGGATCGGCGAGGCCGTCGGGTGCACCCCGCAGCTGCAGACCGACGTGGAGGAACTGCGCCAGGGGGCGTGCACGACGGCACGCGGTGCCTATGTGATGCTCACCTTCGCCAGCGAGGCCGGCCAGAAGTCGTGGCTGGAGGAGGCGGAGCCGTACGGCGGCTCCTACCTGATCGGGGAGCGCTGGGTGGTGGAGGCGGATCCCGAGGCGCTGGCGCCGGTGCGCGAGAAGCTGGGCGGCAGGGTCGAGGAGGGGGCGCACCACGGCGGGCACTCCGCCGCGTCGCCCTCGGCACCCGCGTCCGCCACGAGCCGGTAGCGGGCCGCGAGGGCCCCGCCCCGTCGCCCTCCGCGAGGGCTACCGCCGGTCGGACCGCACCGTCACGTCCCGAACATCAGCGACGTGACGTGCACCGACGGCCAAGGCCTACTCGAGGCGTGTGCGCGACGTGCCGACCGGCGGGACGGGCACGCACCCGCCCCCAGGACGAAGGAGGCTCGCCGCCCCGTATCCCCCGCCTCCGGCGCCGCTCGGTGCTGATGGCCGTGGCGGCCGCGGGCGCGGTCGGCGCGCTCGTGTCGCCGGGTGCCCACGCGGCGGTGCCCGCACCGGTGACCGTCACCTACGACGCCCGGCGGCGGGCGAGTTCACCGGCGCGGTTGCCGGCGCCGTCGCGGCGTGGACCCAGGCGGTGGACAACGTGACCTTCGTGCCGGTGGCGCCCGGCCGGGTCGCGGACGTCACCATCGTCGCCTTCGACGGCCGGCCCTACGCGGAACAGGAGGAACCCGGCCGCGGCACCGTCCACATCGGCCGCCGGGCGGTGGACGAGGGCTACGACCCGACGCGGATCGCGACGCACGAGCCGTGCCACATCCTCGGTCTCGACGACAAGAAGCCCGGGCCCTGCTCCAGCCTGATGTCGGGGAGCACGGCCGGCACCTCGTGCCGCAGCCTCCAGCCGGACGAGGCCGAACGGAGCACCGTGGAGCGCTTGCTCGCCGCACGCCCGCCGGTCGCCGAGGCCGCGTGACCCCGGTCCGGGCAGGGCGGGGCCCGGCACACGTCGGCCTGCGCCTCATGTGCCGGGCCGCCCTCGGCCGCGGGCTCGCGGGGGGCGGGTCAGACCTCCAGGTCGGCTTCGATGCGCCTGAGCTGGTGGCGGGCCATCGCCAGGTTCGCCCGGTCCTTGTCCAGCGCGACGTAGAGGAACAGCCCCTTGCCCGAGCGGCCGGTCAGCAGCCGGATCATGTGGATCTGGGTGTTGAGCGTGATCAGGATGTCCTCGATGTGCTCCTTGAGGTTGAGCATCTCCATGGTGCGCATCTTGGCGCGGACCACGTCGGTGTTGCCCGCTGCCGCGACGGTCAGGTCGAGGTCCTTGGAGCCCCCGAGGGTGCCCAGGGCCATGCCGCTGCCGTAGTCCACGAGAGCGACGCCCAGGACGCCCTCGATCGACGTCATGACATCCTTCAGCGCGGTCTCGGTGTTGGCCATTGCGGTCTCACTTCCTTGTCGTTGCGTTCTCTGACGTGACGAATGCCTGGGTCCGGTAACGGCGCGGCCGCGTGCGGTGCCCGACGGCTTGTCGGCTGATGAGCTGGGTCCTACGGTCATTTCCGCTCCTGACGTTGGAGCGCGAGGTCGACGAGATCCTCGATCCGTCGGCTGGATCGGCGTGCCTCCAGGTGCAGGCGGCCCACGTTGGAGCCGGGTCCCGCCACCAGGGCGAGGGCCATGGCCCCGCCGGCGGCGTAGGCGGCGATGTACCCGCGGTCGCCCCTGACGAGCAGTTCCCGGAAGCCGCCGCATTCGGTGGCCTCCGTGATGCGGGCCGCCACGCCCAGTGCCGCGGCGGTCAGCGCGGCGACCCCCTCCGGTTCCGGCCCGCTCAGGTCGTGCGCGACGACCAGGCCGTCGACGCTGGCGACGAGCCCGCCCGTCAGGTGCGGCACCCTCGCCCGCAGGCTCCGGAGTTCGGCCAGTACATCGGCTTCGAGTGCCACCAGCTGTCTCCTTCCGGCGAGCTGCCGCAGAGCCTTCCTCCACGGTCGTTCGGCGGGCGCCGGGCGGGTCGGCAGGGCGCTCACAGGCGGGCCTCCAGGGCGGCACGAAGTCGTAGCAACAGGGCGACTGAGGGATCGGAGGACGACAGGACCGCCGGCTGCGGTCCGCCGTGGGCGAAGGGCGCGGGCGCCACCGGTGGCAGCGGCGCGGGCGGCACCGGAGCGGGCGGCACGGGCACCGACACGGGCGCTGGGCGCGCCGGAGCCGCGGGTGCCTGGGCGCGGACCGGCATGCTGATCCGGCCGGTCGCGGCCAGCCGACGGACGTCCAGCAGGGTCGCGAAGGCGGAACGTCCCAGGTGCCAGGCGATCTGGACCGGCGTACGGGATCCGTCCGCCGCCGCCAGCACCGCCAATTGGGCGGGCGTGGGGGCCCTGGCCCGGCCGCCCCGCGCTTCGTCCTCGGAGCGGGGGACGACGGGGCCGGCGTCGGTGTCGTCCCACGGCCAGGCCCGCTCCAGTTGCGCGCGGCGCCGCTGCGCCTCCCTGGCCACGCGCTGGGCGGGGACCGGCCGGGAGATGGGACCCAGCCGGGAGGTGGCACCCGGCTGGAACCGGTCGGGTTCCGAGTCGGGCAGCAGGGTGAAGTAGGCGGCGTCGAAGAGCGCCAGCAGGTGGCACAGCTCGAGCTCCCCGCGGGCCACCCGCCCGGTGTCGACGAGGTGCCCGCCGACGCCGCGCTCGGCGCTCGCGGTGGTGACCGCCTCGCGCCACTGGTCCGGGGAGAGCAGCCCGCAGGCCATGAGCCGTACCCCGAGGTCGGGGGCGCAGGGGCTCTCGGCGTGGACGATCGCCCCGTCGCGCAGGTAGACCGCCCCCGCCGATCCGTACAGCGCCCCGCTGGCCCTCGCCTCCGCGAGCCGGGCCAGTGCGGCGGTGTAGGCGTACGCGCCCACCACCCCGGCGCGGACCTGGGCCGGCGCGCCACCGCGCGCCGGAATGCGCCGGGGCAGACCGCGCACGGCGAGTGCCGGCCGCCCCGCCTCCGTGCCCGTCATACGAGCACCAGCCGCTCGGCGATGGACTGCAGCCCGAGCCGGGCGACGGCCAGGTTGGCCATCGACCGGTCCAGCCACAGGTAGAGGATGACGTCGCTGTCGAAGGAGGTGTCGAGGAAGCGGATGAGGTGGTAACTCCCCGGGGCGGTGATGATGATGTCCTCGACCGGCACCCTTCCGGACTCCTTCGCGGTGAAGGTGCCGCCCTCCACGACCGCCCGCGCCGCCTCGGTGGTGTCCGCGGCGGCCGCCTCGTGACCGTTTCCCGGCTCCTGCCCGACCGCCCCGAGGAGCAGGCCGCTGCTCCAGTCGACCACGCTCGCCCCGAGCACACCGGGAATCGCCAGCGCCTCGGAAAGGCACTCGTCTATGCCGGGCACGCGCACCCCTTCGCCGCCACTTCTGGTATACGGAACAGCACGGAACGTTACTCATCCCGTACGCGAAAAAGGTGAGTTGGGGCATTTTCCGGAGGCATGTGCGGGCGACTCGCTAGGATTCGCCGCCCCTTGTGATCAGTCGGCGCAATTGTCCTCCGGACCGCCCCTGGCGATCCGCGCGAGGACGCCCAGCGCGTCGCCCAGGACCTGCGGGGACGGCGAGGCGAGGCCGATCCGTACGGCGTGCGGCGCGCTGCCGCGGCCCGCGGCGAAGGCGGCCGCGGGGGTGACGGCGATGCCCTGACGAGCGGCGGCCGCGACGAAGGTGTCGGCGCGCCAGGGCCCGGGCAGCCGCCACCAGCAGAAGCAGGCACGCGGATCCGCCGTGACCGAGAACCCGGCGAGGCGCTCGGCGGCTATGCGGGCCCGCGCGGCCGCGTCACGCCGCTTGGCCGCCACCACCGCGTCCACGGCGCCGTCGGCGATCCACCGGCAGGCGGCGGCCAGCGCGAAACCGGAGGCCGCCGTGCCCGCCGAGCGCAAGGCCGCGGAGACCGGGGCGGATAGCTCCCGCGGAGTGAGCACGACGCCGGCGGTGAGCCCGGGGGCGAGCCGCTTGGAGAGGCTGTCGACCAGGACCACGCGGTCCGGGCCGTACGCCGCGAGCGGCGGCGGGGCGTCCGCGGCGAGGAATCCCCAGACGGCGTCCTCGACGGCGTGCAGGCCCAGCCGGCCGAGGGTGTCGGCGAGTTCGGCCCGGCGGCCCTCCGGCATGGTGACGCCGAGCGGATTGTGCAGGGTGGGCTGGGTGTAGAGCGCGTGCAGCGGGGCGGCCCGGTGGAGTTCCGCGAGGGCGTCGGGACGCATCCCGTGCTCGTCGCAGGCGACGGGGACGAGCGCGATCCCGAGCCGCGTGGCGAGCGCCTTGACCACGGGGTAGGTGAGCGCCTCCACGGCGAGCCGGCCGCCGGGCGGGACGAGCGCGGCCAGGGCGGCGGCGATGGCCTGGCGTCCGTTGCCCGCGAAGAGCAGCCGCCCGGGGTCGGGGCGTGGGCCGGTACGGGCGAGCAGTTCGGCGAAGGCGTCGCGCGCGGCCGGGGTGCCCGCGGCGGTCAGCGGACGCAGCGCGGCGCCGAGGACGTCGGGGCGCTGCAGCGCGGCGAGCCCGGGGGCGAGCAGCCGCGACTGGCCCTCGGCGACGGGGTGGTTCAGCTCCAGGTCGATCCGCTGGGGTGCAGGCTCGGCGAGGGCGGGTCCCGTGGCGGGTGGTGCGGCACGCACGAAGGTGCCGCGTCCCACCTCGCCCACGACCAGGCCGCGGCGGGCGAGTTCGGCGTAGACGCGGATCGCCGTGGAGTTGGCGATGCCGTGCGCCCGCGCGAAGGTCCGCTGCGGTACGAGCCGGTCGCCGGGGCGCAGCCGCCCGGCGGCGATGTCGGCCGCCACGGCGTCGGCGACCGTGCGGTAGTCGTCCCTCACTGTTCCCCCTTTGAAGCGATTCCCCTATTGCACCGAGAGCAAAGATGCTATTGCACCGAGCGGGGAGGGGAACCTAGCATCGCGGTCAACTCCCCTGCGGGACGGGGAGCATGCGCGACGAGGAGATCCCCTTGACGACGGCATCGGTCAACGGCGTCACACTGGCGTACGACGACGAGGGGGTCGGGCCCGGCACCCCCCTGGTGCTGGTGCACGGCCATCCCTTCGACCGCTCGATGTGGGCCCCGCAGGTCCCCGCGGCGGCGGCCGGCCGCAGGGTGGTCGTGCCGGACCTGCGCGGCTACGGCGCGAGCGAGGTGGTCCCGGGGGTCACCCCGCTGGAGACCTTCGCGCGCGACATCGCCGCCCTGATGGACCACCTGGGCGTACCGGAGGCCGTCGTCGGCGGGCTGTCGATGGGCGGTCAGATCGTCATGGAGTTCCAGCGGCTGTTCCCCGGCCGGGTGGCCGGGCTCGTGCTCGCCGACACCTTCCCCGGCGCCGAGACGGAGGAGGGGCGGCGGGCCCGGGACGCGATGGCCGAGCGGCTGTCGGCCGAGGGGATGGCCGGCTACGCCGGCGAGGTGCTCGACCGGATGATCACGCCCCGCAACGTGACCGCGCTCCCCGAAGTGGCCGCGCACGTGCTGCGGATGATGCGCGGCACCTCCCCCGAGGGCGCCGCGGCGGCCCTGCGCGGCCGGGCCCAGCGGCCCGACTACGGGGCCGTGCTGACCGCGGTCCGGGTGCCCACGCTGATCGTGGTCGGCCGGGACGACGTGTACACCCCCGTCGCCGAGGCCGAGGCCATGCACGCGGCCGTCCGCGGCTCGCGGCTCGTGGTCGTCGAGGGCGCCGGGCACCTGCCGAACCTGGAGCGGCCCGAGGAGTTCAACGACGCTCTGCGGCGGTTCCTCGACGTCCTCGACGTGCGCCCCTGAGCCGGTGGACGCCGCCGTGCCCCGCCCGTGTGCTCAGGGCGTGGTGTCGACCAGCGAGAGCGAGTGGAGGCGGTCCGGCGGGCCGGGCCTCGCGTAGTACCAGCCCTGCGCGGTGTCGCAGCCCAGCGCCCGCAGGTGCTCGGCCTGGGTGCCGGTCTCGACGCCCTCCACCGTCACCGACAGCCCGAGGGTGTGCGCCAGGTCGACGACGATCTCCACGATCTTCACGTCCACCGGGTCGGCCTGCTGCTGCTGCATCCCGCGGGTGAAGGAGCGGTCGAGCTTGAGCGTGGTGATGGGCAGCCGGCGCAGCGAGGCGAGGTTGGAGTAGCCGGTGCCGAAGTCGTCGAGGGCGATGGCCATACCGAGTTCGGCGAACTCCCGCAACGGGCGCAGCAGTTCCTCGTCGGCGCCGATGAAGGCGCTCTCGGTGACCTCCAGGCACAGAGCGGTCGGCTCCAGCCCGACGTCCTTGATCACCGCGAGGGTCTCCGGGACGAGGCCGGGGTGGGCGAGCTGGGCCGGGGAGAGGTTGACGTTGATCCGCAGCGGGTGGCCGTCGCTGCGCGGGAACTGCCAGTCCCGGGCCTGCCAGGCGGCCTGCTGCAGCACCCAGTGGCCGAGCGGCACGATCAGCCCGGTGCTCTCGGCGAGCGGGATGAACTGGTCGGGACCGAGGATCCCGTGCACCGGATGGCACCAGCGCACCAGTGCCTCCGCGCCGCGGACGCTGCCGTCGCCGAGCCGTACCAGCGGCTGGTACTCGATGAAGAACTCGCCGCGCTCCAGGGCCGTCGGCAGCCGGTTGGTCAGCCCGTGCCGGGTGATGGCGCGCGCGTCGGAGTCGGGGTCGGCCAGCTCGAAGCGGTTCCCGCCCGCGGCCTTGGCCCGGTACATCGTGATGTCGGCGCTGCGCAGCACCTCGGCGGGGCCCAGGGAGCCGGCCTGGCCCTCGACGATGCCGATGCTGCACCGCACGGACAGCTCGCGGCCGTCCACCCGGATCGGGTCGGCCAGCGCGGCCAGGATCAGGTCGGCGAGGCCGGTGATGTCCGCGCGGCTGGCGGGGTTCACGACCAGTGCGGCGAACTCGTCGCCGCCGATGCGGGCCACCAGCTGGTCGGGCGAGGTGACGCAGGCCTGGAGGCGTTCGGCGACGGCGACCAGGAGCCGGTCGCCGATGGCGTGGCCGAGGCTGTCGTTGACGTCCTTGAAGCCGTCCAGGTCCAGGTAGCAGACGCCGACGCCCACGCCCTCGGGGCCGTTCAGCGTCTGCTCCAGACGCTCGAAGAAGAGGTTGCGGTTGGCCAGGCCGGTGAGCGCGTCGTGGGTCGCCTCGTACCGCAGCCGCTCGCTGAGCAGGCGCTCCTCGGTGATGTCCTCCATCAGCGCGAGCATGTACTGCGGGGTCCCGCCGGCGTCGCGCAACAGGGAGACCGTCAGGTTGGTCCACAGCGCGGTGCCGTCGGGCCGGTAGTAGGCCTTCTCGATGCGGTAGTGGTCGCGCTCGCCCCGGTTGAGCTGGCGCTGCATCTCCCAGACCTCGGGGGCGTCGTCGGGGTGCGCCCAGTCGTAGACGTTCCTGCTGCGGATGTGGCGTTCCAGGCCGCCGAACATCGTGGTGAGGGCGGCGTTGACGTCCAGGACGCGGCCGTCCATGTCGGCGATGCCGATGCCTATGGACGCGTCCTGGAAGACGGCCCGGAAACGGACCTCGCTCTCGTGCAGGGCCTGCTCGGTGGCGGCCCGGGCGGCGAGCGCCGCCTTGGAGAGGGCCTCCTGCTCGGTCCGCGTGCGTTCCTGCAGGGCGCGGGCGTACCCGGCGGCCACCCAGTGCTGGAGGCGGTTGCAGCGGGTGCGGCCGTCCTCGGGGAACAGGGCGGGGCCGGGCGGGCAGTACAGCAGCAGGTAGGCGTCGACGACGTCGAGGATGCGGGGCAGCGCCTCGGGGTCGGTGCAGTGCGCGGCCACGAGCGCGGCGCCGACCTCCGCGGCCGGGCGGGGGTCGAAGGGCTGCGCGCGCAGCGTGGCGTCCAGAAGCGCGGCGAGCGGGAGCAGGTACTCCTCGAACTCGCCGCGAGTCATGGAGGTGGCGGTGGCCGGGTAGATCGCCCGGCTCCAGATGACCGCGAAGCGCCGCAGGCTGTCGGCGGGCTCCGGGCCGGGCTCCCTGCTCACGGTCACGCCTTGCGGCCGACGCCCGCGTACCCGCTGAAGACGACCGGGTCGAGCTCGTCGTCGTCCGCGCCGTCGGGGCGCCACAACGGCGCGGAGACCAGGCCGGGTTCGACGAGGTCGAAGCCGTCGAAGAAGCGCTCGACCTCGGCCCGCGACCGCATGATCAGCGGCGAGCTCGCGCTGCGGTAGACGTTCTCGACCCGCTCCCCCTCCTCGGGTCTGCGCGGGCCTCCCTCGACCGAGGCGTGGGTGACGACCAGCAGGCTGCCGGGGGCGATGGCGTCGCGCAGTTCGGCCACGGCCTTGGCCGGTTCGTCGGCGTCCTCGAGGAAGTGCAGGACCGCGACGAGCAGCAGCGCGACCGGGCGCTCCAGGTCGATGAGCCCGCGCACCTGCGCGCTGTCCAGGATGTCACGGGGCGAGCGCAGGTCGGCGGCGACGATGGCGGCGTTCTCGTGGCCCTCCAGCACGGCACGGCTGTGGGCGACGGCGACCGGGTCGTGGTCGACGTAGACGACGTGTGCGCCGGGACTGGCGGTCTGGGCGACCTCGTGGACGTTGCCGAAGGTGGGGATGCCGGAGCCGATGTCGAGGAACTGGGTGATGCCCTGGTCGACGGAGTAACGCACGGCCCTGCGCATGAACGCCCGGTTGGCCTGCATGATCTTCGGCAGCCCCGGGAAGGCCTCGATGGCCCGCCGTCCCGCCTCCCGGTCGACCTCGAAGTTGTGCGAGCCGCCCAGGTAGTAGTCGTAGATGCGGGACACGCTCGGCACGGAAAGATCGATCCCCTGGGGGGCCCAGGCAGGACGCTCCATCAACGGCTCCAGCTCGTCGGCGATCAGGGTGCGTGGTCGTGGACACGACCATGTGCGAGAGAGGCTACTGATCGACCGTTCGAGAGGACACAAGAAATGGAAATATTCGATCCGTTTTCGGTCACAGACCAAAGGCATGTGCCCTGTTCCCCGCAAGCGGGGAACAGGGCACAGCCTACCGCCGGATGACGGTGGATCAGTTCGATCAGACGTTGACGCCGTGGGCGCGCAGGTACGCCAGCGGGTCCATGTCGGAGCCGAAGTCGGGGGTGGAGCGCACCTCGAAGTGCAGGTGCGGACCGGTCACGTTGCCGGTGGCCCCCGACAGGCCCAGCTGCTGACCGGCGGAGACCGTCTGACCGGCCGAGACCGACAGCGAGGACAGGTGGGCGTACTGCGAGTACCGGCCGTCGGCGTGCTTGACGACGACCTGGTTGCCGTACGAACCGCCCCAGCCCGCGGAGACCACGGTGCCGCCGGCGATCGACTTCACCTTGGTGCCGGTGGAGGCGATGAAGTCGACACCGGTGTGGTAGCCCTTGGACCACATGGCACCGGCCTGGTGGTAGGCGGTGCCCAGGACGACGTGGTCGAGCGGGGCGGTGTAGCCGGAGGTGCTGGCGGCCTTGGCGGCGGCCGGCTTGGCGGCCGGGGCGGCCTTCGCGGCCTTGGGCGCGCTCTTGGCGGCGGCCTTCTCGCCCAGGGACAGGACCTGGCCCGGGTAGATCAGGTTCGGGTCGCCGCCGATGACCGACTCGTTGTTCGCGTACAGCTTCTGCCAGCCGCCCTCGACCGACTGGGCGTTGGCGATCTTGGAGAGGGTGTCGCCGCCGGCGACCTTGTAGGAGCCGCCGGTGCTCTTCGGCTTGGCGGTGGCGGCCTTCGGCGCCTCGGCCTTCTTGGCGGGGGCGGCGGGCTTGGCGGCCGGCTTCGCGGCGGTGCCGGAGACGCTCTCCGGGGTGGCCGACGGGTTGGCCATGGCCTTCGTCAGACCGGCCTTGGGACCGCACACGGGCCAGGCCTGCGGACCCTGGGTCGCGAGGACCTTCTCCGCGACGGCGATCTGCTCCGCCTTGGTCGCGAGGTCGGCGCGCGGGGCGTACTTCGTGCCGCCGAAGCCGGCCCAGGTGCTCTGGGTGAACTGCAGGCCGCCGTAGAAGCCGTTACCGGTGTTGATGGACCAGTTGTTGGTGCTCTCGCAGGCCGCGACCTTGTCCCAGACGCTCACGGGAGCGGCGTGGGCACCGGTGGCGCCGACGATCGGGAGCGCCACGGCTGCGCCGGTGGTGCCGGCCAGCGCGCTGATACGGGTGATGCGGGTGTTCCGCGGACGACGGTGCTTTCCCTTACCGGGCATGCCGAATTCCTCTCCGACGCCTGCGAGGTAAGCTGTCGGGTTCGGGCTGGAGATGCCCGGCCGCAATGGGGCATGCCGAATAAAGGCATGTCGCTGCGACTTCACCCCTAGCCGTCCCGAGACCAACGGGAACGGCAAACTACCTGGGTCCCCCGCTCCTGCCGTGCGGTCTTGTCATCCGGCGTCCGGGCAGCGGCAGGACTAGGCGTTCTACCCGGAAGAATCTCGCAGGAATTTGTCCTGCGAGATCTGGAAGCTAAACGACGGAATCGTCCCGGAGCAAGGACCGGAATCACGCCCCCCGGCGGACCGCAAGTCGATCATTCGCTTCTGTGACTTTACGTGAGAAGTGTCCGCTCTGTGTAGGCGGAAAACTGGCCCACGGTAATTGCGCGATATCGCCCGGTGAAATCCGGTGGGAAAATTCGACGCTGCGTCGCCGGCGGCCTCCGCGGCGTGTTCGGCGCGTGACACCCATCACGCATCGATTCCCTACGCATGCACTGTGGACGCATATGTCCGGTTAGGCGGCTTAATGCCGGATAAGACAGGACGTGTTCCGGTCCAACCCGCCCCGGACCGCGCCGCCCTGAGGTCCCCCCGGAGGAACGCCCCCCGGGTCCAACCGCCGAGGAGGGTCCGCGATTCCCGGACGGGCCGCTCAGGGGCGGTCCGTAGTGTGGCGTGCGCCACAACCACCCCTCCGGCGGGGCGGGAAGGGGACGTGCAGGACGGCCGCCGTCCGGAAAACGGACGTGACAGCGCCGATTGGGCGACGGTAGCCTCCCAATCCCGCACATTTTCTTACATCGCCCGGGAGCCCTCGCGTGCCCTACCTCGCCGCCGACGACCGCTACGCCTCGATGGAATACCGCAGGACCGGGCGCAGCGGGGTGCTGCTGCCCGTCGTGTCCCTGGGCCTGTGGCACAACTTCGGCGACACCTCGCCGCTGGAGAACCAGCGCGCGGTGCTGCGCCGCGCCGTCGACCGTGGCGTGGTCCACATCGACCTGGCCAACAACTACGGCCCGCCCGCCGGCTCGGCCGAGGCCAACTTCGGCACCCTCTTCGCCCAGGACTTCCGCCCGTACCGCGACGAGCTCTTCATCGCCACCAAGGCCGGGTACGACATGTGGCCGGGACCGTACGGCGAGTGGGGCAGCCGCAAGTACCTGCTCTCGTCGCTGGACCAGTCGCTGGGCCGCATGGGCCTGGACCACGTGGACGTCTTCTACTCGCACCGCTTCGACCCGGACACGCCCCTGGAGGAGACCATGGGCGCCCTGGACTCCGCGGTCCGCCAGGGCAAGGCCCTGTACGCCGGCATCTCCAACTACCCCGCCGAGGCGCACCGCCGGGCGACGGAGATCCTGCGCGAGCTGGGCACCCCGCTGCTGATCCACCAGGCCGCCTACAGCATCCTCCAGCGCGACCCGGAGGCCGGCGTCCTCGACGCCGTCGGCGACACCGGCACCGCGCTCATCGCGTACTCGCCGCTCGCCCAGGGCCAGCTCACCGACCGCTACCTCGAGGGCGTGCCGGCCGATTCGCGGATGGCGCTCGGCCACTTCCTCAAGCGGGACGCCCTGACCGAGCGGAAGCTCACCTTCCTGCACGCCCTCAACAAGCTCGCCGGCGAGCGCGGCCAGACCCTGGCGCAGCTGGCCCTGAGCTGGGTGCTGCGCGACCCGCGGGTCGTCTCCGTCCTCATCGGCGCGAGCAGCGTCGCCCAGCTCGACCAGAACCTCGCCGCCCTCGACGCGGGCCCGCTCACCGCGGAAGAGCTCGCCGAGATCGACCGCCTCTCGGCGGAGGCGGGCGTCCGCGTCCCGTAACGACCGCCCCACGCACAGGACCGGGCCGGCCCCCGCGGGGGCCGGCCCGGTCGCGTCGGTGCCGGGCTCAGACGAGACGGGCCTCCAGCGCGCCGCGGACGCCCGGCCACTCGCCGGCGAGGATGGAGTAGTACGCGCTGTCGCGGACGGTGCCGTCCACGGCGAGGGTGTGGGCGCGGCGGATGCCCTCGAAGCGGCCGCCGATGCGCTCGATCGCCGCGCGGGAGCGCGCGTTGCGCGCGTCCGTCTTCAGGGTGACGCGCAACACGTCCCACACGTCGAACGCGTGGGTGAGCAGCAGCAGCTTCGCCTCGGTGTTGCAGGGGGTGCGCTGGGCGGAGGCGGCGAGCCAGGTGCTGCCGATCTCGGCGACGGTGGGCACCGCGCCGCTGCGGGGCACCGAGCGGCCGGCGGGCGAGGCGGGGACGGCCGTCCAGTGGTCGAGGTCGAGGAACCGTGTGGAGCCGATCAGGGCGTCCCGCTGGACGTCCCGCACGGCGAAGGGGAGCGCGGCCCCGGTCGCCTGGTCCTGGAGGGCCTCCTCGACGTAGCGCGCCATCGCCTCGCGGTCGGCCGGCACCTTTGTGTAGGCGTACGTGTCGCGGGATTCGTCGGCGGCGCGCAGCAGCCCGTCCGCGTGGGCGTCGCTCAGCGGCTCCAGGCGGACGTGCTTGCCTTCCAAGGTCACGGGTTCGGGCATGCCCCGGATGCTGGTGTCCGGCCGGGTCACCCGTCAAGCGCGTTTCCGCGGGGCGCGTCGGAGGCCGGGCGTCATGGATGCGAAAATGGGCGCATGAACAGCAACGACGTGTTCTTCGACATCACGATCGACGGCGAGCCCGCCGGACGGATCGTGTTCACCCTGTTCGACGACGTGGTCCCCAAGACCGCGCGGAACTTCCGTGAGCTCGCCACCGGCGAGCACGGCTTCGGTTTCGAGGGTTCGCACTTCCACCGCGTGATCCCCGACTTCATGCTCCAGGGAGGCGACTTCACCGCCGGCAACGGCACCGGTGGCAAGAGCATCTACGGTGAGAAGTTCGCCGACGAGAACTTCCAGCTCAAGCACACCAAGCCCGGCCAGCTCTCCATGGCCAACGCGGGCCCGAACACCAACGGCTCGCAGTTCTTCATCACCACGATCGTCACCGACTGGCTCGACGGCAAGCACGTGGTCTTCGGCGAGGTCGTCGACGGCATGGACGTCGTCAAGAAGATCGAGTCGCTCGGCTCGCGCACCGGCGCGACCAGCGCCCGCATCGAGATCGCCAAGTCCGGTACGGTCGCCTGACCCGGCTCCGCGAAGCGGCCCGGCACCGGAACGACCGGTGCCGGGCCGCTCGGCGTACGGGTCAGCCGAAGGCCTTGACCGCCTGGTAGTAGGTCCAGGCGGTGCTGTTGCAGGCGGTCGCGGTGGCGCCGCCGTAGCCGGCGCAGATGCGCTTGAGGTCCTCGTAGAAGGCACTGTCGAGGCGGCTCTTGTTGGCGGAGAAGGAGCCCATCGCCTTGTAGTTGCGGTAGCCGAAGTCGTGCCGGGCGCAGGAGTTCTGGAACGGGAAGCCGAAGGGGTTGTCCGGGGAGCTGCTGCAGTAGTCGGTGGACCAGTCGAAGCCGTAGGCCGCCCAGGCGCCCTGGTTGCCGCGGGCGGACCACCAGGCGTTGTAGCTCGAGGCGCTGGTCTGGGTCCAACCGGCGAGCACCTGGGCCTTGTCGGCGGGGGCGGCCTGGGCGGGGACGGTGAAGACGACGGTGGCGACGGCGGCGACCGCGGTGGCGGCGAAGCCGGTCGTGATTCGGCGCATGGGGACTCCAGTCACTGACGGGCGCGGTGTGACGCGCGGGCATGGCGGTGCAACCGGATGCGGAACCGAACAGGTGGTACTGGCGTGCGAAGCCAGAATGGGGGCCCAGGGGTCTATGCGAGTAGATGCCGGACGGCAAAACTTGCATGAACATGACGACATGCCGCCGACGGTGGACGTCGACGGCACGTCAAGAGGCTGACACCGTTGTCTGGTTCACTGACCCGCTGAGCCCGCGGGCCGCACGTCCGCCCCTACGGGGCGTCAGGCGGCGGGGGTGCGCGGCCGGTCCCCGTGCTCCCCGGACCCGCCCTGCTCCCGGGGCTCCCCGGACTCCGTACGCTCCCACCGCGGATGGTGGCGGCGCGCCCATTCCGGCGTGACGAACCCGGTGCGCATCCCCAGCCGCGCCTGCGGGTCGTTGGCCGCCATCCACAGGTGTCCCGCGACCGCCACGGCCACCGCCAGGGCCAGCCAGTCGTGGACGAAGGTCGCGCCGGTACGCCACACCAAGCCGCTCAGGTGCGGGAACATCATCAGCAGCCCGGTGCCGAGCATGACGAGCACCGCGCCCGCGGCGAAGGACGCGTACAGCTTCTGCCCGGCGTTGAACTTCCCCGCCACACGCCGGTCGTGGGGCACGCGGCGCAGCGCGTCCCGCAGCCAGTCCCGGTCGTACGGCGCGAACCGGTTGAGCAGCCGCAGGTCGCGCCGGAAGGCGCGGGAGGCGAGGCCCGCGAGGGCGGGCAGCGGCAGGGCGATGCCGGACCATTCGTGCACGGTGACCACCAGCCGCCTGCGGCTGACGAGTTCGGCGAGCGGGGGCAGGTAGAGGGCCGCCGCCGTGAAGAGGCAGACCAGCATCAGGGCGGCCGTGCTGCGGTGCACCCAGCGCTCGCCGCGGGTGAAGCGGCGCAGGGTCTCAGGACGTGGGGTCATCGTGGCGTCCGTTCGAGCGGCCGACCCAGGCGTCGACGTCGTAGCCGTAGTGCTCCCAGTAGCCGGGCCGCACGTCCTGGGTGACCTCGATGCCCGAGAGCCACTTGGCGGACTTGTAGAAGTACATCGGCGCCACGTAGAGCCGCACGGGGCCGCCGTGGGCCGTGGTCACCGGCTTGTCCTGCATCCGCAGGGCGACCAGGACGTCGTCCCTGCGGGCCTGTTCGAGGCTGAGGCTCTCGCTGTAGACCCCGTCGAAGCAGGTGAAGCGCACGGCGCCGGCACCGTCCTGCACGCCCGCGAGGTCGAGGAGGTGGGACAGCCGCACCCCCTCGAAGGGCGTGCCCGGCACGCGCCATCCGGTCACGCACTGCACGTCGCGCACCATCCTGGTCTGCGGCATCGCCCGCAGGTCGGCCAGGGTGTGGGCGGCCTTCCGGTCGACCAGGCCCGAGACGGTGAGGCGGTAGTCGGTCGCGTCCCGGTGGGGAACGGAGTCCGCCACGTTGTAGATGCGGAAGCCGCCGCCCCCGGGGAGCAGTCCGCTGAGCCCGGTGGGGTCCTTCCCCGCCACCTGGGAGAGCGCCGAGTCCAGGCCGTCCTGCACGCGGCTGCCGAACGCCACCCCCAGGGCGCCCAGCCCGAGCATCCCGAGTACCACGCGCCGGCCTACCGGCGTGCCGTTGCCTTCCATACGTCTCACCGTAAGCCCGCGCGATGTGGTTGCGGACGGCCGGGGCCGCACGTAAGCAAGGCGTAAGAGGTCCGGTCCCGGGCTAACCGATCTCCAGGCCCGCGTAGTTCTCGGCGAGTTCGGCCGCCGCGTGCGGGGAGGCGGCGATCCGGTCGAGCTGGGAGACCTGCAGCCGGGTGTCGAAATCGCTCTGCGCCGGGTCGGTGTGCAGGGTCGTGGTCATGAACCAGGAGAAGTGCTCGGCACGCCACACCCGCCGCAGGCAGGTGTCGGAGTAGGCGTCGAGCAGGGCGGTGGAACCGGTCTCCGCCAGGTCGGCGAGGGCACGGGCCAGGACGATGACGTCGGCGGCGGCCAGGTTGAGGCCCTTGGCGCCGGTCGGCGGCACGATGTGCGCGGCGTCGCCGGCGAGCAGCACGCGGCCCCAGCGCATCGGCTCGGTCACGAAGCTGCGCATCGGCAGCACGGCCTTGGAGGTGATGGGGCCGCGCTCCAGCTTCCAGTCCCCGTCGACGGCGAAGCGGGCGTCCAGTTCGTCCCAGATCCGCTCGTCGGACCAGTCGGCGGGATCGGTGCCGCCCGGCACCTGCAGGTAGAGCCGGCTGACCTGGGCGGAGCGCATGCTGTGCAGCGCGAAGCCGCGGGGCGAGTGGGCGTAGATCAACTCCTCGCAGGACGGCGCGACGTCGGCGAGGATCCCCAGCCACGAGAAGGGGTACACCCGCTCGTACGTCCGCCGGGCGTGCTCCGGGACCGCCGCGCGCGTCACGCCGTGGAAGCCGTCGCAGCCGACGACGTAGTCGCAGGTGAGGGTCTTCTCCCGGCCCTCGTGGCGGTAGCGGACCACCGGGCGGTCCGTGTCCGCCCCCTCGACCGCGTGCACATGGGCGGCGAACAGCAGCGGCGCCCCGTCCTGGAGCTGGAGGGCGATCAGGTCCTTGACGACCTCGGTCTGGGCGTAGACCCACACGCGCCGGCCACCGGTGAGGGCCGGGAAGTCCAGGCGGTGGGAGCGGCGGTCCCAGCGCAGCTCGATGCCGTCGTGCACCAGGCCCTCGCGGTCCAGGCGCGCGCCCGCGCCGGACGAGCGGAGCACGTCGACCGTGCCCTGTTCCAGGATCCCGGCGCGCTGGCGCTGCTCGACGTAGTCGCGGTCGCGACTCTCCAGGACGACGCAGTCGATGCCGGAGCGATGGAGCAGACGGGCCAGCAGGAGGCCTGCGGGGCCGGCGCCGACGATGCCGACGGTGGTGTGTTGCTGCATGTGTTCTCCTACTCCTCTTCTTCCTCGAGGATGCGGTTCGCCACGGCGAACGCGGCGTTGGCCGCGGGAACGCCGCAGTAGACGGCGGACTGGAGCAGGACCTCCTGGATCTCCTCCCAGGTCAGGCCGTTGTGCCGCGCGGCGCGCACGTGCATCGCCAGCTCGTCGAGGTGGCCGTGGGCCACCAGCGCGGTGAGGGTGATGCAGCTGCGGGTCCTGCGGCTCAGGCCCGGCCGGGTCCAGATCTCGCCCCATGCGTAGCGGGTGATGAAGTCCTGGAAGGGGGCGGTGAAAGCGGTGGTGCGGGCGATCGCCCGGTCGACGTGCGCGTCGCCGAGCACGGCACGGCGGACGGCCATGCCCTCGGTGTGGCGGGCGCCGTCGTCGGCGGCCGGCTCGGTGGCGAAGTGCTGCAGGAGCGCCGCGAGGACGGGGGCCGGACGCTCGACGCCGGCCAGGTGGGCGGCGTGCGCCACCTCGGTGAGGCTCGCGCCGGGGATGCCGTCGGCGAGGACACGGGCGTCCGCGACCGGCGTCGCCGGATCGCCGCGGCCCGCGACGACGAGGGTGGGCGCGGTGATCCGGGGCAGGTCGGCGCGTACGTCGTAGGCGGCGAGGGCGTCGCAGAGGGTCGCGTACGCCTCCGGGTCGGCGGCGCGCAGGTCGTCCAGGAGGGCGCCGACGGCGGGGTCGCCGGCGAACTCCGGGGTGAACCACCGGTTGGCCGCGGTGTCGGCGACGGGTCCCGTGCCCTTCGCCCTGACCAGGGCGGCGCGTTCCCGCCAGCCGTCCGGGTCGCCGAAGTCGGCGGAGGAGCACACGATCGCGAGCGCGGCGACCCGTTCGGGGTGGTGGATCGCGAGCCAGGTCCCCACGGCCCCGCCGAGGGAGACGCCGGCATAGGCGAAGCGGTCGGCGCCGAGCGCGTCGGCGAGGGCGAGCACCGAGCGGGCCAGGTCCTCGACCGTGCCGTCCTCCGGGAGCAGCGAGGCGGGGCTGCCGCCGTGGCCGGGCAGGTCCCAGCGGATGACGCGGTGGCCTCGGGCGAGGGCGGGGACCTGCGGGTCCCACACGGCGAGCGAGGTGCCCAGGCTCGGCCCGAGGATCAGCGGCGGCAGGCCGGGGGCGCCGTCCACCCGGTGGTGCGGCAGTCGGGGCTCCACGGCCTCGTACGGCGTGCTCATGCGGGCTCCTCGCGGATGGTGCTGACGGGTGCGTACGGCGGTGTCACGGCGCCCTCTCACCGCCCGGCGGCCGGGCGGGCGCCCGCCCGGGTCCGAACTCCCCCGGACATGGCGTACCCCGATCGGCCCGGTCACGGAAGGGGGCGGGGGCGGTCACGAGGACGTCCCCGCGGGGCCGGGGCGGCGCAGGGCGCGATCGACGAGCGCGCCGGCCGACCCCGTGTAGCGGGTGGGGTCGGTGAGCTCCCGGAGACGTCCTTCGGGGAGGAGGCCGCCGAGAGCCGGGTCCTGCGCCAGGGCGTCGTCGAGGGCGATCCCCTCCTCGGCGACGCGCCTGGAGGCCCGGGCGAGGGCGGACTTGGCCTCGCCGCGGCCCATGAGAGCGGTCAGGGCCGCGGCGAGACGTTCGGTGACCACCAGACCGCCCGTCGTGCCGAGGGTCTCGCGCATGCGGTGCGGGTGGACGCGCAGTCCCGCGGCGAGTCCGGCGGCGTCCCGGGCGGCGCCGCCGACGAGGCGCAACGCCTCGCGCAGGGGCTGCCATTCGGCGTGCCAGGCGCCGGCCGGGCGTTCGTCCTCCGCGGCCAGGGAGCCGTACAGGACGGCGGCCAGCGCCGGCACCTGGCGGGCCGCGGCGGCGATGAGCGTGGCGCGGACGGGGTTGGCCTTGTGGGGCATGGCCGAGGAACCGCCGCCGACGCCCTCGGTGACCTCGCCGATCTCGGTGCGCGACAGCACCAGTACGTCGGCGGCGACCTTGCCCAGCGCGCCCGCCGTGAAGGCGAGTGCCCCGGCGAGGTCGGCGACGGGCGTCCGCAGGGTGTGCCAGGGCAGCACGGGCTCCGCCAGCCCGGTCTCGGCGGCGTAGGCGGCGAGGAGCCGCGGAGCGGTGGCGGCGCTCGTGCCCGGGGCGGTGCCGTCCGCCTCGGCGAAGGCATCGAAGGCGGCGAGCGTGCCGGCGGCACCGCCGAGTTGCGCGGGCAGGTCGCCGCGGACGGCGGTCAGCCGGTCGTGCGCGTCGAGGACGAGGGAGCGCCAGCCGGCCGCCTTGAGCCCGAAGGTGGTGGGGACGGCGTGCTGCGTCAGCGTGCGTCCCGCCATCGGGGTGTCGCGGTGCTCGGCGGCGAGCCGTCCGAACGCCCCGGCCGCGGCGGCGAGGTCGTCCAGGACGGGGTGCAGCGTGCGGGACGCGACGAGCATCGCCGCGGTGTCCAGGATGTCCTGGCTGGTGGCGCCGCGGTGCACATAGGGGGCGGCGTTCGCGTCCCGCTCCCCCACTGCCTCGGTCAGGTCGGCCACCAGCGGGATCACCGGGTTGCCGCCGGCCCGGGCGCGCAGCGCGAGGTCACGCGGGTCGAACCGGCCGGGCTCGGCCGCGGCGGCGGTCACCGTGGCCGCCGCGGACGCCGGCGCGAGCCCGAGCGCGGCCTGCGCCCTGGTCAGCGCGGCCTCCGCGTCTAGCATGCCCCGTACGAAGGCGGCGTCCCCGGTCGCCTCCTCGGCGGCCGACCCGGCCCGGACCGGGGAGAGCAGACCGACGTCCGCGGCGGGGTCAGTCGAAGGCAAGGAAGACCGTCTCCTCATGCACTCCGTCGTACTGGAGCCGGACGTCGAAGCGGTGGACGCGCCCGCCCTCCGGAGTGGCGACCAGGGTGGCGCGCCGCTGCGGCTCCAGGGAGCCGAGCAGCGGGTCGCCCTCGGCGTCGCCGAGGTAGACCCGGGTGTGCAGGTGGTGGAGGAGACCCCGGGCGAAGACGATCAGCGACAGATACGGGACGCCGCCGGGCGGGAGCGTGCGGATCACGTAGTGTCCGTCCGCGTCGGTGGCGATGCGCCCGAAGCCGGTGAAGACCAGTCCGTCGCGCCCCAGGACCGCCCCGGTGACCTGGTCGCGGCGCAGCGAACCGGGGGCGCCGTGCCGGGAGCCGTCGGGGGCGGGCTGCCAGACCTCGATGAGCGCGTCGGGGACGGGCTGCCCCGCGCCGTCGTAGACCCAGCCGTGGACGGTGACGGTGTCCGGGTGCCCGGCGGGGGCGAGGTCGCCGCCCTGGGGGAACGGCAGCGCGTAGCCGTAGAAGGGGCCCACGGTCTGCGACGGCGTGGGGGCGGGTGCCTTGTCGCTCATCGGCCCTCCTCGATCCAGGTGGCGGCCGGGCCGTCCAGGACGATGTCCCAGCGGTAGCCAAGCGACCATTCGGGGGTGGACAGGTCGTGGTCGTACGTCGCGACCAGCCGCTGCCTGGCCGAGTCGTCGGTGACGGACTGCAGGATCGGGTCGTACGCGAAGAGCGGGTCCCCGGGGAAGTACATCTGGGTGACCAGGCGCTGGGTGAACGCCGGGCCGAAGAGCGAGAAGTGGATGTGGGCCGGGCGCCAGGCATTGATGTGGTTGCGCCAGGGGTAGGCGCCGGGCTTGATGGTGACGAACTCGTAGGTGCCGTCGTCCCCGGTCAGGGTGCGGCCGACGCCCGTGAAGTTGGGGTCCAGCGGGGCGGGATGGTCGTCCCGCTGGTGCGCGTAGCGACCGGAGGCGTTGGCCTGCCAGATCTCGACGAGCTGGCCGCGCACGGGCCGGCCCGCGCGGTCCCGGACGCGCCCCGTGACCTTGATGCGCTCGCCCAGCGGCTCGGCCTGGTGCTGCCGCGTCAGGTCGTGGTCGAGGGCGGTGACGTCGGTGACGCCGAAGACCGGGCCCGAGAGCTCGACGGCCTCGGGGTCGCCGGCCGCCGCCCCCGCCGCCACCAACGGGCGCATGGGATGCCGCAGGACGCTGCTCCGGTAGGGCGCGTATCCCCGGTCGGGGTGGTCCTCGGCGGCGGCGCCGTCGGCACGTCGCTTGGCGTAGGCCGCGCGCTCGTCGGCGATCTCGGCGGAGATCTCGCCCTGGGTGAGGGGGCTGCTCATGCGGAGGGCTCCTACCTTTCCAGGACGAGGGCGAGGCCCTGCCCGACGCCGATGCACAGGGCGGCGAGGCCGGTGCCCGAGCCCGCGGCCGCGAGCTGGTGGGCGACGGCGCCGGCGATGCGGGCGCCGGAGGCGCCGAGCGGGTGACCGACGGCGATGGCGCCGCCGCGCGGGTTGACGATCGAGGGGTCGAGCTCGGGCCATCCGGCGAGGCAGCCGAGCACCTGCGAGGCGAAGGCCTCGTTGAGTTCGACGGTGGTGAGGTCGCCGAAGCCCGTGCCGGCCTTGGCCAGCGCCTTGCGGACGGCCTCGACGGGGGCGAGGCCGAAGTAGTCGGGCTCGATGCCGGTGACGGCCGAGGCGCGGATGCGCGCGAGCGGCTCGCGACCGGTGGCCTTCAGGCCTTCCTCGTCCACGACGAGCAGCGCGGCCGCTCCGTCGTTGAGGGGCGAGGAGTTGCCCGCGGTGACGGTACCGCCGTCCTTGCGGAAGGCGGGCTTGAGGCGGGCGAGCGCCTCCATGGAGGTGGTGTCGCGGATCGTCTCGTCGCGCGGCAGGTCCACGCCGTCGACCGGGACGACCTCGGCCTCGTACAGGCCGTCCTTCCAGGCGCGGGCCGCCTTCTCGTGGCTGGCGACGGCGAAGGCGTCCTGCTGCTCCCTGGTGATGCCGTGCCGGTCGGCGATCAGCTCGGCGCTCTCGCCGAGCGGGATGGTCCACCGCGGGTCCATCCTCGGGTTGACCATGCGCCAGCCGAGGGTGGTGGAGTACAGCTCCTGGTGGCCCGCCGGGAAGGCGCGTTCGGGCTTGGGCAGCACCCAGGGGGCGCGGCTCATGGACTCCACGCCGCCGGCGATGGCGACGGAGACGTCGCCGACGGCCACGGCGCGGGCGGCCTGGATCACGGCCTCCATGCCGGAGCCGCAGAGCCGGTTGACCGTGGTCCCGGGCACGGTGACGGGCAGCCCGGCGAGCAGTGCGGCCATCCTGGCGACGTTGCGGTTGTCCTCGCCCGCGGCGTTGGCGTCACCGAAGAAGACGTCGTCGATCCGGGCCGGGTCGAGCTCGGGCGTACGGGCCACCAGCGAGGCCACGACGTGCGCCGCGAGGTCGTCGGGACGCACTCCTGACAGGGCGCCACCGTACTTGCCGACCGGGGTACGGACGGCGTCGACGACGTACACCTCACGCAGCTGCCCGCTCATCGGGCGCTCCCTTCTGCGGCGACGGCGACGTGCACCGGGGCCGCGGTCTTGTCCAGGATCTCCTGCGTGGTGACGCCGGGGGCCGTCTCCACGAGGACGAGTCCCCCGTCGGTGACGTCGAGGACGCCCAGGTCGGTGATGATCCGGTCCACGCAGGCCCGGCCGGTGAGCGGCAGGGCGCACTCCTGGAGGATCTTGGGGCTGCCGTCCTTGGCGGTGTGGGTCATGGTGACGATGACCCGCCGGGCGCCGTGCACCAGGTCCATCGCGCCGCCGATGCCGGTGACGAGCTTGCCGGGGACGGCCCAGTTCGCCAGGTCGCCGCGGGCGGAGACCTGCATGGCGCCGAGCACGGCGGTGTCGATGTGACCACCGCGGATCATCCCGAAGGACAGCGCGGAGTCGAAGAAGGCCGCGCCGGGCAGGACGGTGACGGTCTCCTTGCCCGCGTTGATCAGGTCGGGGTCGACCTCCTCCTCGTAGGGGAAGGGGCCCGTGCCGAGGATGCCGTTCTCGGACTCCAGGACGACCTCGACGCCCTCGGGGAGGTGGTTGGGGATCAGCGTCGGCAGGCCGATGCCGAGGTTGACGTACTCGCCGTCGCGCAGTTCCCGGGCCGCGCGGGCGGCCATCTCGTCGCGTGTCCAGGCCATCAGGCCCGCACCTCCCTGGCCGTGACCGTACGGAATTCGATCTTCTTGTCGGCGGCCTGCTCCGGGGTGAGCGCCACCACGCGCTGGACGAAGATGCCGGGCAGGTGCACCTGGTCGGGGTCGATCGCGCCGGGCTCGACGAGTTCCTCGACCTCGGCGACGGTGATCCGGCCGGCCATCGCGGCGAGCGGGTTGAAGTTGCGGGAGGCCTTGTTGAAGACCAGGTTGCCGTGGCGGTCGCCCTTGGCGGCGCGGACCAGCGCGAAGTCGGTGGTGATGCCGCGCTCCAGGACGTAGTCGACGCCGTCGAACGCGCGCACCTCCTTCGGCTCGGAGGCCAGTGCCACGCCTCCGTCCCCGTCGTAGCGCCAGGGCAGGCCGCCCTCGGCGACCTGGGTGCCGACGCCGGCCGGGGTGTAGAAGGCGGGGATACCGCAGCCGCCGGCGCGCAGGCGCTCGGCCAGGGTGCCCTGCGGGATCAGTTCGAGCTCCAGTTCGCCGGCCAGGTACTGGCGGGCGAACTCCTTGTTGGCCCCGATGTAGCTGCCGGTGACGCGGGCGATGCGGCGCGCGGCGAGCAGGACCGCGAGGCCCGAGTCGAGGGCGCCGCAGTTGTTGGAGACGACGGCGAGACCGCTGACCCCGGCTTCGTAGAGGGCCTGGACCAGCGTGTTCGGCACGCCGCTCAGGCCGAAGCCGCCGACCGCCAGTGACGCGCCGTCCTGGACGTCCGCTACGGCCTCAGCGGCCGAGGCGACCACCTTGTCCATCCTGCGCCCACCTTCTTGTTCGTCCAGTGAACTTAAGTTCACAATTGCGTGTGCCCGAGTGTGATCCTCGGGCGCCCGCTCTGTCAACGTTCCGGGGCGGTACGGTTTCGACGACGTTCCGCCACGCTGGAGTGCTGATGACACCGCTGACCACCGCGACCGCTCCCCCGCCGCAGGAGGCCGTCGGCCCCCTCGTCCGGGGACTGGCGGTGCTGCGCGAGCTGGCCGCGGCCGACGGCCGGCGCTCGGTCGGCGACCTCGTGCGGGCCACCGGCCTGGCGCGGTCCACGGTGGACCGGGTGGTCAGCACGCTCGTCCGTACCGGCTACCTGCGGGTCGAGGGCCGGGACGCCGTCCTCGCCCCCCGGCTGATGGAACTCGGCAACGCCTACCTCGCCGCCAGCCGCTTCCCCGACCTGCTGGGACCGCTCGCCGACGCCCTCGCCGACGGCCTGGACGAGTCGGTGTCCATCGCCGTGCCGGACGGCGACGGGGTCCGCTTCGTCCACCAGGCGACCCGTCGCCGCGCGATGTCCCTGACCTTCCGCATCGGCGACCAGCTGCCGGCCGAGCGCGGCGCCCCCGGGGCGGTCTTCGCCGGCGACTGGGACGACGCCGGATGGGGGCGCTGGCGCCACCGCCGCGCGGCGGACCCGCTGGACACCGGTTTCCCCGCGCTGCCCCGCGGCCACGGGGACGCCGCCGCCTCCTTCCCGGAGCGGGTCGCCGCCGCGCGTACCCACGGCTGGTCGGCGGACGACCAGCTGATCGAGCCGGGACTGATCGCCGTCGCCGTGCCCGTACGGGACACCGCCGGGAAGCCGGTGTGCGCGGTGAGCGTGGTCAGCCACACCAGCAGGCACAGCGCCGAGTCGCTGCGCGAGGCCGTGCTGCCCCGGCTGCGGGAGACGGTCGCGGCCATGGAGGACGCCCTCTCGCGACCCGGCGACGCCCCCGCCCCCTCCCCCGCCGACGCGTCGCCCTCGCCCGCCGCCTGGACGCGGGCCTCCAAGCAGGAGCTCGGGCCGGAGTTCGTGGAGTCCCTGGCCCGCGGGCTCGCCGTGCTCACCGCCTTCGGCGGGGGCCGGGCCGAACTCCCCCTCACCGCCGTCGCCGAGGCCACCGGGCTGGCCCGGGCCACCGCGCGGCGCTCCCTCATCACCCTGGAGCACCTGGGCTACGTCGCCTCCGAGGGCCGCCTCTTCCGGCTCACCCCGCACGTGCTGGAGCTGGGCTGCGCCCACCTGTCGCGGCTGACGCTCCCCGAGATCGCCCGGCCCCATCTGATCGAACTGGTCGGGGCGGTGCACGACTCCGCGTCGATGGCGGTGCTGTCCGGCGAGCACATCCAGTACGTGGCGCGCGTGCCCACCGTCCGCATCATGAGCGTCAACATCACGGTCGGCACCCGCTTTCCCGCCTACGCCACCGCGATGGGCCGCGTCCTGCTGGCGGGGCTGCCCGCCCGGGAACGCGCGGCACACCTCGCGCGCACCGGCTTCACACGGCTGACCCGGCACACCGTCACCGACGCACCGCGTCTGGCCCGCGTACTCGACGAGGTCGCCGCCGAGGGGCACGCCCTGGTCAGCGAGGAACTGGAGGAGGGCCTGCGGTCCATCGCCGTCCCCGTCCGCGACCGCGGCGGCCGGGTGGTGGCCGCGGTCAACGTCTCCATGCACGCCAGCCGCCGCTCCGTGGAGCAGTCGCGCTCGGAACTGCTGCCCCCGCTCCTCGAGGCCGCCGCGCGCATCGGCGACGACCTGTGCGTGGTGGGCCGCTACGCGCGCGTACCGGTGGGCTGAGGGGCCTGTGGACAAGTGGTCCACGCCGTCCGCGAGCGGGCATCATCGAGGGACACGGGGGACGCGGAGGGGGTGACCGATGAGCGCGGTGTGGGCGTCGTTACGGGCGCTGTTGGCGATCGTGCTGCTGGCGGGTCTGGTCGTGCTGATCGGCGGGCTCGGGCTCGGCGTGCTGGGTCTGCTCGGTCTCTTCCTGCTCGCGGCCCGGGACGGTCACGCCGACCTCGCCATGCGCGGTGTCATCGTCGCGGCGGCCGCCGTCCCGCTGCTGCTGAGCATCGTCCAGGGGCTGGGCGCGATCACCCGGGCGGCGCCGCTGCGGGCGGACGCGGTACCGGTGTCCCGCGAAGAGGCTCCCGCGCTGTGGGAGCTGGCCACCGGCATCGCCTGGCGGGTCGGGGCGCGCCCGCCGGACGTGCTGCTGCTGACCGGGGACGTCAACGCGTCCGTGTCCGAGGACGGGGCCGCGCTGGGCCTGCTGTCCGGGCAGCGCCGGCTCCACCTGGGCCTGCCCCTGCTGGCGAGCCTCACCCACGCGGAGCTGAGGGCCGTGCTGGCCCACGAGTTCGGCCACTTCTCCCACCGCCACACGCGCTTCGGGGCCGTCGCGTACCGGTGCGACGCCGCCCTGGCCACGACCCTCGGCCAGTGGAACACCGGGACGAGGTGGTTCTCCGTCCCGCACCTCGTGGTGCGCGGCTCCGTACGGCTGTACGCGCTGGTCTTCCGGTGGCTCACCTTCGCGGTACGGCGCCGGCAGGAGCTCGAGGCGGACCGCACGGCCGCGCGCCTGGCCGGGCGCGAGGTGACGGCGTCGGCGCTGCGCGCGACGCACGGCACCGCGGTGGCGTGGCGGAGGTTCCAGCGGGAATGGCTCGATCCGGCCGCCCTGGTGGGGATGCACCCCGACAACCCCTACCTGGCGTTCCGTTCGCTCCTCGGCGAGCTGGGCGTCCGGCGCGTACCGGTGGACGACGACCGCATCCGCTCGCGCCGGCGCGACTCGCACCCGCCGCTCGGTCTCAGGCTGCGCCGTCTCCGGGAACTCGACGTCCCGCCCGGGGAGGACGACGGGAGCGGCGCGCTCCGGCTGCTCCCCGAGGACGTGGGACGTGTGCTCGAGGAACTGCGCGGTCCGCCGGCCCACAGCCGCACGACCGTCCCCTGGGAGCGCTGGATCGAGCTCTCCGCCAACCGTGTGGCGGGCACACGTGCCTGGGACCTCCTGCGTGCCGCGTCGCGCGCGACCGGGGAGCGGCTCCCCGGGCTGGACACCGTGCTGCACCTGCTCGCCGACGCCGGACCGGGCGCACTGGCCCGGGAGTTCGACGGCACCGGCGAGGAGCTGGCGCAGGCGCTGCACGCGCTGGTGGGCCACACCTTGCTCCGGGAGGGGCGGGCCGCCTGGGTCCCGCTGTGGGGCGGGAGCACCCGCCTGGTGTGCGACGGCCTGGCCGACGACGGGCTGCGCGTGCTCGTCACGGAGGCGCTCTCCGAGCCGCCCCAACTCGACCGGCTGCGGCTCCACCTCACGCTCCTGGACGTGGACCCCGACCGCTCGGGGCCCCCCGATCCGGCGCATCCGTGGCTGGCGGAGGAGCCGGGCGGCGCGAAGGAGCCGTCGTTCCAGGGATGGCGGTTCACGACCGTGGTGGACCCGGACGCGGAGCAGCAGAGGAAGCACCAGACCCGCGTGGGGCTCGTGACGGTCGGCGCCGCCGCTCTCGTCGGGATCGTCGTGGCGATCGCCGGCGGCGGCGACGACACGACGCCGTCGCCCGGCGGGACGCCCTGTCACGTCGTCAACGGCAGCCTGGAGTGCGGCCCGGGCCTACCCGGCGCGACCGGCTACCAGCCGGCCCAGGACTGGCGGACGGCTTTCCCTTCGTACCACCCGACCTACCCGACCTACCTACCGAGCCTGCTGCCCGTCCCGAGCGTCAGCTTCTCGCTGCGCCCGCTCGCACCCGTGGCCTCCGGCGGCTGACCGCAGCCGCCGGGATCTAGAGCACCCCGATCCGCTGCAGTGCCCGGGCCTGGCGGCCCGAGGGCCGCAGGGGCCAGTACAGGTAGCAGACGCCGCCCGTGCCGCTGCGCAGCTGCCCGTCGGCGGTGTAGCGCTTCGTCCTGAGCCAGATGGTCTCGAACTGGGACCGCTTGTAGACCCGGCGCACCGAGGCGTCGTCGGGGCTCGCGGGGTCGTTGGCGATGACGTCGCCGTCGGCGGTGAAGCCGATGACGCACATCAGGTGCCCGGAGGTCCCGTACCCCGCGCCGTCGAGTTCACCGGCGAGGAAGGACTGGGACGTTATCACCGGGATGCCGGCCCTGATCAGCAGTTCGATGTCGTTCAGGCCGCGCAGCCGGGTGATGACGCCGACCATGTCGTGGTACGTGGCCGCGTAGGCCGCGTTGAACGGCCAGTTGCCGCAGCCCTCGTACTGGTTGTCGTAGGTGTAGCGGGCGGCGTGGTCGACCTGGGGGTCCGCGTAGGACGGGTCGACCCAGGCCAGGTCGGCGGCGGCCGGCTTGCGGCCCCAGTACTCGATGACCATCTGGGAGCCCGTCGGGCTGCACCAGGCCTCGCCGCCGTTGTCGTACTGCGGGTACTGCCCCTTGTGGATCTCCTGCGAGTAGCGCGGCACGGGCAGTTCGACCCCCCTTCCCACGCCCGGCACGGACGCCGGCACCGTGAAGCGGTCCGGGACGTCGGAGGCCATGGCGCCGAGCCGCCAGACGGTGGGGGTGACCCGGGAGCCGGGGGTGCGCAGCAGGGTGAGCCGCAGGCGGTACGAGGCGAGCCGCAGGCCCGAGGCGGGGTCGTCGAGGGAGAGGGTGTCGGTCCAGACGCTGCTCCTGCCGTCGCTCTGGTCGTCGACGGAGGTGCGCTTGATGTCGGCGTCGCCGGAGGCCCAGCGGCCCATCACGTACCAGGGGGACCGGCTGCCGTCGGTGTACGTGGCGCCCAGCTCGACCTGGATCCAGGTGCCGGGCGGCGTGCGGGCGTTCCAGGAGGCGACGATCTCGGTCGCCGGGTGCCGCGGGGTGTGCTCGGGGGAGGTCCAGGTGGCGGTCTCCCACGTGGCGGTGATCCGGGTGTGCGGGTCGGTGTACTCCATCGTGCCGGTGGGCCGCAGGATCGCCACGCCGGGGCGCGGACCGGGCACGACACCGGTGCCGGAGCCCCGTCCGCGGTGCCAGTCGGCCCATCGCGTCCAGGCCCGGTAGTCCACGGCGGCCGCGTCGTCGTCGTGGGCGCCCGGCGTGCCCACCACGTCGTCGGCCAGGTCGCAGTCGTCCGCGCCGGACGCGGCCAAGGCCCGCGGGGCGGTCGTCGCAGCGGCTGCCGCCGCGATGGCGGCGGCCAGCACCGTACGACGTGGGGTCGGTCGGGTCATGGCGGGTGTCCCCCTGTCATGGGCATGGACGACAGGTGCACAACTATCGCTCCACGCGGGCTTTTCGACCAGCGCCCCCGAAAGGATCCGGGCATGTTCATTGGTCGACACCTCTGACACAGACAATGGCGGGACCCGGTAAACCGTCAAGCATATCCGCCGCCGTTTCGGCCTAATTCCTCATATTGAACTACCGGAAAAACATCGAACGGAGTGTCATACGGCGACTCGGGCCGACCGGTGAGAATGTGGCGCCGCTGGCCGACCGCACGCCGCCCGGAGGAATCGCCCGATGACACTCGCCGCCGCCAGGGGCAGACGCACGCTGGCCGGCCTCGCCCTGCTGATCACCGGGGCCGCCGGGTGGCAGGCGTCCGCGGGCGAGGCGGCCACACCGCTCCCGGCCGCCTGCGCGACGTCGGTGCCCTTCCGGTCCGGGACGCAGGGGTACCACACCTTCCGCATCCCGGCGGTCGTACGCATCGGCGGGACCACCGTCCTCGCCTTCGCCGAGGGGCGCCGCAACTCCGGGGCGGACGACGGTGACATCGACGTCGTGCTCCGGCGCTCCTACGACGACGGCTGCACCTGGGAGCCGCTCCAGATGATCGCGGACGCCGGTACCGAGACCTTCGGCAACCCCGCCCCGGTGGTGGATCCCCGCACCGGGCGCGTCGTGCTGCTGATCTGCCGCGACACCGGCCCGGAACGGCTCGTCTACGAACTGCACAGCGACTCGGGCGGCCTGGCCTGGTCCCCGCCCCGCGACATCACCTCCGAGGTCAAACCCGCCAACTGGCGCTGGTACGCGACGGGTCCGGGGCACGCCATCGCCCTGAGGAGCGGCCCGCACGCCGGACGCCTGCTGGTGCCCGCCAACCACACGTCCGTCCTGGCCGGCGTGACGGTGCACGGCGCCCACGCGCTCTACAGCGACAACGGCGGCCAGGACTGGCACATCGGCTTCGTCCAGGCGCTCCCCGGCGACTGGCTGAACCTCAACGAGAGCACGATGGCCGAACTCCCCGGCGGCCGGATCTACGTCAACAGCCGTGACGACCGCGGGTTCTCCGCCCCCACCCGTGCCGACGCCTACAGCTCCGACGGCGGGCTCAGCATCGACGGCATCTTCCGGCCGCAGGGCGCCCTGGAGGGTCCCGAAGTGCAGGGCAGCGTACTGCGCACCCAGGACGGGACGCTGCTGTACTCGGGCCCGGCCGACCCCGCGAAACGCCGAAGGATGACCCTCCGCGTCAGCGGGGACCAGGGCGCCTCGTGGACGTCCGAACCCCCCATCGGCGAACGTCCCGCGGCCTACTCCGACCTCGTCGAACTCGCCGACGGCACGGTCGGTCTGCTCTACGAGACCGGGATCACCTCTCCGTACGAGTCGTTGACGTTTGCCCGGTTGACGCAAGGGCCGAACGGCTGGATTCCCACATCCGGTGCCCTCAGGGGTCGTTGATCGGGGTCCAGCGAACGATCGTCCACCAGGAGAACGAATGAGGCGCATCGCGAAGGCCGCGGCCCTGACCGCTGTCGCCGGCTCGCCCGGTGTCGCCAGGTGTCGCCAGCGGCAACGTCATCCGGATCCCGGTCAGCGTGCCGATCAACCTGTGCGGCAACACCGTCGACATCATCGCGCTGCTCAACCCCGCGCTCGGCAACGCCTGCGTCAACGCGTGATCCGGTGCCCCCACGAGGGGCACGGAAAGAACGCGCAGAGGGGCGTACGGGAAATCCCGTACGCCCCTCTGGCTTTTCGGGTTCAGGCGGAATGGGCGGCCATTTCCTCGGCCAGCGCCGCCGCGAAGGAATCCACGTCATCCTCCGTGGTGTCGAACGAGCACATCCAGCGGACCTCACCGGTCGACTCGTCCCAGAAGTAGAAGCGGTAGCGCTTCTGCAGCCGTTCGCTGACCTCACGCGGCAGCCGCGCGAAGACCGCGTTGGCCTGGACGGGGCGGACGACGGTGACGCCCTCGACGGCGCGGACGGCCGACTCCAGGCGCCGGGCCATCGCGTTGGCGTGACCGGCGCTGCGCAGCCACAGGTCACCGGCGAGCAGCGCCTCGAACTGCACCGAGACGAAGCGCATCTTGGAGGCGAGCTGCATGGACAGCTTCCGCAGGTGCTTCATCGCCCGCACCCGCTCCGGGTTCAGCACCACGACGCACTCGCCCAGCAACAGCCCGTTCTTGGTGCCGCCGAAGGAGAGGACGTCCACGCCCGCGTCGGTGGTGAACTCCCGCAGCGGCACCCCGAGGGTGGCCGCGGCGTTGGCGATCCGCGAGCCGTCGAGGTGGACGGCGAGGCCCCGTTCGTGGGCGTGGTCGCAGATCGCGCGGATCTCCTCGGGCGTGTAGCAGGTGCCCAGCTCGGTGGACTGCGTGATCGAGACGACCTGCGGCTGCGCGCGGTGCTCGTCGTCGAAGCCCCAGGCCTCCCGGTCGATCAGCTCGGGGGTGAGCTTGCCGTCCGGGGTGGGCACGGTGAGCAGCTTCAGGCCGCCCATCCGCTCCGGGGCGCCGCCCTCGTCCACGTTGATGTGGGCGGAGGCGGCGCAGACGACCGCGCCCCAGCGCTCGGTCAGCGCCTGCAGGGCCACGACGTTGGCGCCGGTGCCGTTGAAGACCGGGAAGGCCTCGGCCCGCGGGCCGAAGTGGCCGCGGAAGACCTCTTGCAGATGGGCGGTGTAGTCGTCCTCGCCGTAGGCGGCCTGGTGGCCGCCGTTGGCGAGCGCGATCGCCGCCAGCACCTCGGGGTGGACGCCCGCGTAGTTGTCGCTGGCGAAGCCCCGGACCCGGGGGTCGTGGTGCCGGACCGCGTCGGTCGGGGGTGCGGTCACGGGCGGGGTGTCAGCCACTGGCGGGTTCCGTTCACTTCCTCGGCGGGCCGGTTCCACACGTCGGCGATGGCGTCGGCCAAATCGGTCACATCGGTGAAGCCCGCGAACTTGGCGTTCGGGCGCTCCTTGCGCATCTGCTCGTGCACCAGGGCCTTGATCACCAGCACGGTGGCCGCGGCGCTCGGGGCGTGCTCGCCCGCGAGCTTGCGGAAGGAGTCTCCCATGGCCAGCGTCCACGCCTCGGCCGCGGCCTTGGCCGCGGCGTACGCGGCGTTGCCCGCGGTGGGCTGGGTGGCCCCGGCGGCGCTGATCAGCACGTAGCGCCCGAAGGGGCTGGAGAGCAGCCCGTCGTGGAAGGCGAGCGAGGTGTTCTGGACGGTGCGGATGAGGAGCTTCTCCAGGAAGTCCCAGTCCGCGAGGTCGGTCTCCTGGAAGGAGGCCGATCCGCGCCAGCCGCCGACCAGGTGGACCATGCCGTCGATCCGGCCGTGCTCCTTCTCGATCCGGCCCGCCCACTCGCGGGTGGCGTCCAGGTCGAGGAGGTCGACGATGTCCCCGGTGATCCCGGCGCCGCCCGCGTCGAAGCGGGCCAGGTCCACGGCCTCGGCGAGCCGCTCCGGGTTGGCGTCCGCGGCGATGACCCAGGCGCCGGCACGGGCCAGCCGCTGCAGCGTCGCGCGTCCGGCGGGGCCGCCGGCCCCCGCCACCGCGATCACGGCTCCGGCCAGGGGTCCCCTGGCCGCCTCGTTGGCTTCCGTCATCTCCGCCGCCTCCTCGCCTGGATCGGTCACGCGGCCACCTGACCCGTGCCGCGGGCCGTGATGCCCTTGGTCGAGGCGATCACATCACGCAGCTTCTTGGCCAGGGCCTCGTAGAACATGCTGAGCGGAAATTCGTCCGGCAGCACGTCGTCCACGAGCTTCCGCGGCGGCTGGTCGAGGTCCAGGGCCTCCGGGCCCTTGGCCCAGACCGAACCGGGGTGCGGTGAGAGGTAGTCGGCGACGAGGTCGTAGGCGGCGAACCAGTGCACGAGCTTGGGGCGGTCGATGCCGTCCCGGTAGAGCTTCTCGATCTCGGCGCACAGCTGGTTGGTCACCTGCGGGGCGCGCTGCCAGTCGATGTGGAGCTTGTTGTCCGTCCAGCGTACGGCGTCGTGCTTGTGCAGGTACGCGAAGAGCAGCTGGCCGCCGAGGCCGTCGTAGTTGCGGACGCGGTCGCCGGTGACCGGGAAGCGGAAGAGGCGGTCGAAGAGGATCGCGTACTGGACGTAGCGGCCCATGCCGTGGCCCTCGCCCTCCAGCTTCACGGCCTCCTTGAAGGTCGTGAGGTCGCAGCGCAGCTCCTCCAGGCCGTACATCCAGAACGGCTGCCGCTGCTTGATCATGAAGGGGTCGAAGGGCAGGTCGCCGTGGCTGTGCGTGCGGTCGTGGATCATGTCCCACAGCGTGAAGGTCTGCTGGCTGAGGTCCTGGTCCGCCAGCAGTTCCTCGGCGTCCTCGGGGAGCGCGAGACCGAGGGTGTCCACGGCGGCGTGGCTCACGGCGCGGAAGCGGGCGGCCTCGCGGTCGCAGAAGATGCCGCCCCAGGTGAAGCGCTCGGGCGCCTCGCGGACGGCGACGGTCTCGGGGAAGAGCACCGCGGAGTTCGTGTCGTACCCGGGGGTGAAGTCCTCGAAGGTGATCGGCACGAAGAGGGGGTTGTCGTAGCGGGTGCGCTCCAGCTCGGACAGCCACTGCGGCCAGACGACGCGCAGCGCGACGGCCTCCAGGTTGCGGTCCGGGTTGCCGTTCTGCGTGTACATCGGGAACACCACGAGGTGCTCCAGGCCGTCCTGGCGGTCGGCCGCGGGGTGGAAGGCCAGCAGCGAGTCGAGGAAGTCCGGCACCGCGAAGCCGCCCTCGGCCCAGCGGCGCAGGTCCACGACCAGGGCCTCGTGGTAGGCCTTGTCGTGCGGCACGAGCGGGGAGAGGTCCTCGACGGCGCGGACCACCCGGTCCAGGGCGCTCTCGACGGCGGTGCGCCCGGGCGCACCCTCCGTGGAGAAGTCGACCGAGCCGTCCTTGCTCTGCCAGGGACGGATCTCCTCCACCGCCTGCTTCAGGACCGCCCACGCCGGATGCCGGACAATGCCGCCGCCGGACACACCGGTCTCGCTGGTGGCTGCGCTGTCTATCGATGCCGCTGCCGGCGACAGAATTTCCGTCATGACCCCTCCTTCGCTGAAGAACCTCTTGTCGGCTCACCGTATATACGGCAGCTTCTCCCGTTCAAGTGGAGGCGGAGGAGATTTTTCCGCGGGAAGGGCCCCGGACCGTGGATCTTCCTGCGGGCTGCCGCGCCGTTCATCCCGCGTTCGGCCCTGTGCCGCAAGGGGCCGCTAGGCTGCGAGCGTCCCGTCGATCACCCGCAGCACCCAGCACGGAAGCGATCCCCCTTGAGTTTTCTCACCGTCGGCCATCGCGGTGTCATGGGCGTCGAGCCCGAGAACACCCTCCGCTCCTTCGTCCGCGCCGAGCGCGAGGACATGGACCAGATCGAGCTCGACCTGCACCTCAGCAAGGACGGCGCCCTGATCGTCATGCACGACGTGAAGGTCGACCGCACCACGGACGGCTCCGGGCCGATCGGCGACCTCACCCTGGACGAGTTGCGCGAGCTGGACGCGGGCGGCGGTGAGCGGATCCCGGTGTTCGAAGAGGTCCTGGACGCGGTCGGCAAGCCGATCCAGGCCGAGATCAAGGACGTCGCGGCGGCCCGCGTACTGGCCGAGGTGATGCGCGAGCGCGACCTGGTCGAGCGCGTCGACGTGCTGTCCTTCCACGACGAGGCGCTCGCCGAGATCCGCGAGTGCCTGCCCGACGTGCGCACCGTGCTGGTCGCCCAGGGCCCCATGGGCGCGGAGATCGTCACCCGGGCCCAGGCGGTCGGCGCGAAGCTCGTCAGCCTGAGCCTGCGGCGGATCAGCCTGGCGCTGGTGCAGGAGTGCCACCGCGCGGGGATCTCGGTGATCGCCTGGACCGTGAACACCCCCGCCGACCTCGCGCTGGCACGGGCCCTCGGCCTCGACGGCGTCGTCACCGACATGCCGGCCGTCAAGCGCGCGGTCGAGGGCGGCCTCACCGACTGGTGACCCGCCCGCCCCGCAACACGCCCGACACAACCGTCCGGCATGCGGGATCCGGCCACGATGTCGTGGACATCCGGCGCCCGGCGGTGCCAATGTCCCGCCATGCGTACCGCATTCGCCCTCCGGGTTCCCGCGCGCCTCACCTCCGCCGCGGCGGTCCTCGTCCTCGGCCTCACCGCGGCGGCGTGCGCCCCGCAGGAGGACTCCGCCTCCCGCGGCCCCTCGTCGCCCGCAGGCTCCGCCCCGGCCTCGGCCGGGGCGTCCTGCGCACCGGGCAAGCTGGACACCCGTACCGCGGAGGTCCTGACGATCGGCACCGACAACCCCGCCTACGCCCCCTGGTTCCAGGACAACAAGCCGGCCAACGGCAAGGGGTACGAGTCCGCGGTCGCCTACGCGGTGGCGAAGCGGCTGGGCTACGGCAAGGGCGCCGTCACCTGGCGGACGGTCGCCTTCAACAACGCCTTCGCCCCCGGCGCCAAGGCCTTCGACTTCGACATCAACCAGGTCTCCGTCACCGCTGACCGCAAGAAGGCCGTGGACTTCTCCTCCGGCTACTACGACGTGCGCCAGGCCGTCGTCGCCCTGAAGGACTCCCCGGCCGCGAACGCCACGGACGTCGCCGCCCTGAAGAAGGTCAAGCTGGGCGCCCAGGTCGGCACGACGAGCCTCGACCTCATCAACGACGAGATCAAGCCGGAGCGCACCGCGGCCGTCTACCAGAAGAACGACCTCGCCGTCGCCGCCCTCAAGAACGGCCAGGTGGACGCCATCGTCGTCGACCTGCCCACCGCCTTCTACATCACCTCCGCGGAACTGGACGACGCCAAGGTCGTCGGGCAGTTCGCGACCACCGCCGGCGCACAGGAGCAGTTCGGCCTCGTCCTGGACAAGGGCAGCCCGCTCACCGCCTGCGTCACCGAAGCCGTCGACGCCCTGCGGGCGGACGGCACGCTCGCGAAGCTGGAGCAGCAGTGGCTGTCCGACGCGGTCGGCGCACCGGTGCTCAAGTGACGCTCGGCGAGGAACTGCACAAGGACGCGTACACGCCGTCGCAGCGGCGCCTGGAGCGGGAGCGCCACCGGCGGGCCCGCACGCGCCGCGCGACGGCGATCGCCGCGACGAGCACCCTGGTCACAGTGGCGGTGCTCTACCTGGGCATCACGGGCTCCCCCGGCTGGCCACGGGTCCGGGAGACCTTCCTCAGCGGCCACTACGCGCGCCTCGCCCTGCCCAAGGTCCTCGACGGCCTGCTCCTCAACCTGCGGCTGCTGGTGATCTGCGGCGCGATCGTGCTGGTCCTCGGCCTGCTGCTGGCCGTGGTCCGGACGCTGCGCGGTCCGGTGTTCTTCCCGCTCCGGGCTCTGGCGGTCGCGTACGTCGACTTCTTCCGCGGCCTGCCGCTGATCATCTGCCTGCTGGCGGTGATCTACGGAGTCCCGGCGCTGCGCCTGCAGGGGGTGCCCACGAACCCGGTCGTGCTGGGCGGCGCGGGTCTGGTGCTCACCTACTCCGCCTACGTGGCCGAGGTCTTCCGGGCGGGCATCGAGAGCGTCCACCCGAGCCAGCGCGCCGCCGCCCGCTCGCTGGGGCTGAGCGGTGCGCAGACCCTCCGGCACGTGGTCCTGCCGCAGGCCGTGCGGCGTGTCGTGCCACCGCTCCTGAACGACCTGGTGTCCTTGCAGAAGGACACCGGCCTGGTCTCCATCGCGGGGGTGATCGACGCCGTCTACGCGGCGCAGATCATCACCAGCCAGACCTTCAACTACACGCCCTACGTCGTGGCCGGGCTGGTCTTCGTGGCCCTCACCATCCCCATGACCCGGTTCACCGACTGGGTCACCGCGCGCATGAACCGGCGCCAGTCGCAGGGAGGCACCGTATGACCGAGGCACCCGTCCTGCGGCTGGAGTCGGTCCGCAAGGGCTTCGGCGGCTCCCTCGTGCTGCGGGACGTGGATCTGGAGGTCCCGCAGCACACGGTCACCGCCCTGATCGGCGCTTCCGGCTCGGGGAAGTCCACGCTGCTGCGCTGCGCCAACCTCCTGGAGGAGGTCGACGACGGCGCGATCTTCCTGGACGGCGAGGAGATCACCCACCCACGGGCCGACCCGGACGCGGTCCGGCGGCGCATCGGCGTGGTCTTCCAGGCGTACAACCTCTTCCCGCACATGACGGTGCTGGACAACATCACCCTGGCACCGCGCCGCGTGCACGGCGCCCCCCGCCGCGACGCCGAGGCGCGGGCCCACGAATTGCTCGGCCGCCTCGGTCTCGACGGCAAGGCGCGTGAGTACCCGGACCGGCTCAGCGGCGGGCAGCAGCAGCGGGTGGCGATCGTCCGGGCGCTGGCGGTCAGGCCCCGGCTGCTGCTGCTCGACGAGATCACCGCGGCGCTCGACCCCGAACTGGTCGGCGAGGTGCTGGGCGTCGTCCGGGACCTCAAAGAGGACGGCATGACCATGCTCATCGCCACCCACGAGATGGGCTTCGCCCGCGAGGTCGCCGACCAGGTGTGCTTCCTCGACGGCGGCGTGGTGCTCGAACGCGGCACGCCCGCCGACGTCTTCGGCGCGCCCGCGCACGAGCGCACCCGGCGTTTCCTGTCGCGGATCGTCGAGGCCGGGCGGCTCTGAGGCGGCCGTCAGCCGAGCTGCTTGACCAGCAGCTCGAAGGCGAGGTCGTCGCGCGTGGGCAGCCCGAACCGCGCGTCGCCGTACGGGAAGGGGCTGGTGCGGCCGGTCCGCGCGTAGCCGCGGCGCACGTACCAGGCGATCAGGTCCTCGCGCTGCGTGATCACCGTCATGTGCATCTCGTCCGCCGCCCACTCCTCGCGGGCCCGCCGCTCCGCCTCGGCGAGGACCACCTTGCCCAGACCGCCGCCCTGCAGGGCCGGGCGCACGGCGAACATCCCGAAGTAGGCGTGCCCGTCGCGGTTCTCCAGCTGGCAGCAGGCCACGACGACGCCGTCCGCCTCGACCGCGAGGATCAGGCTGCGCTCGCCGTCGATGACGGCCGCCACGCCCTCGGGATCGGTGCGCTGGCCCTCGAGCAGGTCCGCCTCCGTCGTCCACCCGGTACGGCTGGCCTCGCCGCGGTACGCCGACTCGATCAGCGCGACGAGGGCGGGGACGTCCTCACGGGTTGCGGTGCGGAAGACGGGACGGGCGACGGGCTGCGCGGTCTCCATGGCGGGGGTGTCCTCTCTGCGGCGGCGGCTCGTCCCGAGGCTAGCCGGTCGTGTCCGGAGGCGGCACGAAACCCCTGGCCCGTACGTGCCGCACGAACTCCTCGGGCGGCGCGCACCCGCGCCGGCGCACCCACTGCTCCCAGGCCAGGTCCCACGTCCAGGTGCCGTCGGTGGCCCGCCCGAGGCGGACGTACTCATGCGGCCCCTCGGAGAGCGGATCCGGAGCGGGGCTCCCGGCGATGACGAGGATCCGGCCCCCCGCAAGGTAGTCGGCGAGCGGCTCGCGCAGTTCCCCGGGCAGGCTCCCCGGGACGAGAAGCACCTGACGGCCCCTGCCGCGGCCGACGCGGGCGGGCGCTGCGGTGCGGACGGGGTGGCCTTGGGCGGCCGGGTTGGCGGGCCACCGACGCCCGGGCGCGGTGGCCACGAAGCGCTCCTCGCCCGTGGGCGGTTCCCCGGCCTCCAACGTGACGGCGAACCCGCCCTCCCTCAGACGGGCGGCCAGCAGCGCCGTCTCCGGCTCCGTTCCCCGCTCGCCCTCCCCGGCGAGCGCGCGCAACCGGCCGCGGACCTCGGCGAGCGGCACGCCGAACACCTCCCGCACCGTCTTGAGCGCACGCGCGCCCGCGGCGCCGGGGAGCGGCTCGGCGCGCAGCACCACCTCGCCGTGTGCGGCGACCAGGGCGGCACTGACGTACGCGGGGACATCGTCGCGGCCGCACTCCGCCTCGACGGACCCGCACGCCTCGCAGGCGCCCTCCACGCTCCAGTGCGCCACGCCGTCGATGACGACCACGCCGGCGTGGCAGCCGGCCTCGGCGCCGCAGCGGGTGCAGGTCCTGAAGAGCGGGGCGATCGCGCCGGGGCCGTGGTCCATGCGGGGCAGCCTCGCGGAAGCGGGGGCGCCGTGTCAGCCGGTTTTCGCGGCGGCGCGTGGGTAGCTTCGGGCCGTGACGAACGTACTGAGCAGCAGGATCCTGCTCCGGCCGACCGATCTCGACAGGTCCCGCGCCTTCTACCGCGACGACCTGGGACTGGCGGTCTACCGCGAGTTCGGGCCGTGGGAGGAGCGCGGCACCGTGTTCTTCCTGGGCGGGGGCTTCCTGGAGGTCTCGGGGCACGCCGACGGGCCGCCCGCCCCCGGGCTCCAGCTGTGGCTCCAGGTCGAGGACGTGGCGCAGTGCCACCGCCGGTTCGCCGGGCGCGGGGTCCGGATCGTGCGGGAGCCCGTGAAGGAGCCCTGGGGGCTGATCGAGATGTGGATCGAAGATCCGGACGCGGTACGGATCTGCGTGGTGGAGGTCCCCGCGGACCACCCTCTGCGCTACCGGGCGTAGGGCTCCGCGGTCACGAGTCGAGCCAGGCCGTGATGTCGTCGGTGTGCTCGCCCAGGCGGGGTGGGCGTCGGTCGTAGCGGGGCGGGGTGCGGGAGAGGCCGATCGGGTTCGCCGTGACGTCCAGGGCGGGTCCGTCACCGTGGAGCGTGGCGCGCGGGGCGAGCCCGAGCCGTTCGGCGAGGCCGAAGGCCTGGGCCAGGTCGTTGACCGGACCGCAGGGCACCCCCAGCGGCGTCAGGCGGTCGAACCACTCGGCCGCGGTGCGCCCGCGCAGCGACCGGCCGAGCCGCTCGGCGAGTTCACCGGCGTGGGCGACGCGGTCGGCGTTGGAGGCGTAACGGGGGTCGCGGGCGAGCTCCGGTGCGTCCAGGCCCTCGCACAGCGCCGCGAACTGCCGGTCGTTGCCGACGGCGACGGCCAGGGGGCGGTCCGCGGCGTGGAAGACCTCGTACGGCGCGATGGAGGGGTGGCGGTTGCCCAGGATGCCCGGCACGACTCCCGCGAGGGTGTAGCCGCCCGCCTGGTTGACCAGGCTGGACAGCAGGCAGGAGAGCAGGTTGACCTCGACGTGCTGTCCCTCGCCGGTCGCGTCCCGGTGGCGCAGTGCGGCCAGCACGCCGATCGCCGCGTGCAACCCGGTGAGCACGTCGACGAGGGCCACCCCGGCCTTGACCGGCTCCCCGGGGCCGGGCCCGGTGACGCTCATGAGGCCGCCGACCGCCTGGACCAGCAGGTCGTAACCGGGCAGGGCCGCGCCTTCGCCGGTGCCGAAGCCGGTGACGGAGCAGTAGACGACACCGGGGTTGAGGGACCGGGCCGCGTCGTGGCCGAGGCCGTACTTGTCCATGGTGCCGGGGCGGAAGTTCTCGAACAGGACGTCGGCGCGGCGCACCAGTTCCGCGGCCCGCCGGCGGTCCGTGGCGTCGCGCAGGTCGAGCGCGACCGAGCGCTTGTTGCGGTTGACGGACAGGAAGTAGGTGGACTCCCCGTACGCGTGGGGCGGCCCCCAGGCCCGGGTGTCGTCGCCGGTGTCCGGGTGCTCGACCTTGACGACGTCGGCACCGAGGTCGGCCAGCATCATCGTGGCGTAGGGCGCGGCCAGGACGCGCCCGAAGTCGGCGATCAGCACGCCGGACAGGGGTGCCGCCGGTGCGGGGACGTCCGTGCCGGTCATCGGGCCACCCCGTCCGTGCCCGCCCCGTCGACGCCGGTCTCGGCGCAGGCCGCGGCGAACCGGCGGACGCCCTCGGCGATCTCCTCGGTGCCGCTGGTGTCGGCGAAGCTGAGGCGGACGTACGGGGCCGGGGCCTCGGCGGCGAAGTAGGGGCGGCCGGGAGCGACGGCGGTGCCGGCGCGCAGCGAGGCGGCGGCGAGGGCGGACTCGTCCGTGCCGTCCGGGAGCCGCAGCCAGAGCTGGTAGCCGCCGACCGGGACGCGGACGCGGGACACCAGGACCGGCAGTTCGCGGTGGAGGGCGGCGAGCATCGCGTCACGGCGGTCGCGCAGGCCCGCGGAGACGGCGCGCAGATGGCGGGGCCAGGCGGGGGCGCCGACGAGTTCGAGGGTGGCCTCCTGCAGGGGGCGCGGCACGAAGAAGCTGTCGACGATCTGGATGGCGCGCAGCCGCTCCATGACCGGGCCGCGGGCGACGAGGGCGCCGACGCGCAGGCTGGGCGAGGTGGGCTTGGTCAGCGAGGTGACGTGGACGACGGTGCCGTAGGGGTCGTCCACGACCAGGGGCGGCGGCGGTTCGGCGCCGTGGCCGAGGCGCCGGGCGAAGTCGTCCTCGACGAGGAAGGCCCCGGCGGCGTGGGCGATCTCGGTGATCCGCCGGCGGCGGTCGGCGGCGAGGACGGCGCCGGTGGGGTTCTGGAAGAGCGGCTGGCAGAAGAAGACCCGGGCGCCGGTGGCGGCGAAGGCGTCGGCGAGCAGGTCCGGGCGCACGCCGTCGTCGTCCATGGGGACGGGGACGGGACGCAGCCCGGCCGCGCGGGCGACGGCCATGGCGCCCGGGTACGTCGGCGACTCGACCAGTACCGGCGAGCCGGGCGGGGCGAGCGCGCGCAGCGCGGTGGTGAGCGCGGCCTGGCCGCCCGCGGTGACCAGGACGTTGGCGGGGCCGAGGGTGCCGCCGGGGCCGCCGACCTCGCGTGCGAACCAGGCCCGTAGCGCGGTCAGTCCCTCCAGCGGTGGCATCTCCCAGGCGCCGGGGCGGCGGGCGGCGCGGGCGAGCGCGGCCCCGAGCGCCTGCTCGGGCTGGAGCGAGGGGTGCAGATAGCCGCCGTTGAAGGCGATCACCCCGGGCGGCGGGACGGCGAGGCTGGCGGTCACGCCGGAGGCGTCGACGACCCTGGGCGTGGATTCGCCGTGCTCCTCGACGGTGAGGGCGACCTGCTGCCAGGAGGTGTCGACCGGACGCGGGCCGTCGGCGACGCGCTGGGCACGGTAGGCGCCCGCGCCGGGGCGGGTGACGACCAGGCCCTCGGCGGCGAGCGCGGCCAATGCCCGGGAGACCGTGACCGGGCTGACGCCGAAGCGCTCGACGAGGACACGGCTCGACGGCAGCTTCTCGCCGGGCGAGTAGCGGTGGAGCTCATCTCTCAGGGTGTCCCCAACATTTCCCGAACTGCTACCGTTGGTCATGACAGCACACAATAGCGCTACCGCCGTCCCGTCGATAGCGGTCGGGAGCCGTACGGGTGGCACCGCCCTCGCCGGGCTGGGCGTCGCCGCCTTCTCGCTGACCTTTCCCGCGACACACTGGGCGCTCACAGGGCTCGGCCCCTGGTCCGCCACCACCGTCCGGGGTGTGCTGGCCGCGGCCGTGGCGGGGGCCTGCCTGGCCGCCGCGCGGGCTCCGCTGCCCGACCGCCGCCACTGGGCGGCGCTCGCGGTCGTGGCGCTCGGTGTCGTCCTCGGTTTCCCCCTGCTGACCACCCTGGCGCTGCGCACCACCGACACCTCGCACGCCGCCGTCGTCGTGGGCGCGCTGCCGCTGGTCACCGCCGTGCTGGCCGCCGTACGCGTCGGGACACGTCCGTCGGTGCCCTTCTGGTCGGCCGCGGTCGCGGGCGGGGCGGTCGTGGTGTGCTTCGCCCTGTGGCAGGGCGGCGGCTCCCTGACCACGGGTGACCTCTTCCTCTTCGCGTCGCTGCTGGTCTGCGCGGCCGGTTACGTCGAGGGCGGACGGCTGGCCTCGGTCATGCCGGGCTGGCAGGTCATCGGGTGGGCGCTGGTCGGAGCGCTGCCCCTGACGGTGCCGGCGGCGGGGGTGGCGCTCGCGCTCGAGCCGGTGCACCTCGGCGGCCGGGCGGTGGCCGGGCTGCTCTGGGTCTCGGTGGTGTCCCAGTTCCTCGGGCTGATGGTCTGGTACCGGGGCATGGCCGCCATCGGCGTCGCGCGCGCCAGCCAGTTGCAGCTGGCCCAGCCGTTGCTGACGCTGGTCTGGGCGGCCGCGCTGCTCGGCGAGGACCTGGGCGCGCTGACCGCACCCGCGGCGCTGGCGGTCCTCGTCTGCGTGGCGGTCACCCAGCGGGCCCGCAGCTGAGGCCGCGGGCGGCCCGGCCGCGCTCCCCCGGTACCCCCGTGCGCTGGAGTGTGCGCCGCCGGGTCCGGGCATCCTCCGGGAAGGAGCCGAAGGAGGCCGCTCATGCACGGACCGCCGCTGGTGGCCTGGCTGCTCGTGGTGCTGGGCGCCGCCACGGGGGCGTACTGCCTGTTCCGCACCCGGCGCGGCTGCCCCGGCACCGGGCCCGACCAGCGTCGGGTGGCGCGTGCGGAGGCGCTGATGGGGATGGGCATGGCCGTGATGGCGGTGCCGGTGTCCGTCCTCGATCCGCCGCAGTGGGTCGCCGCGGCCTTCGGTCTGGTCTTCGGCGCGGCGGCGGTGCGCGCGCTGCTGCTGGCCCGGCACGACGCGCACCATCTGCACCATGCCGTCGGCGCGGGGGCGATGGTCTACATGGCGGTGGCCATGGCCGGGGCGGGCGCCGCGGGTGCCGCCGGCGGCGCGGCCCACGCCGGTCACGCGCCCGCGGGCACGCCCGCGACGACCGGGCTGCTGCTGGCGTACTTCGCGATATACGTCCTGGCGGCGGGCGTCCGACTGCTCTCGGTGCCCGTCACCGTCACGGCGGCCGGTGCGGCTCCGGCCGGAGGCGTCGTGCCGGTGGCGCACGCGCCCGAACTGGCCTCGGCGTGCCGCGTGTCCATGGCGATAGGGATGTTCGCCATGCTCCTGACGCTCTGACGGCAGTGAGGCGCGTCACTTTCCCCTCGAAGAACGTACCCGTGTGCGGTGACGCCCTCATAGTGTGGCGGCATGACCGTCCCGCTCGCGCTGCTCCTGCTCGGTGCGGTGGCGGCCGCCATGGCCCCACGCCTGCTCACCCGCGCCGCCTGGCCCGAGCGGGAACCGGTGCTGGCCCTGTGGGTGTGGCAGTGCGTGATCGGCGCGGTCCTGCTGTGCCTGTTCCTGGCCATGGCCCTCAGCGCCTCCGCCACGTGGACCTGGCTGCGCGAGGGACTGTTCGCCTTCGCGCCCCATGACGTCGTCGACGCGTACGAGCTGCCCGGTTACGGGCCGTGGGCGGGTTATCTGGCGGTCCTGCTGGCCTGCGGCGGCATCTGGACGGCGGCCATGCTCGCCCGGGAGATCCGCAGGGCCGGCGCCCGGCAGCGGGCGCGCCGCGCCGAACTGCGGGCCCGCTCGCCGCGGCTGCCCGGTGAGGCGGCCGCCTCCGACGAGCGGCTGGTCGTCCTGGAGAGCGACCGCCCGGACGCCTGGTGGCTGACCGGCCCGCGGCCGCAACTGGTCATCACCACGGCTGCCCTGCGTCGCCTGAAGGGACGTCAGCTCGACTCCGTCCTCGCCCACGAGCAGGGCCACGCGCGGGCCCGGCACGACGTCCTCCTGCACAGCGCCGGCGCGCTGGCCTCGGGCTTCCCGCAGGTGCCGGTCTTCGCCGCGTTCCGTGACCAGGTGCACCGGCTCGTCGAACTCGCCGCCGACGACATCGCCTCACGCCGCTTCGGGCGGCTCACCACCGCCCTGGCCCTGGTCGAACTGAACGAGGACCGCGGCGTTTTCGGCCCCTGCCCGGCACCGGACGCGCAGGTCCCGGTCCGCGTCAACCGGCTGCTGGACCCCGCGCCGCGGCTCACCCGCCTCGGCCGCGCCCGCGCGTCCGCGTGCGCGCTGCTGATCCCGGTCGTGCCGTTGCTCGTGGCCTTCGGCCCCGGAATCGGGGCGCTCACGTAGCCTCGGCTGCATGCACGCCCCTCCCGCACCGTCCGACGTCCGGGACCCCGACCGTGCCCTGCGCACCGCGTGCCTGAGCCAGTGCGCGGCGGCCTGCGCCGCCTTCCTGCTGCTGCTCGGGCTCGTCGTGGCGCGCTGGGGGCCGTTGCTGGCCGCCGACCGCGGCATCGCCGTAGAACTGCACGCCGTCGCGGTGCGGCACTCCGGCTGGACCCGGCTCAACCGCGTCCTCACCGACTGGGTCTGGGATCCGCTGACGATGCGTCTGCTGCTGCTCGCCGCCGTGGTGTGGCTGCTCGTGCGGCGCGAGAACCGCCAGGCCCTGTGGCTGGTGCTGGCCGGCACCCTGGGCTGGGTCCTCCAGCAGTCCGCCAAGGCCCTCGTCGGCCGGGAACGCCCGCGCTGGCCGGACCCCGTCGACTCGGCGGCCTACGCGGCGTTCCCCTCCGGCCACGCCATGACCGCCGCGCTCGTCTGCGGCGCCCTGTTGTGGCTGCTGCTGCTCCGCCTGCCGGCCCGCTCCCCGTGGTGCGTGGCCGCCTGCGCCGTCGCCTTTGTGTCCGTCGTCGGCGTCGGCTTCACCCGCGTCTACCTCGGCGTCCACTGGCCCTCCGACGTCCTGGGCGGCTGGCTGCTCGCGGCGGCCGTCCTCACCGGTACGGCAGCGCTCTGCGAACCGTGGCGCACGGGCGCCGTGGAGCGGGACCGTACGTCCTCGTGAGGCGCCCTGCGGCCGGCCCGGGTGGCGGGTGCCGCCCGGACGGACGGTGGCGACGCGGACCCCGCCGGTCGTGGCCGGGAGTTGTGCGGGTTCGGGGGAGATCGAGGCACCCGGGCGGCTGCCCTGCCGCGCTGTCGCTACCGGCTGGTATCCATGTGCGGCATGGACACCGAACACGCCTCCCCCGAGGACCTCGCCGCGCTCCGCGCGGCCTTCGACGTCGACGACGGCGGTGCGTCGGCGCTCGGCTGGGAGGCCGTCCACGCCTTCGAGGCGCGGCACGGGGTGGTATTGCCCGAGCCCTACCGGACGTTCGTCGCCGAGATCACCGACGGCTCCTTCCAGGGGCCTCCCGACTTCGGGCTCGTCGGCCTGGAGGAGTTGCCGGACGACTGGGGCGACGACCCGGCCGGACGCGACCTCGGCCGCCCCTTCCCCCTGACGTCGGCGTGGATCTGGGAGGACGAGGACCGGCTCGAGGAGGAACTCGCGCCGCTGCGCGCCCAGGTGTTCGACCACGGCTCGATCGTGCTCGGCACGGACGGCTGCGGCATGTACTGGCACCTCGTCGTCACCGGTCCGCAGCGCGGCAGGGTGTGGAACATCACCGGCGAGGGCGCCTGCCCGTTCGACGCGGGGTTCGCCGGCTGGGTCGGGCACTGGGCGGCCGGGAAGCCCTGGTTCGACGCCTCCTGACCGGGCCCGGCCGACACCGGGTTCCGGTGTTGACCGGGAAGCCGGGGCGGGGAGGATGGCGGGCATGACCATCAAGGGATACATGTTCGACTTCTCCGGGACCCTGCTGCGGGCCGAGCCCACCCGGCGCTGGCTGGGCACGGTGCTGGAGCGGCTGGGGATCACGCTCGGCGAGGCGGAGCTGACGGCGTACGCGGAGCGCCTGGAGCGGGCCGGCGGGCTTCCGGGCGGCGCGCCGCCGGAGCGGGTGCCGGCACGGCTGGAGCGGCTGTGGCAAGAGCGGGACCTGTCGGCGGAGCACCACCGCGCGGCGTTCACCGCGCTGGCGCGGGAGGTGGAGCTGCCGTGGGAGGAGGCCTACGGAGCCCTGTACGACCGGCACATGGAGCCCGACGCCTGGTCACCGTACCCGGACGCGATGGGGGTGCTCGGGGAGTTGCGGCGCCGGGGCGTGCCGGTGGCGGTGGTGAGCAACATCGGGTGGGACCTGCGGCCGGTGTTCCGCGCGCACGGTCTGGAAGGGCTGGTGGACGTCTTCGTCCTGAGCTTCGAGCACGGCGTCCAGAAGCCGGACCCACGGCTGTTCCGCATCGCGTGCGAGGGGCTGGGGCTGCCGCCGGAGCGCGTCGCGATGGTCGGGGACGACCGGCGTGCGGACGGCGGGGCGGCGGCGCTGGGCTGCGCGGTGCACCTGGTGGACCCCCTGCCGGTGGAGCAGCGGCCGTCGGGGTTGCTGCCGGTGCTGGACCTGACCGCGTGACGGTGGTGTGAGGGCGCCGGGCCGGGCGGCGCGGAAGTGCGGTACCCGGCGGTCCCCCGCGCCGCCGGGTACGTGCACCTCACCCCCGTGACCCGCATGAGCATGCCACTCACGCACGGTCGGCTCTGAGTATATTGGCTCTGAGCCAGTCAACGCAGGAGTAAAGCATGTCCCCTCGGCGACCGTCGGTCAATGAAGCGATGCGCCGGCGTTCACGGGAACGTCTGCTGCAGGCGACGGTCGAACTGGTGGAGGAACGCGGGTTCGAGGCCACGACGCTCGGGGACATCGCCGACCGCGCGGGTTCGGCGCGCGGTCTGGTGTCGTACTACTTCCCCGGCAAGCGGCTGCTGCTGCAGGCGGCGGCCCACCGGCTGATGCACACCGAGCTGGCCGCGGCGCTGGAGCGGGAACCCGGGCCCGCCGACGGCCGCGAGGTGCTGGCCCGGGCGATCGACGCCGTCCTGGCGCTGCCCGTGCACCATCCCGTCGTCATGCGCGCGCACATGGCCGGCATCCTCCAGGCGTCCGGGTTCAGCGAGTGCGAGGAGCGGCAGCGCCTGGCCGAGTTGCTGCTGGGCGCCGTACGGGCGTGGGGCTCGGCGGACCCAGAGGAGGACTACCGGATGCTGCGGGCCCTGCTCATGGGTGGGGTGTTCGCGCAGTTGATCCCGGGCGCGGCGATGCCGCTGCAGCGGCTGCGGGCCGACATGTTCCAGCGGTACGGCCTGCCGTGGGAACTCGGCGTGGGGGGGGGCGGCCCGCGCCCCCGGCGCACGGCCCTGGGCCGGGGGGCGGCGCGGGGGTGGGGGGGGGGGTGGTAGGTGTTGTAGGCGGGC
>NZ_JBHWGA010000016.1:85194-178561 GCF_042733315.1 Streptomyces sp. NPDC059718
CCTGCCGCCCGGCGGAACGCCGTTGCCCGGGACCGCTCAGCGGTAGTCGGGCTGGGTCTGGACGTTGAGCTCGGCGAGCCGGATGCCCCGGGCGCTGTCGGTGCGCTTGTCGGAGATCTTGAGGACGTCGAAGCCCTTGGCGATGTCGTTCGAGTAGATGTAGCCGTTGTAGTAGTAGGCGCTCCAGGAGCCGCCGAGGGTCAGGGTGTCGGTCGAGATGGGCCCGCGCTCGAAGTAGCCGATCTCCTTGGGACGCGCGGAGTCGGTGAAGTCCCACACGGAGACGCCGCCCTGGTACCAGGCCTGGACCATGATGTCGCGGCCCTTGGCGGGGATGAGCGACCCGTTGTGGGCGACGCAGTTCTCGGTGTCGGCCTGGTGGCGCGGGATCTTGTAGTAGTTCCGGAAGACCAGCTTGGGCTTGCCGTGCTTGCGGACGATGTCGTAGATGCCGTCGGCGCCGCGCTGCGGACCGATCGCGGTGTTGCACTCGGCGCCGCCGCCACCGCCCAGCTCGTCGGTGAAGACGACCTTGGTGCCGCGCTCGTTGAAGGTCGCCGAGTGCCAGAACGAGAAGTTGACGTTGTCCTGGACGCGGTCGAGGACCTTCGGGCGCTCGGGGTCGGAGATGTCCATCAGGATGCCGTCGCCCATGCAGGCGCCGGCCGCGAGCCCCAGCTTCGGGAACGCGGTGATGTCGTGGCAGCCGGTGGTCTCACTGACCCGGGCCTGGGTGTCGGTGGGCGGGACGCCCGGGTTGCCGCCGTCCGGGAAGAGGACCGGGAAGGCCGTCACGGCGGACTTCTCCGGGTGGCTGCGCGGGATCTTCACCACGGAGATGCCGTCGTGCGGCGGCTGGCAGTCCGGGAAGGTGGCGCTGGGCGAGTAGGAGGACACGTAGACGAACAGGTCGCGCTTGCCAGGTACGAGGGTGTGCGTGTGGGAACCGCAGGCGGTCTCCACGGCCGCGACGTAGCGCGGGTTGGCCTTGTCGCTGATGTCGAAGACCTTGACGCCCTCCCACGAGGACTTCTCGGCCGCGGACTGGCTCGTGCTCGCGCAGGAGCTGTCCGAGCGCGAGGAGTCGGTGGACAGGACCAGCAGGTTCCCGGAGACCGATATGTCGTTCTGGGATCCGGGGCACAGGACCTGGCTGACCATCTTGGGGCTGGTGGGACGGCTGATGTCCCAGATGACGAAGCCGTCGTAGTTGCCCGCGAAGGCGTATCTGCCCTGGAACGCCAGGTCGGTGTTGAACCCCCCGAGGGATTGCTTGGGTATGTTGACCAGGTGCTGAACGTTGGCGCTCGTCACGACCTCGTCGACACCCGGGATGCTCCCGTCGGCCGTGGCGGGGGCCGGAACCGCCAGTCCGAGCAGCGTGACGGCCGCGGCCGCCAGGGCCGCCAGTCGTCCGGGGCGAGCGAGGGCTGTACGTAAGCGCTTCACCGCGTCCTCCTTGTATCCGTTCGCGGTTGAACTTCATGCGGACCCCGGCAGTATGGCCCTTCTCATGTGCGCGTCAAAAGATGACAATGCACTGGTGTTTTCTTCGTATCGTGTTGCGACGCTGTCCGCGCTGGCCCTCACCGCCTCCTTAATCCTCGCCCTGACCAGCTGCGACGGGGGTTCCGGAAGCGATTCCGCGTCCGCCGCGCCCTCGGTCATCGCGCCGGGAGCGCCGGGCGAGAAGGCCACCACCCTCTCCCCGGAGGAGGCGGCGAAGGCCCTGCCCGACGACTCCCCGAACCCGGCGGACCTCACCTATGTGACGAACATGATCGCCCACCATCAGCAGGCGCTTGTCATGACCGCCCTCGCGGGCACCCGCGCCTCGGACGAGAAGGTCCGCGGACTCGCCGCGCGCATCGACGCCGCGCAGGGCCCGGAGATCGACACCATGGAGGCCTGGCTCAAGACCAACGGCGGCTCCCACGCCACCGCTCACGACCATGACCACGCCGCGATGCCCGGAATGGCCACCGCGGCGCAGCTGGCGGCGCTGCGCGCGGCGCGCGGCACGGAGTTCGACCGGCAGTTCCTCCGCCTGATGACCGCCCACCACCGCGGCGCGGTGACGATGGCCACCGACGTGCTCACGCACGGCCGCAACGTCCTGGTCGCCGAGTGGGCGAACGAGGTGATCGCCCAGCAGAGCGCCGAGATCGCCCGGATGCGCGCCATGGGCTGACATCCCGGACCGCGACACGCTCCGGCGCCCTCCCCCCGGTGGTCACTCGGTGCGATGCTGGACGTGGCCGCCCGTCCCGCCCGTTCCGGGCGGCACACGGGCCGCCGAGGTGAACCCAACCCTCGCCGAAGGGGAGGCGCCCGTGCTGCGTGTGGCAGTCGTCGGATCAGGTCCCAGCGGGGTGTACACGGCCGAGGCGCTGACCCGCCAGGAGTCGGTGCCGGACGTCGCCGTCGACGTACTCGACCGGCTCCCCTGCCCGTACGGCCTGGTCCGGTACGGGGTGGCCCCCGACCACGAGAAGATCAAGTCCCTGCAGGGCACGCTGCGGCGCGTCCTGGAGGACCCCCGGATCCGCTTCCTCGGCAATGTGACCGTCGGCGGTCCGGGGCTCCCCCCGCAAGCGCTGCTGGGGCTGTACCACGCGGTGGTGTACTGCGTCGGCGCCGCGACCGACCGCCGCCTCGGGGTGCCCGGGGAGGACCTGCCGGGCAGTTGCGCGGCCACCCACTTCGTCTCCTGGTACAGCGCCCATCCCGACGAGGCTCCCGACGGCTTCCCGCTGCACGCCCGCTCCGCGGTCGTCATCGGGGTCGGCAACGTGGCCGTCGACGTCGCCCGCATCCTGGCCCGCGGCGCCGGGGAGCTGCGGCACACCGATGTGCCCGAGGGGGTGCTCCGGGCCCTGGCGGACAGCCAGGTCACGGACGTGCACATGGTGGGGCGGCGCGGGCCCTCGCAGGCGAAGTTCACCACCAAGGAGCTGCGCGAGCTCGGCGACCTGCCCGACGCGGATGTGCTCGTCCGTCCCGGGGAGCTGGCGCTCGACCCCGCGTACGCCGATCCGCAGGGGCTCGTGCCGGTCGCCCGGCGCAATGTGGAGGTGCTGCGCGGCTGGGCCTCCCGACCCGCGGCGGGCCGGCGCCGCCGCATCCACCTGCGGTTCTTCCTGCGGCCGGTGGCGGTGCTCGGCGAGGACGGGGTGACCGGGGTGCGGTTCGAGCGGACCGTGCCGGACGGGCGGGGCGGGGTGCGCGGCACGGGCGTCCTCGAGGACATCGCCGCCGGACTGGTGCTGCGGTCGGTCGGTTACCGCGGCGTGCCCCTGGACGGGCTGCCGTTCGACGACCGGCTCGGCATCGTGCCCAACGCGGAGGGCCGGGTGCTGCGCGGCGGCGCCCCCTCCCCCGGCGAGTACGTCGCCGGCTGGATCAAGCGCGGGCCGACCGGCGTGATCGGCACCAACCGGCCCTGCGCGAAGCAGACGGCGGCGGCCCTGGTCACCGACGCACGGGAGCTGCTGGCCCGGCGCACCGCGGACGCCGATCCGCTCGATGGCCTGCGGGCACTGGGGCAGGACCCCGTGGAGTGGACCGGGTGGGAGGCCATCGAGGCCGCCGAGGCGGCGCTGGGGCGGTCGCTGGACCGCGCGACCGTGAAGATCCCCGACTGGGAAGGGCTGTTGGCGGCCGCGCGCCCCACGGGGTGAGATCCGGGGGTGAGATCCCGGGGGAAAACACCTCCGAAATCAACAAACTGTTTACGCTCACCGGGGTCCCGGGCACCACTTCGTCGTTCCACCGCTCACCCGCGCCGCGTACGAGGAGCTGCCCATGGCGACGCCGCCGCACCGTCCCGCCGTCCATCCCGTCGACGAGGTCCTGCCCGCCGTCCAGCTCGGGGCGTTCGGGCTCCAGCACGTGCTGGCGATGTACGCGGGCGCGGTCGCCGTGCCGCTCATCGTCGGCGGCGCGCTGAAGCTACCGCCCGCCGACCTCGCCTACCTGATCACGGCGGACCTGCTGGTGTGCGGCATCGCCACGCTGCTGCAGTGCGTGGGCTGGTGGCGGTTCGGCGTCCGGCTGCCCATCATGCAGGGCTGCACCTTCGCGGCGGTCGCACCCATGGTGCTGATCGGCCAGGACGGCGGACTGCCCGCGATCTACGGCGCCGTCATCGCCTCGGGAGTGGCGATGGTCCTGCTGGCGCCGGTCTTCGGGCGGCTGCTGCGGTTCTTCCCGCCGCTGGTCACCGGCACCGTGATCCTGGTCATTGGGCTCAGCCTGCTGCCGGTGGCCGGCAACTGGGCGGCGGGCGGGGTGGGTTCGGCCGACTTCGGGGCGCCGCGGAACCTCGCCCTGGCGGCCGCGGTGCTCATGGCCGTCCTGCTGGTCCAGCGCTTCGCGCCCCCTGCCCTCGCGCGCGTCGCGGTCCTGGCGGGCATCGTGCTGGGCACCCTGGCGTCCGTTCCGCTGGGCTTCACCGACTTCGGCGCGGTCGACGGCGCCGACTGGGTCGGGATCAGCACGCCGTTCCACTTCGGCACGCCCGACTTCCAGGGCGCCGCGATCGCCTCCATGCTCGTCGTGGCCCTCGTGACGATGACCGAGACGACCGGCGACATCATCGCCGTGGGCGAGCTGACCGGCCGCCACGTGGAACCACGGCGGCTCGCGGACGGCCTGCGCGCCGACGGGGTGTCGACCGTGCTCGGCGGGGTCTTCAACACCTTCCCGTACACCGCCTACGCGCAGAACGTCGGCCTCGTGGGGATGACCCGGGTGCGCAGCCGCTGGGTGGTGGCGACCGCGGGCGGCATCCTCGTGCTGCTGGGGCTGCTGCCCAAGCTGGGAGCGGTGGTCGCGGCGATCCCGGCGCCCGTGCTGGGCGGCGCGGGCCTGGTGATGTTCGGGACGGTGGCGGCGAGCGGGGTGCGGACCCTGTCCACCGTCGACTTCCACGGCAACGGCAATCTGACCGTGGTGGCGGTGTCGGTCGCGGTCGGACTGCTGCCGGTCGGCGTCCCGACGGTCTACGACGCCTTCCCCGACTGGTTCCAGACGGTGATGGACAGCGGGATCAGCGCGGGGTGCATCACCGCGATCGCGCTGAACCTGCTCTTCAACCACCTGCCCGGCGGCTCCGGTTCAGGCGCGGACGACGCCGGCGGTCCCGCCGAGCCGCCCTCCCTGCCGGTCGGCGGCGGCGAGGACGGTGTCCAGAAGCCCGGGGAAGAGCGCCTCTAGGTCCGCGCGGCGCAGCGCGTTCATCTTGGAGGTGCCCCGGTAGGTCTGGCTGATCACCCCGGCCTCGCGGAGCACCCGGAAGTGGTGGGTGCAGGTGGACTTGCTGACGGGCAACTCGACCTCGGAGCACGCCGCCTCCGTTCCCCGCGCCGCCAGCGTCCGCACCACGCGCAGGCGCATGGGGTCGGCCAACGCGTGCAGGACGGCCTCCAGGCGGATGTCCGCGCGGTCCGGGTGCTCGCACACCCTCCCGCCGGGGACGAAGGCGGCCGTGGTGAGGGGCTGCTGCGGGGTCATGCACCCATTTTACGAGAATTCTCGTAGTTCGACCGCTGCCGTACCAGCTCTCCACGGCGGGCCGGCGGTGGGGCAAATCCCCTTCGCCGCCCGGCCGTTCGCCGACGGGGGCCACCGCGCGCCGGGGCCGGCGCGGCACGCTTCGGCGGGGAGGAGGCGCGCCGCGGCCCCCGGTTGTCGGTGGGGCGGTGCAGAATCTGTGATGCAGAACACATTCCCCGTAGCTCGGAGATGGTGCGTCATGGACGACGTCGTACTCGCGATCGGCACACGCAAGGGATTGTTCCTGGGACGGCGGGGCGGCGCCGGGACGTGGGAGCTGACCGGTCCGCACTTCCCCATGCAGGCGGTGTACTCGGTGGGCATCGACACGCGCCGGGCCGTGCCCCGGCTGCTGGTCGGCGCGGACAGCTCGCACTGGGGCCCGTCGGTCTTCCGCTCCGACGACCTCGGGCGCAGCTGGGAGGAGCCCGCCAGGCCCGCGGTGCGGTTCCCCAAGGACACGGACGCCTCCCTGGAGCGCGTCTGGCAGATCCAGCCCGCCGGCGCCGGCGCCCCGGACCTGGTGTGGGCCGGCACGGAGCCGGGGGCGCTCTTCCGCTCGGACGACGGCGGGGTGACCTTCGAGTTCGTGCGGAGCCTGTGGGAGCACCCGCAGCGGGAGCTGTGGGGTGCCGGGTTCGGCGGTCAGGCGGTGCACACGGTGGTCACCGATCCGCGTGACGCCGACGTGGTGGTCGCGGCCGTCTCCTCCGGCGGGGTCTACCGCTCGGCCGACGGCGGCGCGAGCTGGGAGGCGTCCAACACCGGGATCAAGGCGGAGTTCCTGCCCGACCCGTACCCGGAGTTCGGCCAGTGCGTGCACAAGATCGACCGGGACGCCGAGGACCCGGACCGGCTGTACCTGCAGAACCACGGCGGGGTCTACCGCAGCGACGACGCCGGCGCGAGCTGGACGGAGATCGGCAAGGGCCTGCCCGCGGACTTCGGCTTCGCCGTCGCCGCCCACCCCCGCCGCGGCGGAGTCGCGTACGTCTCCCCGGTCAACGACGGCAGCGACCGCTACCAGCCGGACTACCGCTGCCGGGTCTACCGCACCGAGGACGCCGGCGCCTCGTGGACGGCCCTGTCCGCCGGGCTGCCCACGCAGGAGCACTACGGCGTGGTCCTGCGCGACGGGCTGCGCACCGACGACGCGGACCCGGTCGGCGTGTACTTCGGCAACCGCAACGGCGAGGTGTACGCCAGCGCCGACGAGGGCGACACCTGGCGGCTGGTGGCCTCGCACCTGCCCGATGTCCTGTGCGTGAGGGCGGCCGTGGTCTGAGTGTCGGTGTGAGCCACTAGAGTGACTCACCGTGGCAGCACGACCGTTGAACGAAATCGTCGAAGAAGGCTGGGCCAAGGCTCTGGAGCCGGTCGCCGGGAAGATCGCCGAAATGGGCGACTTCCTGCGCGCCGAGATCGCCGCGGGCCGCACCTACCTGCCGTCGGGGGCGAACGTGCTGCGCGCGTTCCAGCAGCCCTTCGACGACGTCCGGGTGCTGATCGTGGGCCAGGACCCGTATCCCACCCCGGGGCACGCCGTCGGGCTGTCGTTCTCGGTGGCCCCGGAGGTGCGGCCGCTGCCCGGCAGCCTGCTGAACATCTACCGGGAGCTGAACACCGACCTCGGTCTGCCCCAGCCCTCCAACGGCGACCTGACCCCCTGGACCCGGCAGGGCGTCCTGCTGCTCAACAGGGCGCTCACCACCACGCCGGGCAAGCCCGGAGGTCACCGCGGCAAGGGCTGGGAGGCGGTCACCGAGCAGGCCATCCGCGCGCTCGCCGCGCGCGGCAAGCCCTTGGTGTCCATCCTGTGGGGCTCCGACGCGCGCAAGCTGCGACCGTTGCTGGGGAACCTGCCGGCCGTGGAGTCCGCCCACCCCTCCCCGATGTCGGCCGACCGCGGCTTCTTCGGCTCGCGTCCGTTCAGCCGGGCCAACGACCTCTTGGTTCGGCAGGGCACGGATCCGGTGGACTGGCAGCTGCCCTGACGGAGGCAGCCGTTAGTCTGCCCGGGTGACGACGCATTCGAACACCCCGGCGGGCTGGTACCCGGACCCGCACGGCACGCAGAACCTGCTGCGCTACTGGGACGGGTCCCAGTGGACGGAGCACACCCACGCGGGCGGCGTGCAGGTCCCGCCGCAGCCCAAGGACAACCCCTGGGAGCTGGGCGTCGACGGCGGTCCCGACCCGTCGCGCATCCGGCGCCAGGTGCAGCAGCAGGCCGGCGTGGCCCCCACCGGCCCGGGTGGGGGCACGCTCTTCAGCGAGCCCGTCCTGGTGGTCAATCAGAAGGCCAAGCTCATCGAGCTGAGCAACGAGTACAGCGTCTTCGACCAGCAGGGGCGCCAGCTCGGCTCGGTGCTCCAGGTCGGACAGAGCGCCGCGCGGAAGGTGCTGCGCTTCGTCGCGAGCGTCGACCAGTTCATGTCGGTGCGCCTGGAGGTGCGCGACGCCCACGGGCAGCCGCAGCTGCTGCTGACCCGGCCCGCGAAGTTCATCAAGTCCAAGGTGATCGTGCAGCGCGCCGACGGCATGACGCTCGGCGAGATCGTACAGCAGAACGCCATCGGGAAGATCAACTTCTCCTTCGAGGTCAACGGCCAGAAGATCGGCGCGATCAAGGCCGAGAACTGGCGTGCCTGGAACTTCTCCATCGTCGACCACACCGACACCGAGGTCGCCCGGATCACCAAGACGTGGGAGGGCCTGGCGAAGACGATGTTCACCACGGCCGACAACTACGTGCTGCAGATCCACCGGCAGCTGCCGGACCCCCTGCTGAGCATGGTCGTCGCCTCCGCGCTCACCGTGGACACCGCCCTCAAGCAGGACTCGCGCGGACTCGGCTGATCACGGCGCGCATACGGTGCCGGGGTGCGCGGACCCGGCACCGTATCGGGACAGAACCGGACAGGTAACCCCTGCGATGGACCCGCCCGAACAACAGAGCGCGCAAAGGCACTAGCATGCCTCGCCATGAGCACTGCCGAAGGGCCCGCACCCGGCCTGCCCGTTCGAATGCCCCGCCCCCGCCAGCCCGGGCGGCACCGGCGCCCGGAGCCGCTGACCACGCCCGAGGGCGCCCCCGCGCTGGTCCTCGCCGTGCCCGGCACCCCGTCCTCCGCGATACGCAGTCTCGCGGAGGAGATCGTCAGCATCGCCCGCATCGAGCTCTCCGGTCTCGACCCGCGCATCGGCTACGTCGACGGCGACGGCGAGGAGTACCCGACGCTCGAGTCCGCGGTGGCCCAGGCCGCCGCCGAGCGCGGCGACCAGGCCCCCGCGGCCGTCGTGGTCCCGCTGCTGGCCGGTCCCGAGCCGTCGGTGATGCGCCGGATCCGCCAGGCCGTCGCGGACAGCCGCTCCCCGGCCGAGGTGACCGACGTGCTCGGCCCTCACCCGCTGCTGGCGGAGGCGCTGCACGTGCGCCTCTCCGAGGCCGGCCTGGCCCGCGCCGACCGCGCCCGCCTGTTCACGGTGGCCACGGCCGCCGACGGCATCATCCTGGCCACCGTGGGTGGCGAGGAGGCCGTCCAGGCGGCGGGTGTGACGGGTCTGCTGCTGGCCGCACGTCTCGCGGTGCCGGTGCTGGCCGCCGCGCTGGACATCGAGGGCTCGGTCGCCCAGGTCGCCGAGCAGCTGCGCTCGTCCGGCTCGACGACCCTGGCGCTCGCGCCGTACGTGGTCGGTCCCGAGGTCGCCCCCGAGGTGCTGCACGACGCCGCCAAGGAGGCCGACTGCTCCGCGGCCGACGCGTTGGGTCCCTACCCCACCATCGGCAAGCTGGTCGTCTCCACGTACACCACGGCCCTGGGCATCGCCCAGTCGTCGCAGGGTGCTCCGCTGGGCTGAACCCGCGGGCCGTCGACGACAACGGCGTGGTGGTCCGCACCGGATCCGGGGGCGGACCACCACGCCGTTGCGCGTACGGGGAAGCCGCCGTCAGCCGAAGACCACGCAGGAGGCGGCCGGGACGGCCACCGAGCCGGCCGGCTTGGGTGTGCCGGTGACCGGGTCCACGTCGAACCAGCTGACGTCGCCGGAGCGCTCGTTGGCCGCGTAGAGCCGCTTCCCTGAGGGGTCGAGGGTCAGGTGGCGCGGCCAGTCGCCTCCGCAGTCCACCGTCTCCAGCAGTTCCAGCCGGTCACCGCTGTCGTCGACGGACAGCACCGCGATGCTGTTGTGCCCTCGGTTGGCGGCCCAGGCGAACCGCCCGTCGGGCGAGACGACCAGCTCGGAGGGGTAGTTCGGGCCGGCGGCGTCCGCGGGCAGCACGGAGACCTCGGCGACGGGCTTCAGACGGCCCACCTGCGCGTCCCAGTGACAGACCGTCACCACGGACTCCAGCTCGTTCATGACGTAGGCGCGGTCGCCGCGCGGGTGGAAGGTGAGGTGCCGCGGTCCGGTGCCGGAGCGCAGGCCCATCTCGCGTTCCACCTCCAGCTCCCCGCTGTCCGCGTCGAGTTCGCAGACGCGCACGGAGTCCGTGCCGAGGTCCACGCTGAGCACCCAGCGCCCGGAGGGGTCGGGCAGCACCATGTGGGCGTGCGGGCCCTCCTGCCGCTCCGGGTCGGGGCCGTCGCCCTCGTGCTCCAGGACGTGGCGCGGCCCGCCGAGCGCGCCGCGGTCGTCGACCGGCAGCACGCTGACGGTGCCGGAGGCGTAGTTGGCGGTGAGCAGGTGTCCCCGGTGCAGGCACAGATGGGTGGGCGCGCCGCCGCCCACCGGCACCGTGGCGCCCAGCAGTTCGGGGCGGGCGGGGTCGCCCAGCGAGAACACGGCCGCGCCGCCGGCCTCGGCGTGCTCACTGACGGCGTAGAGCAGGCCGCTGTCCTCGGAGAGCACCAGGAAGGAGGGGTCCTCCACCGCGGAGTCGGCGCGCAGCACCGTCAGCGCTCCCGAATCGGGGTCGACGGCGGCGGTGGTCAGCCCTTTGCCGCCCGCCGAGGTGAACGACCCGATGTAAACGTGCCCGGCCACTGCCGTACCTCTTCCGCTGATTGTCTGTACGGCGGCTGAGAGTAACGCAGTGGCCGGAAACCGATCCCGTTGCCCCCGTCACACCAGCGTCTCTCCGCGGGCGAGGGCGAGCGACTCGGGGTGGTGGACGTAGGCGGGGGTCAGGTCGCCGGTGTCGTAGTAGCGGTGGAAGACGCCGGTGGCCGAGCCGGAGATGGGCGGCACGATCCACGACCAGTCGGCGGGCACGGGGCGGTCCTTGCGCTCCTCCCGTTCGATGTGGGCGAGGAAGCGCCGGGATTCGGTGTGGTGGTCGGTGATGGTGACGCCGACGCGGTCGAAGGAGTGCAGCACGGCCCGGTTGAGCTCGACCAGGGCCCGGTCGCGCCAGAGCGAGCGGTCGCTGCCGGTGTCCAGGCCGAGGCGGTCGGCGAAGCGCGGCAGGAGGTCGTAGCGGTCGGTGTCGGCGAAGTTGCGGGCGCCTATCTCGGTGCCCATGTACCAGCCGTTGAAGGGCGCGGCCGGGTAGCAGACGCCGCCGATCTCCAGGCACATGGAGGAGATCGCCGGGACGGCGTGCCAGCGCAGGCCCCACTCCGCGAGCCAGTCGAACTCCGGGTGCACGATCGGCACCTCCAGGACCGCGTCGGCCGGCAGCGGGAAGTGGCGCGGCGGTTCGGCTCCGCCCTGCACGACCAGCGGCAGGACGTCGAAGGGCGTGCCGGGACCGCCGGACCAGCCGAGCCGCCGGGCCACCTCGGTGATGCCGGTGTTGCCGGGATCGCCGAGCACGGCGCCGTCGGGCCGGAGGTAGCCGGCGTAGCGGATGAGCTGGTCGTTCCAGATCCTCGGGCCGGGGCGGTCCGGGGTGTCCGGGGCGAAGACGGTGATGACCGGGCGGATCCGCCCGCCGTTGGTCGCGACCCTCAGGTGGGCGGCGGCCTCCAGGGCCACCCCGCGCGCGGTGGCGACGTGGCGGCGGTCGCGGACCTGCAGGGAGTTCCAGTACAGGCGCCCTATGCAGCGGTTGCTGTTGCGCCAGGCGACGCGCGCGCCGAAGACGAGCTCCTCGTGGGTGTGCCGGTAGGTGCCCGTCGCGTCGATCTCGGCGAGCACCGCGGCGAGCCGCTGCTGCGGGTCGCCGGCGGCTCCGGGCAGCTCGTGGTGGTACTGCCGCAGGAAGTCCGTGGCCAGCGCGCGGACGTCCACGTCCTTGTGCGCGACGGCCGGAGCGGCGCCCTGACCGGCCGCGCCGTCGACGGGGCAGGCGGCCGCGGCGTCCTCGGGACGCCGCGCCTCGGCGTCCTCTTCCGCCGCCTGCGGGTGTCCCGCCGGGCACCCGGCCAGCGGCTCCGGGCCGTCCATCCGCGCGTGCTCCGCCGCGGGCGGCACGCGGCCCGGCCCGGTACGCCGTTCGTTCTTCCCCCCGGTACGGCGCAGAAATCTCAGCACGCCTGGCACCCCCAAGACCGCCCTGTGCGAACCGTTTGCCGCACGGTCCGCGGATACGGCACGAGACTGGATTCGGTCTCACCGCTTGTCCGGAGTCAGTCATCCTGGCACGCCGCGCCGAACAGGGCTCAGAATCAGGTGAATTGACACATCACGACGCAGGTTGGACGCAATCCGGTCACGTGGCGACCGTGACCGGTCCCGATCCGCCCGGGGGCGCACACGAACCCGGCACGCACGCCCGGCGCCGCCGATGGGCCTCCGCGCGGCAGGGGCGCGCCCCTGCCGCGCGTGCTCAGACGGGCTCCCCGGCCCGCGTGGGACGCGCGGGGGCGCCGAGGGGGGCCGCCAGGCCGGTGAGGGCCGTCTCGAGGCTGCGCAGGTGCTCCAGGGCCCGGTCGGCGTGCGGGTGCGGGCCCGCGGCCTCCCCGGTGGCCGTTCCGGGCGCCGGGGTGCCGCTCCCGGCCGTGCCCGGGGGCACCAGGCGCCGGACGGCGATCTCGACCCGGTGGCAGGCCGCCGTGAGGCGCTCGTCGTGGCAGGCGTACGGGTCGGCCACGACCTCCGCGAGGCCGCGGACCTGACGGGCGCACTCGTCGAGCAGGGCGAGGACGGTACGGGCCCGGGCCTTGCGGTGCCGCATCGGGCTGAGCGGGTGCACCAGCGGGGCGACGGCGGCCCGCACCCGTTCCAGGAGCACGTCGAGCTCCGCCGCGTGGCGGGCCAGGTCGTCGGCCGGGCCGCCGGCGAGGTGACGGGCGGCCTCGCCGGTGAAGTCGTGGACCGCGTGCAGCGCGCGGCGGATCCAGGCGTCGGTCGCCGCGTGCGTGGTCACCGGCAGCACCACGAGGACCGCGACGGCCGCGCCCAGGGCGCCGACGGCGGTCTCCCCCAGCCGCAGCGCCAGCAGCCCGGGGTGGAGGATGCCGAGCAGGCCGTAGAGCAGTCCCGCCATCACCGTCACGAAGAACATCATCCAGCTGTACGAGACCGGGGCGGTGTAGAAGATCCCGAAGACGCAGACGGCGACCAGCGCGGCGGTCGGCGCGGGCGCCCCGTGCAGCGGCAGCGCCACCGCGAACCCGGCAACGATGCCGGTGACGGTGCCCAGGACGCGGCGGAAGCCCCGCACGAGGGTCTCGCCCCGCGAGGCGGTGTTCACGAAGATCCACCAGGCGGTGCCGACCGCCCAGTACCAGCGGTCCTCGGACAGCGTCTGGCCCACCGCCACCGCGATCCCGCCCGCGAGCACCGCCTGGAACGCCTGCCGGGTCGTCGGGCGGCGCAGCCCCCGGGGCTGGGGCAGGACGACGGCGGGCGCCGGAACGGCCCCCCGCTCGTAGCACCACAGGCCGAAGCGGACGAGGGCGGCGCAGCCCAGCCCGAGGCCCACGGCCCCGTACAGCTCCGGCAGCAGTCCCGGCCCGGCCCGGAGGAACTGGGCGATGAAGAACATCATGAACGCGAAGACGCCCAGCGCGTGGCCGCGCGCCCCCCAGCGGCGGGCGTAGACCCCGGCGAAGACCACCGCGAGGAAGGCCGCGTCCCGCGCGCCCGGGTACGGATGCAGCCAGGCGGCCAGCGCGAGGACGGGGAAGCCCACCACGGGCATCAGCGCGGTCGTCACGGCCTGCCGGGCCGGTCCGGGGTCGGCGACGACGAACAGCGCCAGCAGCGCGGCCAGCCCGCCGACCACGACGGCGGGCAGCGGCAGCCCGGCCGCCGCCACGGCGGCGACCGCCCCCGCGATGCCCAGCACCGCGCGCGAGGCGCCGCGCAGCCGCGCGCGCCCCGGGTCCGGTGCGATGAACATGCGCCTCACCACGTGCCCGCCCTGCCCCCTCGTTCGTGCCGCGGTGCGTGTCCGCGCATGGAAAAGGCGCTGCGGGGACTGGTGCCTCCCGCAACGCCATCGTCGCGTCCAGGAAAACATCCTCAGGGCCCTTGGCTCAACCGAGCCCCGTTCCACTGGGCCATTGGCCCGGCCGCCGATCGCGCGGCCAGGGCGGGGCCGGACCACTGGCCCATGCCGAAACACCCATTCGGCGTATATTAAGGAGAAAGGCGGACGTATTGACGCGAAAAGTCGATCCCGCCTTTTAACGGCGCCTGACGAACCAACTCACCGGATCCGCCCCAGGAGGGGCTCGAGTCGTACCCGACCCGTCCGGAGGAGGACGCGATGAGGGACGTGGCGAGCGAGCGGGACGTGGACCGTCCCGGAACCATCGAGCGGGTCGTGACACTCGACGTCAACGGCCGGTCGTACACCCTTCGCCTGGACACCCGGGTCACGCTGCTGGACGCGCTGCGCGACCGGCTGGGCCTGACGGGCACGAAGAAGGGCTGTGACCAGGGAGCCTGCGGCGCGTGCACGGTCCATCTCGACGGCAGGAGAGTGCTGGCCTGCCTGACACTGGCCGCCCAGGCCGAGGGCCGGGCGATCACCACCATCGAGGGTGTCGGCGGCGCGGACGGACCGCACCCGGTGCAGCGGGCCTTCATGGACCACGACGGATTCCAGTGCGGCTTCTGCACCCCCGGCCAGATCATGTCCGCTGTGGCGCTGATGGCCGAGGGCCGGACCGGCTCCGACGAGGAGATCCGGGAGTTCATGAGCGGCAACCTGTGCCGCTGCGGCGCCTATCCCAACATCGTGGCCGCGATCCGCGAGGCGGCGTCCGGGGGAGGTTACGATGCGCACCTTTGAGTACGTGCGGGCGACCGACACCCAGGAGGTCGTGCGGCTGCTGGCGGAGGACCCGTCGGCGTCCTGCCTCGCGGGCGGCACGACCCAGCTGGACCTGATGAAGGACGGGGTCCTGGAGCCGCCGACGCTGATCGACATCACCCGGCTCCCGCTGCACGGCATCGAGCGGCGCGGCGAGTCGCTCCACGTCGGGGCGCTGGCCACGATGGAGGAGCTGGCCGCCGATGCCACGGTCGCCGAGCGGCTGCCCGTGGTGCGCGAGGCCCTCCTGATGGGCGCCTCGGTGCAATTGCGGAACATGGCCACCATCGGCGGCAACCTGCTGCAGCGCACCCGCTGCCGCTACTTCCGCGACCCCATGGTGCTCGAGTGCAACAAGCGCGCACCGGGCACGGGCTGCGCGGCCGTGCAGGGCGCGGCCAGGATGCACGCGGTGCTCGGCGTGAACGAGAACTGCATCGCGCTGCACGCCTCCGACCTCGCCGTCGCCCTGGTGGCGCTCGACGCGGTCGTGCACGTCCAGGGGCTGTCGGGCCGGCGCAGCGTCCCCCTCTCGGAGTTCTACGTCACGGCCGACGAGAGTCCCGAACGGGAGAACGTCCTGGAGCACGCCGAGCTGATCACCGAGGTCGAGATCCCGCTCCCGCCGCCGTCCGCCCGCTCGGGTTACCTCAAGGTCCGCGACCGGATGTCGTACGAGTTCGCCCTGACCTCGGCCGCGGTGGTGCTCGTCGTGGAGGACGGCACGATCCGTCAGGCCCGGGTCGGGCTGGGCGGGGTGGGCTCGAAACCCTGGCGGGCCTACGAGGCCGAGCACGTGCTGACGGGCGCTCCGGCCACGTCGGCCACCTTCCTGGACGCGTCCGAGGCGACGATGCGCGACGCCTGGACCGTGCCCGGCACGGCGTTCAAGGTGCCGTTGGCCCGCCGGACCCTCGTCCGCGAGCTGCAGACAGTGTCAGGGGTGACGGCATGAGCACGGTCGAGAGCAGGCCGTTGGTCGGTGCGGGCGTCAACCGGGTCGACGGACCGCGCAAGGTCACCGGCGCCGCGCCCTACCCGATGGACTTCAACGTCCACGGCCAGGCCTACGGCGCCCTGGTGCAGAGCACCATCGCCGCGGGCCGGATCGTCCGCATGGACACCGAGGAGGCCGAACGCTCCCCCGGTGTGATCGCGGTGCTCACCCACGAGAACGCCCCGCAGGTCGGCCCCGGCCCCACCACGGTGCTCGGGCAGGCGCCGCCCGCCCCGCTGCGCAACGACCGGATCATGCACCACGGGCAGCACATCGCCTTCGTGGTGGCCGAGACGCCGGAGCAGGCCGCCGCCGCGGCGCGGCTGGTGCACGCCGAGTACGAGGCCGGCGAGCCGCTGCTGGACCTGCAGGACCCGAGGGCGCAGCATGTGGTCGACCCGTGGAAGATGGACCACTCGCGCGGCGACGTGGCCGCCGCCCTGGAGGCCGCCGACGTCATCGTGCGCGGCACCTACCTCACGGCGGACAACACCAACAACCCGCTCGGGCTGTTCGCCACGCTGGCCGTGTGGGAGGAGGACACCCTCACCGTCCACGACACCAGCCAGTGGCCGTCGATGGTGCGCACCACCTTGTCCATGGTCTTCGGCATCCCCGAGAGTTCGGTGCGGGTGCTGGTGCCCTACGTCGGCGGCGGCTTCGGCGCCGGGCTGCGGGCGTGGCCGCACGTGATCCTCACCGCCATGGCCGCCCGGTCGACCAAGCGTCCGGTCAAGCTCGTGCTGACCCGGCCGCAGATGTTCACCTCCGTCGGGCACCGTCCCAGCGGTGTGCAGTGGCTCAGCATGGGCGCCACGCGCGACGGTGAACTGGTCGCCCTCGACCACCGCAGCCTCAGCTCGCTGAGCATGGAGGACAACGACTTCGAGCCGTTCTCCCACGGGACCTCGTTCGCCTACCGGTGCCCGAACGTGATCACCCGGGACCAGCAGGCCAAGCTCAACATCGCCGTACCGACGTCGATGCGCGCCCCGGCCGAGGCGCAGGGCTGCTTCGCGCTGGAGTCGGCCCTCGACGAACTGGCGTACACCCTGCGCATCGACCCGCTGGAGCTGCGGATCCGCAACCACACCGAGGTCGACCCGCGCAACGGGCTGCCCTGGTCCGGGAAGGCGATCCTGGAGTGCTACGAGGCCGGCGCGCGGCGCTTCGGCTGGGCCGACCGGAACCCGGAGCCGCGGTCCATGCGCGACGGCAACTGGCTCGTCGGCTACGGCATGGCGAGCGCGATGTTCCCGTACTTCGCGACGCCCTGCATGGCCGAGGCGACCGTCAACCGCGACGGCAGCGCGTTCGTGCGCAGCGCGGCGACCGACATCGGCACCGGCACGTACACCGTGATGGCGCAGCTGTCCGCCGAGGAACTGGGCCTGCCCCTGGAGAGGGTCCGTTTCGACCTCGGCGACTCCGACATGCCCGACTCGATGATGGCGGGCGGCTCCGGTCTGACCGGCGCGCTCGGCAACGCCGTTCACGACGCCTGCCGCAAACTCGTGGGCCTGTTCGCGGACCTCACGCGCGGGGACGCCGACTCCCCGCTGCTGGGCGCCTCCCCCGAGGACGTCGAGGCCTCCGGCGGCCGGGTGCACCTGGTGGGTCGCCCGGACCGCGGGGAGTCCTACGCGGACATCCTCTCCCGGCACGGGCTGCCCCAGCTGACGGCGACCGGGAGCAGCACACCTCCGGACCCGGCCGCCATCGGCATGTCCATGGCCGGGGCCTACGGCGCGAAGTTCGTGGAGGTACGCGTCGACGCCGACCTCGGCCTCGTCCGGGTCGCCCGGGTGGTGTCCGCGATCGACGGCGGCCGCATCCTCAACGAGAAGACCGCCAGGAGCCAGATCATCGGCGGTACGGTCGGCGGGATCGGCATGGCCCTGTTCGAGGACACGGTCACCGACCCGCGCACCGGCCGCATCGCCAACGGGAACTTCACCGACTACCTCGTCGCCGTGAACGCCGACATCCCGGAGCTGGACGTGGTCTTCGTCGGTGAGCCCGACCGCGGCACACCGACCGGCACCAAGGGCGTCGGCGAGGTCGGCCTGGTCGGCATCGCACCCGCCATCGCCAACGCGGTCTACCACGCCACCGGAAAGCGCATCCGCGAACTGCCGATCACCATCGACGCCCTCCTCTGAGCGGCGCGAGGCAGCGTCCCGTGCCCGCCGACGAGCTGGACGCCCGCATCCTGGCGCTGCTGCTGGAACAGCCGCGCACCAGCGTCCGCGAGTACGCCCGCATCCTGGGTGTGGCGCGCGGGACCCTGCAGGCGCGGCTCGACCGGCTGGAACGGGACGGGGTGATCACCGGGTACGGCCCGCGCCTGTCGCCCGAGGCCCTGGGGTACCGGGTGCTGGCCTTCGTCCACCTGGAGGTGACCCAGGGCCACCTGGACGCCACGGGCGCGGCCCTGGCCGCCGTGCCCGAGATCATCGAGGCGTTCTCGATCACCGGCGGCGGCGACCTGCTCACCCGGGTGGTCGCCCGGGACGCCGCGCACCTGGAGGACGTGATCCAGCGTCTGGTCCAGGTGCCGGGTGTGGTGCGCACCCGCACGGAGGTCGCGCTGCGCGAGCGGGTGCCGCAGCGGATGCTGCCGCTGGTACGGGAGGTCGGCCGGGACGCCGCGGCCGGGCGCACGCCGTGATCGCCGGCTTGGCATGCTGGGAGGCATGACGCTCCCCGCGGTGATATTCGACCTCGACGGCACCCTCGTGGACAGCGAGCCCAACTACTTCGAGGCGGGCCGCCGGCTGCTGGCCGCGCACGGCGTGGACGACTTCACCTGGGAGCAGCACCGGCGCTTCATCGGCATCGGCACCAAGGAGACGCTGGAGACCCTCCGCGAGGAGTACGGCCTGTCGGCGTCCGTCCAGGAGCTGCTGGACGGCAAGAACCGGCTCTACCTGGAGCTGGCCCGCGGGGCCACCGATGTGTTCCCCCGGATGCGCGCGTTCGTCGAGCTGCTGGCGAAGGCCGGGCACCCCATGGCGGTGGCCTCGGGCTCGTCGCGCGAGGCGATCCGGGCGGTGCTGGCGGGCACCGGGCTGGACGCCCGGCTGACGACCGCGGTCTCGGCGGAGGAGGTCGACCGCGGCAAGCCCGCCCCTGACGTGTTCCTGCAGGCGGCGGCCCGGCTCGGCGTGGACCCGGCGGACTGCGTGGTCGTCGAGGACGCGCCGCCCGGCGCGGAAGCGGCGCACCGGGCGGGCATGCGGTGCGTCGCCGTCCCCTACCTGGCCGTGCAGGCCGACGACCCCGCCTTCGCGACGGCCGGTCTGCTGGTCCGCGGAGGGCAGGACGCCTTCGACGCCCGGGCGGTCATGGACTGGCTGACGGGCTGACGCGCGGGAGGTGCGGGCGGCTCGCGATTCAGCCGAGGAAGCTCAGCCGGACCTGGCGCCGCTGGTTGTCGCGGTTGGTGTCGACCAGGACGACGGACTGCCAGGTGCCGAGCTCCAGCCGGCCGCCGATCACCGGGAGCGTGGCGTGCGGCGGGACGATGGCGGGCAGCACGTGGTCGCGGCCGTGGCCGGGGCTGCCGTGGCGGTGGCGCCAGCGGTCGTCGGCGGGGAGCAGGTCGTGGAGCGCGGCCAGCAGGTCGTCGTCGCTGCCCGCGCCGGTCTCGATGACGGCGATCCCGGCGGTGGCGTGCGGGACGAACACGTTGAGCAGCCCGTCGCGTCCGTGGGCGACGTCGTCGAGGAAGTCGGCGCAGGCGCCGGTCAGGTCGTGGACCGTCTCCCGGCTGCCGGTGGTGACGTCGAGGGTGCGGGTGGAGAAAGCGTCGGCCATGTGACCATGGTGGCCCACCCGGAAACCCGCCGCGTGGTGGGGGCGGCTCGGGCGTTCCGAGGGCCGGGACGCCGTGGAGGCAATGTGGACGGCCTGGCTACGGTCGTGGACATGCGGCGTCCCGTTCTGCTCACCACGCGCGGTCACATCGACCTGTTGCGGGTGGCCTCCGCCGCCTGTCGCCACGGCTGCTGACGCTTCCTCACCTCTTCGCGCGCCTTTCGCGCGCGCCGTTTCGTGCGCCTTTTCGCGCCCTCCCCGCACCGCCCCCGTCCGGGTTCCCGTGACAAGTCGTAGCGCCCGCGCCTGCGCCTGACCGGTTCCGCGGACGCGGCGGCGTGCGCGCCCGCTCACCGCCTGCCCGACGTGGGCCACGGCGGACCGGCTGCTGGACGACCTGGACGAGGACACGGTCGCCGCCGCGCACGAGGCGCTGGGGCGCTGCGAGTCGGTGGGCCGGCAGCGGATGCCGGCGCTGCATGGGGGCCGGGGTGGGCCTGGTGCGCGGCGGGGCCGGGACGGCGCTGGTCGGCAGCCACGCGGAGCTCGCCGACCGGATCGAGGAGTACCACGCCCTGGGGATCGACCACTTCGTGCTGTCGGGCTACCCGCACCTGGAGGAGGCGTACTGGTTCGGTGAGGGCGTCATGCCCGAACTGGCCGCACGGAGGCTACTCGAGAGGACGCCCGCCGCTGCTCTTCGGAGGCCGGTGAACGGCGCGGCACGACGGGGGCGGCTGTCCTGATCCGGGCGGCCGCCCACGATTGGTCTGGACCACTTGCCGTCCCTCGGGATAGGGTCGGCAGCGCCCGCCCGAGCGCCAGAGGGGGACCCCCACGTGTACGCACCGCACCGCGTCGCCGCGCTGGTCGACGTCTGCCTGCTGCCCGTCGGCCGGACCCGCAGACCGCCGGAATGGCTCCGGCGCGGCCTGGAACGGGCCGGGGCGGTCACCGTCGACGTCCCGGCCGCGCTCAGCGGGCCCGCGGTCACCGAACTGCTGCGGGACGAGTTCGGTGAGGGCGCGGTCGTGATCAGCGAACCGCTGGACACCGACGAGGTCGTGGAGGGCTGGGGTGTACCGGGCGCGGCCGTCCTGGCCTGGCTCTCGGGCGTGGACCTGCTGCAGCTCGGGCCCCGTTGCGGGGCGGGCGTCCTGGAGGCCATCCGGACCGCGGCCACCCGCGCGGTCGCCGACGGCGACCTGCCGCTGTCCCGCCTGGAGGAGGCCGCCGCGCGGGTGGCCCGGCTGCGGCGCGAGGTGTCCGCGGGAAGCTTCCACGAACGCCCGTAGTTAGTGGAAACGTGAACCATGTGGATGTGGACGTCGCCGTCATCGGGGCCGGGCAGGCCGGGCTCTCGGGTGCGTACTTCCTGCGACGGAACGGGATGCGGCCGGACGAGGACTTCGTCGTCCTCGACCACTCCCCCGGCCCCGGCGGCGCCTGGCAGTTCCGCTGGCCGACGCTGACGTACGGCAGGGCGCACGGGGTGCACTCGCTGCCCGGCATGGAGCTGGAGGGCGCCGACCCCGACCGGCCGTCCGCCGAGGTCGTCGCCGAGTACTTCGACCGCTACGAGCGCACCTTCGACCTGCGGGTGCACCGCCCGGTCGACGTCTCCACGGTCCGCGAGGGCCCGGACGGGCGCCTGCTGGTCGAGTCCGACGTCGGCACGTGGGCTGCCCGCGCGCTGATCAACGCGACCGGGACCTGGGACCGGCCCTTCGTCCCCCGCTACCCGGGCCAGGAGGCCTTCCGCGGCCGCCAGCTGCACACGGCGGGGTACCGCGGGCGCGAGGAGTTCGCCGGGAAGCACGTGATCGTGGTCGGCGGCGGCACCTCGGCCGTCCAGCTGCTGATGGAGCTCCACGAACCGGGCGGCGCGGCCGCGACGACCTGGGTGACCAGGCGGCCGCCCGCCTACCACACCGGCCCCTTCGGGGAGGATCAGGGACGGGCAGCGGTCGCGCTGGTCGAGGAACGCGTCAAGCACGGCCTTCCGCCCCAGAGCGTCGTCAGCGTGACGGGGCTGCCCATGACCGAGGCGATGGAGCGCGCCCGCGAGCGCGGCATCCTCGAACGCCTCCCCATGTTCGACCGGATCACCCCGGACGGCGTGACCTGGGCGGACGGCCGCCACGTCACCGCCGACGTCATCCTGTGGGCCACCGGCTTCCGTGCCGCCCTCGACCACCTCGCCCCGCTGCGCCTGCGCGAGCCCGGCGGCGGCATCCGTCTGGAGGGGCTCACCCAGGTCGCCGCCGACCCGCGCGTCCACCTCATCGGCTACGGCCCCTCCGCGAGCACGATCGGCGCCAACCGGGCCGGCCGCAGCGCGGTCCGTGAGATCCGCGCCTACCTGCGGGGACAGGACCGCGCCCTGGACGCGGCCCGGACGCCGGAACCGGTGGCCGCGGCCGGCTGACGGCCGCACCGGGAGCATCCGCGCCGGGAGAGAGGCCGGCGGACGGCCGTCCGCGGGCTGGGGTGCGACCGGGATGTCCCCGCGGCGAGAGGGGCCGCGCCGCTCCCCGGCCGAAGACCACCGAAGTCGTCGGGGCCCGGCAGCAACGGGCGTACCGCCGCCGGCCAGTGACCCGGCGAAGGTGCGTGGTGCCGGCGGAACGGATCGGCCCGAGGGCCGGGCACGGCCCCGACAGGGCCCGGCACCCTCCCCGGAGGGCTCAGCGGGCGGCGCGGCCGCTCTTGCCGAGGGTGGAGCCCCGGACGACGAGTTCGGGCTGGAAGACGATGCGCCGGTGCTCGTGCTCCTCGGCCGCGTCCCCGGTCTCCTCGATGAGCAGGTCGGCCGCAGCGCGGCCCATCCGGTAAGCGGGCTGCCGCACGGACGTCAGCGGCACCGCCGCGGCCGCCGCGAACTCGATGTCGTCGTAACCGACCAGCGCGATCTCCTCGGGCACCGCGATGCCCGCCGCGTACAGCGCCTGCAGCACGCCCAGCGCGAGCAGGTCGTTGGCGCAGAAGACGGCGGTCGGGCGGTTGGCCATCCCCAGGAGCCGGGCGCCGGCGTCGCGTCCTGAGGGGACGTCCAGACGCTCCGCCTCGATGTGCGCCAGGGACTCGGCGGGGAGCCCGGCGGCGGCGAGCGCGTCCAGGGCGCCGGTGCGCCGGTCCTGGCACTGGGCGAGGTGCATCGGACCGCTCACGTAGACGATGCGTTCGTGGCCGCGTTCGATGAGGTGGTCGACCGCGAGGCGGCCGCCCTCGATGTCGTCCACGGACACCGAGCAGGCCTCGGCGCTCGGCACGACGCGGTCCACGAAGACGAAGGGGATGCCGTGGCGCCGGAAGGAGGCGATGTTCCGGCCGCTGGTGTCAGCGGGCGTCACCAGGACGCCGCGCACCCGCTGCTCGGCGAAGAGGCCCAGGTAGTCGGCCTCTTCCGAGGGGCTTTCGCCGCTGTTGCAGAGCATGACGCCGAGCCCGGTCTCGCGGGCGGCCCGCTCGGCCCCGGAGGCGACGTCCACGAAGAAGGGGTTGGCCATGTCGAGCACGAGCAGCGCGATGATCCTGCTGCGGCCCGCCCTCAATTGCCGGGCGGACTCACTGCGCACGTAGCCCAGTTGCTCGATGACCGACAGCACGCGGGCACGCGTGTCCTCGGAGACCATGTCGGGCCGGTTGATCACGTTGGACACCGTGCCGACCGAAACACCCGCCTGTCGGGCGACGTCCTTGATCCCCACCATGCGTGTCACGAGCTCCGCCCTACCTCCTGCCGCCGGCCCGCCGCAGGCCGCGGGTTCATGCTACGCATAGGTGACGGCGTCGGTGCCCACTGTGTCCGGCCGGCCGAACGGAAGCGGCGGAGCGGAACGGTGGCCTCCGGGGCTGGGCGGATCGTCCGCGCGGGCTACGGGCGCGAAGTCATGCCAGGTGGAAGACCTCCGTGAGCGGCCGCATGGCCTCGTCGGGCCGGGCCCCGTCCAGCGCCTCGAAAAAGTCCGCCATCTCCGCCTGCCAGCGGGCGTTGACGTCGGTCGCCGCCATCGCCTCCTGTGCGGCCGCGAAGTCCTCGGTCTCCAGGTAGCCGACGAGCAGGCCGTCCTCACGGAGGAAGAGCGAGTAGTTGTGCCAGCCGGTGGCCGAGAGGGCGTCCAGCATCTCAGGCCAGACGGCTGCGTGACGCTCGCGGTACTCGGCGAGCCGGTCCTTCCGGACCTTCAACAGGAAACAGACGCGCTGCACGGTCGGCCCTGGCCTCTCGGGTCTGATATGAAAGGTTTCAATCGATGGCAGGGACGTTAGGACACCCCGACATGGCTCGTCAATGGCACCTTCTGCGGCACGCAGACATCCGATCTCTGCCCCATAGTGCGGGGCGTATACGGCAGTATGAGCCCACGGGTGGCCGTGCCGACCGTGAGGAGGCCGCATGCGCGTAGCACTGTTCGTCACTTGCGTGAACGACACGCTGTACCCCGAGACGGGGAAGGCCGTCGTGACCCTGCTGGAGCGGCTGGGGGTGACCGTGGACTTCCCCGCCGCGCAGACCTGCTGCGGCCAGCCCCAGTTCAACACCGGCTACCGGCACGAAACGGAGCCCCTGGTCACGCGGTACGCCAAGGCCTTCGAGGGGTACGACTACATCGTCACCCCGTCCGGTTCCTGCGCCGCGATGGTGCGGGACAACTATCCCCGCATCGGCGACCGGGCCCGCGCGGAGGGGCGCGGGGAGGGCCTCGCCGCCGTCGCCGCGTCCGTCGTGCCGCGCACCTACGAGCTGACCGAGTTCCTCACGGACGTGCTCAAGGTGACGGACGTCGGCGCCTACTTCCCCTATCCCGTCACCTATCATCCGACCTGTCATGGCCTGAGGATGCTGGGGCTGGGCCGGCGCCCGGTGGAGCTGCTCAGCCATGTGAAGGGGCTGGAGCTGGTCGAACTGCCGGGCGCGGAGGAATGCTGCGGATTCGGCGGCACCTTCGCCGTCAAGAACGCGGCCGTGTCCGCGGCGATGGGCGCGGACAAGGCCCGCAACATCACCTCCACCGGCGCGCGCGCCGTGTGCACGGTGGACAACTCCTGCCTGATGCACATCGGCGGCACCCTCGCCCGGCTCGGCTCCGAGGTCCGGCCGGTCCACCTCGCCGAGATCCTCGCGTCGACCGAGGAACAGCCCTACGGAGGCATCCGATGAGCGGCACCTACCTGGGCATGCCCGCCTTCCCCGTCGCCGCCGGCGAGGCCGTGCACAACACGACCCTGCGCGGCAACCTGCGGCACGCCACCCACACCATCCGGGACAAGCGGGCCCGCGCCGTCGCCGAACTCGACGACTGGCAGCAACTGCGGGCGGCGGGCAAGCAGATCAAGGACGACGTGCTGCGCCATCTCGACCACTACCTGGTGCGGTTGGAGGAGGCGGTTACCGCCGCCGGAGGCACCGTCCACTGGGCCGTCGACGCGGACGAGGCCAACCGGATCGTGACGGACCTGGTACGCGCCACCGGCGAGACCGAGGTCGTCAAGGTCAAGTCCATGGCGACCCAGGAGATCGGTCTCAACGAGGCGCTCGCCGAGGCCGGGATCTCCGCCTACGAGACGGACCTGGCCGAGCTGATCGTGCAGCTCGGCGACGACCTGCCGAGCCACATCCTGGTGCCCGCGATCCACCGCAACCGCTCCGAGATCCGGGACATCTTCAACGAGGCCATGGGCCGCTGGGGCCGTCCGGCGCCCGAGGGGCTCTCCGACTCCCCCGCCGAACTGGCCGAGGCCGCACGGCTCCACCTGCGGGAGAAGTTCCTGCGCGCCAAGGTCGGCATCTCGGGCGCGAACTTCATGATCGCCGAGACCGGCACCCTGGTCGTGGTGGAGTCCGAGGGCAACGGCCGCATGTGCCTGACGCTCCCCGAGACCCTGATCTCGGTGGTCGGCATCGAGAAGGTGCTGCCGAGCTGGCAGGACCTCGAGGTCTTCCTGCAGCTCCTGCCGCGCTCCTCCACGGCCGAGCGGATGAACCCGTACACGAGCACCTGGACCGGGACCACCGACGAGGACGGACCGCGCACCTTCCACCTCGTCCTGGTCGACAACGGCCGCACCGACACCCTCGCCGACGAGGTGGGCCGGCAGGCCCTGCGGTGCATCCGCTGCTCGGCCTGCCTCAACGTCTGCCCCGTGTACGAGCGGGCCGGTGGGCATGCGTACGGGTCCGCCTACCCCGGGCCGATCGGCGCCATCCTCACCCCGCAGCTCCGCGGCACGGACACCGCGATCGACGCCTCGCTGCCGTACGCCTCGTCCCTCTGCGGCGCCTGCTACGAGGTGTGCCCGGTCGCCATCGACATCCCTGAGGTCCTCGTCCACCTGCGGGAACGCGTCGTGCAGGGCGGCGAGGTGACCCGGGCGGGCAACAAGGTGACGCTCAGGCCCGCCAAGGGCCACGCGGCCGAGCGGGCGGCCATGCGCGCGGCGCGCTGGACGCTGGACCACCCGGCCGCGCTGCGCGCCGGCCAGCGGCTGGCGTCGCGGACCCGCAGGTTCCACCCGAGCCGGCTGCCGGGGCCCGGGAAGGCGTGGACCGACACCCGGGACGTCCCGTCGGTGCCGGCGGAGTCCTTCCGCGACTGGTGGCGGCGCACCCGGGGACCGGGCACCGCCGGCGCCGGCAACGACAGCGACAGCACGGAGAGCAGGGAGGGCACCAAGTGAGCACCCGTGACCAGGTCCTGGGGCGGATCCGCCGCGCCCTCGCCGACGCGCCGCGCGGGACGGCACCGGCGCGCGGTGCGGTGGACCGTGACTACCTGCGCGTCCACGGACGGCGGGACGCCGCGCAGACCGCCGATCTGCTGGCCGAGAACCTCGCCGACTACCGCGCCATCGTCCACCGCGCCACCGGCGACGAACTGCCCGGCCGCCTCGCCGGCCTGCTGGCCGCGCGCGGCGCCCGCCGGGTCGTCGTCCCACCCGGCCTTCCGGAGCAGTGGCTCTCGGCGGTGCAGGACGTGGAACGGGTGGCCGATTCCGCGGCGCTGACGGCCCGCGAACTGGACGCCGTCGACAGCGTCGTCACCGGTTGCGCGGTGGCGATCGCGGAGACCGGCACCATCGTGCTGGACGCCGGGCCCGACCAGGGGCGGCGCAGGATCACGCTCGTTCCGGACCACCACGTCGTCGTCGTGCGCGTCCCGGAGCAGGTCGTGGACTCGGTGCCGCAGGCACTGGAACGGCTGGATCCCGTCCGGCCGTTGACGTGGATCTCCGGGCCCTCTGCCACCAGCGACATCGAACTGGACCGGGTGGAGGGCGTGCACGGGCCGCGCACCCTGGAGGTCGTGCTCCTGACGGACTGACCGCGCGCCGCTCACTTGGCGTCCGCGTAGCACTCGACGACGTGGGTGTGCAGCGGGAAGGGCACCGGCGTCGGGCCGAAGAGCAGGCGCCGGGCCTCCTCCGCGGACTCCGCGACGGCGTGCTCCACGGCGGGGGCCAGCTCCTGGGGGGTGTGCACGATGACCTCGTCGTGCAGGAAGAACACCAGGCGCGGCCGTCCGTCGAGGGCGGCCAGGCGACGGCGCAGGGAGGCCAGCACGGCCAGCGCCCATTCGGCGGCCGTGGCCTGGATGACGAAGTTGCGGGTGAAGCGGCCCCAGGCGCGGGCCTGGGCGTCGGTGAGCTCCTGGCGGTCGGCGGACGGCGCCGGTGACGTACGCCCGAGGTGGGACCGGACGACACCGCCGCCCTCGCCGGTGCGGGCGGCGGACTCCACCAGGCGCATGGCGTCCGGGAAGCGGCGGCGCAGGACCTCGAGCAGCGGCCCCACCTCGCCGCTGGTCTGGCCGTACATCGCGCCCAGCAGGCCCAGTTTGGCCCGCGCGCGGTCGCCCCCGAACGCGGTGCGCGCGAGGGCCGCGTACAGGTCGCCCTCGGCCGCGGCCGCCGCCAGCCCGGGATCGCCGGAGAGGGCGGCCAGGACGCGGGGTTCCAGCTGGCCCGCGTCGGCGACGACCAGCCGGTGCCCGGGGTCGGCGACCACGGCGGCGCGGATCTGCCGGGGGATCTGCAGCGCTCCGCCGCCGCGGGTGGCCCAGCGGCCGGAGACGACACCGCCGACGACGTACTCGGGGTGGAACCGCCCGGCGGGCGCCCACTGTTCACGCCAGGACCAGCCGTGGGCGCTGTGGATACGGGAGAGCTCCTTGTAGCGCAGCAGCAACGCGGCGGCCGGATGCCCGACCTCCCGCAGCACATGGGAGCGGGTCGAGGTGATCCGCACGCCCACGCGCTCGAAGGCGGGCAGCAGTTGGGCGGGCGAGTCGGGGTTCACCGGGCGGCCCAGGGCCTCATGGATGCCGGTGGCGAGCTCGGACAGCACCTTGGGACGGACGCCGCCCGCCGGACGGGGGCCGAGCAGCCCGGTGAGCACCGCGTCGTGGGCGGCGGCGCTCCAGGGCAGGCCGTCCCGGGCCATCTCGGCGGCGGCCAGGGCGCCGGCGGACTCGGCGGCGGCCAGCAGGCGCAGCCGGTCGGGGTGCTCGGACAGGGCGATCCGGCGCTGCTGGTCGGCGTGGACGGCGATCACCGCCTCCAGCGGGTCGGTGCCCGGCGGCAGATGATGGCGGTCGGCGGCGAAGAGCACCGGCTGGTCGTCGGAGCCGCCTTCGCGCGCGTCGTCCGGCACGGGGAGTCCGCGCAGCCGGGCCCAGCCGGCGCCCAGCGAACGGGGCAGGCCCCAGCGCTCCTCGGAACCGAGCAGCAGGGCCTCGACGAGCTTGAGGTCGTGGCACCGGGCCGGACGGGCCGGGAGCCGCTCCAGCAGCGGCGGGTAGATCTCGTCGGTGGCGGCCCACACCCAGCGCGGCGCCTGCCGGGCCTCGCGCTCGGCGACGGCCGCCACGAGGTCGCCGACGGTCTGCGGGGGACCGTCCGCCGTGCCGTCCTCGCGCAGCGCCTGCAGCCGCCCGCCGGTTCCCAGGGGATCGGCGACGACGGCGACGGACGGGCTCCTGTGCGAGGTCACCGTTCGAGGGTAGAACGGGGCACCGACAACGCCCCGTGGGCCGGTCAGGGGCGGCTGTCGCGGCTCACCTTCAGGGCCCACAGCACGAGCGGCGCCTGCAGCGGCAGCCGGGCGTAGGCGGCGTTCCGCAGCGGCACGGGCCGGTCGCGCCAGTCCCGGGCCATCTTCACGTTGGCCGGCAGTACGGCGGTGAAGAAGCCCGCCGCCAGCAGGGCGCTCGCCCGGCGGGTACGGGGCAGTGCGATGCCCGCGGCGAGCGCCAGTTCCACCGCGCCGCTGACGTAGGTCCAGGTGCGGGGCTCGCCGGGCAGGACGCGCGGGACGATCGCGTCGAAGGGCCGGGGCGCCACGAAGTGGGCGGTGCCCGTGGTGGCGAGCACTCTGGCCAGCAGCAGGGCGGAACGGTCGGAAGCGGCCATCGGTTACCTCCTGCGGTCTGCGCGGCGCCGCTCACCCTAGCGCCGGCGCCGGGCGCCGGGCGGGCGCTCGCCGAGGGCGGGGTGTGCGCTTGCTCACCCGGGTCTACGGCGCGGTGGCGGCCGGTCCCGCGAAGGGAGGCAGGGCCGCGTACTCCGGTGCCACCTGGAGCGAGACGGCGAGCTGGGCCAGTGCGTCCCGGACCCGGGTGAGCGGATGGTCGGGGAAGTGCGCGTCGTAGTGGGGGGCGTCGCCCCAGTGGAAGGGCAGGCCCTGCCGCAGGTCCGAGGCGTAGGGGTGGGGCATGAAGTAGCGCTCGGGGCCGAGTTCGATGAGCACCTGCGCCTCCCGGACGCCGGTGGTGCCCTCCTCCAGGGCCTGGACCTTCACGACGGCGCTGCAGGAGGCCCGGGGCAGGGTGTAGCTGCCGAGGAACGCCTGGCCGGCGGGGCGGTCCGGCAGGGGGACCTTGATGACCTGGCGCAACGTGGGCACCGTTCCCAGGTGCAGGACGTCGGCCTCGATGAGGCCGCCGCCCGCCCCGTGGGTGTAGTGGGCCAGGGCGTGGCGCAGGCGCGGCAGGTCCTCCAGGGGCGCGGGGATGTCCGGCGGCACGTCGAACCAGTGCAGGCTGACGAGGTCGCCGTGGTCATTGGTCCAGGCGTCCGCCTCGATCTGCCGGTAGCCGGGGAGTTCCGCCCCCGCGATGGGTCCCATGGCCGAGGATCATGCCGTATGGACGAGTTGGGCGTCACGGCGGACCAGGGCGGCGTAGCGGCCGTCCAGGGCGAGCAGTTCGTCGTGGCTGCCGCGTTCCACGATCCGGCCGTGGTCGAGGACGACGATCTGGTCGGCGTCGCGGACGGTGGACAGCCGGTGGGCGATGGTGAGGGTCGTCCGGCCCGCCGAGAGGGCGTCGATGGCGTCCTGGACGGCGTGCTCGGTACGGGTGTCCAGCGCGCTGGTGGCCTCGTCGAGGATGAGGACCGGCGGGTCGCGCAGGATCGTCCGCGCGATGGCCAGGCGCTGCTTCTCGCCGCCGGAGAAGCGGTAGCCGCGTTCGCCGACGACGGTGTCGTAGCCGTCGGGCAGCCCCGCGATGTGGTCGTGGATCTGCGCGGCGCGGGCGGCGGCGACGACCTCCTCGTCGGTGGCGTCGGGCTTGGCGAAGCGCAGGTTCTCGGCGACCGAGGCGTGGAAGAGGTACGTCTCCTGCGAGACGACGCCGACCGATGCGGCGAGCGTGTCGAAGGCGAGGTCGCGGACGTCGACGCCGTCGAGCGTGACGCGGCCCTCGGTGACGTCGTACAGCCGGGGCACGAGGTAGCTGAGGGTGCTCTTGCCAGAGCCGGTGGCGCCGACGACGGCGAGGCTGCCGCCGGCCGGGACCGTCAGGTCGATGCCGTCGAGGGTGCGCCCGGGCGTGGCCGGGTCGTAGGAGAAGCCGACGCCCTCGAAGCGGATGTCGCCGCGGACCCGCGGGAGGCGTACGGGTTCGTCCTTCTCGGTGATGTCGACGGGCAGGTCGAGGTACTCGAAGATGCGCTGGAAGAGCGCGAGCGAGGTCTGCACCTGGACACCGGTCGACAGCAGGCTGACGGTGGGCCGGAACAGGCCTTGCTGGAGCGAGACGAAGGCGACGAGCGTGCCGATCGACACCGCCCCGCCCGCTCCGTTGACGGCGATGCCGGCGACCCAGTAGATGAGCGCGGGCATGGCGGCCATGACGACGCCGATGGTGGACATCCGCCAGCGGCCGGCCATGTTGGAGCGCACCTCGAGGTCGACCAGCCGGTCCGACTCCTCGGCGAAGGAGCGGGTGAGGGAGTCGGCGCGTCCCATGGTGCGGCCGAGGAGGATTCCGCTGACGGACAGCGACTCGGTGACGATCGCGGACATAGCGGCCATCTGCTTCTGGCGCTGGGTGGTGATCTTCTTGCGCTCGGTGCCGACCCGGCGGCTGATCCACACGAAGACCGGGAGCAGCAGCAGGGAGGCGATGGTCAGGCGCCAGTCCAGGGCGATCATCGCGACGACGGTGGCCACGACACTGGTGAGGTTGGACACGAGCGAGGTCGCGGTGGAGGTGACGGTGGCCTGCATGCCGCCGATGTCGTTGGCGATGCGGGACTGCACCTCTCCGGTGCGGGTCCGGGTGAAGAAGGCGAGCGACATGCGCTGCAGCTGCTCGTAGACGGCGGTGCGCAGGTCGTGCATGACGCGCTGGCCGACCGTGGTGGAGATCAGGGTCTGCAGGACGCCGAAGACGCTGTTGAGGACGGCGGTCGCGATCATGCCGAGGGCGAGCAGGCTCAGCAGCCCGGTGCGGCCCTGCGGGATCGCGGTGTCGAGGATCTCGCGCAGCATGAAGGGCGAGGCGACCGAGACGAGTGAGGCGGCGCCGACGAGGAGCCCGACGACGGTCAGGCGGGCACGGTAGGGACGGAAGAGCCGCAGGACGCGGCGCACGTCGTTGGGTCGGGCGGGGTCCTTGGGCGGCGGGGTCCACCGCGGGGATTGATCGGGGTGCAAAGGGCCTCCGAAAGGTCCGGGCATGTCAAGGCGATGAGAGTGTAGTTCATTGTTACCTATACTCACAATGAACCGCATCCTGATACTCTCTGACCATGGAATCCCGCACCTCCGCCGCGGAGACCGACGAGAGCACCGGGCGCCTCGCCGACCAGCTGCTGTGGCTGACCCGCCGGCTGCACCGCGCACAGCGGCGGCACCTGGAGCCGGTCGGCATCACCCCGGCCCAGGCACGCATGCTGCGCACGGTCGCGCACATCCTCAAGAGCGGAACCGCGCCCCGGATGGCCGACCTCGCCGAGCGGCTGGACGTCGTGCCGCGCGCGGTGACGAGCCTGACCGACGCCCTGGAGGAGCGGGGGCTGGTCCGCAGGGCGCCCGACCCGGTCAACCGCAGGGTGGTGCGCATCGAGCTCACCGAGGAGGGCGACGACGCCGTGCGGCGGCTGCGCCGCGCCCGCCGGGCGGCGGCCGAGGAGCTGCTCTCCCCCCTGGACACGGACCAGCGCGATGCCCTGACGGCGTTGCTCGCCGTCCTGGACACCGCGCCGGGTCGCTGCTGAGGCGCCGGGGCGCAGGGAGGGGTCAGGCGCGCCAGGTGTCGCCCAGCGTCACCTTGCCGCTCGCGGGGACGGTCGCCGTACGGTTGGCGCCGGACTCCCAGGTGACGTTCCCGCCGGCGTCCTTCTTGATGTACTTGTACTCGAAGGACGTGCCCGCGCCCATGGAGACGTCGAGCTTCCACACCGGGTAGGCCGCCGAGGACAGCGGCAGGGCGTTGCCGGTGTTCCAGTTGCCGAGGGCGGCGTTGTTGCCGACGACGTAGACGTTCTGGCCCCACACCGTGGTGGCGTTGACCGAGAAGGACGCCCCGCTCGCGGGCGTCGTGCCGCCGCCTCCGCTGCCGCAGGGGGCGCCGGTGTAGAGCGCCACCGCGTCGTTGGCGCCGATGGTGGCGGTGAACCTGCCGTCCGAGCCGACGGTGTAGGTGGCGCCGCTGTGCTGCACGTCGCAATAGGTGCCGGCGGGCAGCGAGGTGGTGAAGGTCTGCGTGAGGGAGCCGCTCTCGTGGTTGATCGCGACGTAGCCCTTGCTGCCGCGCCCGAAGGCGATGGCGTTGTTGCCGTTGGACCACCAGTTGGTCACCGCGGTGCCGGCGACCGCGTTGCGGAAGCCGACCATGCCCGCGATCTGCGGCCAGGCGTGCTGGCACTTCCAGCCGTCGCTGTAGCAGGCGTTGACGGTGCCGCCGCCCGGCGGGCCGGCGTCGTTGTCGGAGAACTCGTAGCCGGAGTACACGTTGGGCGAGCCGTAGGGCCAGGCCAGCATGTAGACGTTGGCCAGGGTGTAGGTCGCGCCCGCCTTGTAGGTGAGGGTCGAACCGTTGCGCTCGGTGTCCCAGTTGTCGACGAAGGTGCGCGAACTGCCGCTCGCGAGGTAGCCCGCGCCCCAAGAGGCACCCCAGTTGCTGAGGTAGGCGAGCTTCTCTCCGGTGAAGATCCGCTTGAGGTCGTAGGCGCCCTGGAAGGCGTCGACGTCACCGGTGCCGGTGTACTCGCCGGGCTGCACGGCCTCCCCGGAACCGTAGATGACCTCCTGCGCCCAGAAGACGGATGGGTTGCTGAGCTTGGCCTTGATCGCGGAGAGATCGGCCGCCGCCATGTGCTTGGCGGCGTCGATGCGGAATCCGTCGACGCCCAGCGCGATGAGGCCGTTCAGGTACGCCGCGATCGTCGAGCGCACGTAGTCGCTGCCGGTGTTCAGGTCCGAGAGCCCGACGAGTTCGCAGTTCTGGACGTTGTCGCGGTTGGTGTAGTCGGAGATGTTCGTCCGGCAGGAGTGGAAGTCCTGGTCCTGGTAGTACCCCGGGTAGTTGTACTTGCTGTACGACGTGCCGCCGGTGCCGGTGCCCGAGCCGGCGCTCATGTGGTTGACGACGGCGTCGGCGATGACCTTGACCCCGGCGGCATGGCAGGTGTCGACCATGTTCTTGAAGGCCGTCCCGTCACCCAGCCGGCCCGCTATGCGGTAGCTGACGGGCTGGTAGGAGGTCCACCACTGCGCACCCTGGACGTGCTCCTGGGGCGGCGACACCTCGACGTAGCCGTACCCGGCCGGGCCGAGGGTGTTGGTGCACTCCTTGGCGACCGAGGCGAACTTCCACTCGAAGAGGGTGGCGGTGACGTCCTTGCTTCCGGGCGGTGCTGCCTGGGCCGGCTGCTGCGAGACGCCGACGAGCCCGGCCGTGCTGAGCAGGGCGGCCAGACCCGCGCGCAGAAAACGCGATCTCATGGTGCGGCTCCTTCGTGTTCGGGCACAAAGGTGCCCCGAAGACAGCCACGCGCCGGGCCATCGAGTGTGGGGGCGGAGTTCCCGCCCGTGGGAACTCCGGGTAGGAGACTGGCCCCGCGGACGGGTAGCGTCAATATGTCGCGTGGAAAAACTTTCAACTTCTTGCGGAAACACTCTGCTTCGCTCTTGCAGAGGGCCTACCGGCCTCGCGACAGGGCGTCCTGAACCGCCGTCAGGCCGCCAGGTGCTCCCGGTCCCCCATCACCACGACCGGGTGCAGCGCCGGATCGAGCGTGCGCAGCAGGTACTCCATGTCGGCCTTGGACTGGCTGACGCACGCCGACGTGCCGCTGCCGTGGTCCATGTGCAGCCAGATGCTGCCGCCCTTGGACTGGCCCTGGGGGCGGGTGGGATCCAGCGGGGAGGTGCCCTTGACCCGGTTGTAGTCGATGGCGATGACGAGGTCGAAGTCGTGCCAGTGCGATCGGGACCACGACCGCGGCGCGGCGAAGGCGGACGAGCGGTGGTAGGGGAGCCGCGCCTGCGGCTCGGGCAGGACGCCGCCTGCGTCCGAGAGCGTGAAGACACCCACGGGGCTCTTCTTGTCCCCCTCGTGGTGGTCGGCCGTCCAGCCGCCCCTGCCGTTGTGCCCGGACCACGAACGCTCGCGCTTCCACAGGTCGCCCTGCCGGGTGTACAGCACGATGGTCGAGTCGGCCGATCCCGCACCCTCCCCGTACACCGCGACGACCTGGCGGGAGTCGGCCGGGATGCGGGACCGCAGCGCGGGGCCGACGCCCGGTATCCCACGCGTGGCGCCCGCCTGGGTGGCGCGCGGCGGCTGCTTCACGGCGTGCCCCGACGTGTCCCGGTGCTTCTCCGCGCCCCCGGCACAGCCGGCGAGCAGCACCAGCGCCGCCGCGACGACCACCGTCCCCGCCCCACGCCTCACTCGAACCGCTCCTCTGCCCTGAAGTCGCGTTCCATCTTCGCACCCTTCGGTGAGGACGGATGCGGACCGTGTCCCGTTCCCCCCGCTCCGGGAAAAAACGGGTTGAATTCGTCACCTCAATGACGCGACGCTGGCACGTCTCCTCCCACCCCAGCATCGATGTCGGGACGTCATGTCGCTACGCGCTCTCCCCCATGCCGACCCGGGTGTCCCCGACACCCGCTCCGGCTTCCGTTTCCTGCTCTGGCTGGAACAGCGCCAGATCGGCGGCCAGATCAAGGCCACGCTGTGGGGCACCCTCCACATGGCGGCCGTGGCCTGCTTCCCGGCCGCCGTCGGCATCGCCGTGCAGGCCGTCGTCGACGGCTCCGGCGGACGGCTCGCGCTCGCGGGCGGCCTGATCCTCGCCCTGGGCGTGGTGACCGCCGTCGGCGACACCATGCTGCACCGCACCGCCGTCACCAACTGGATCTCCGCGGCCGCCCGGGTGCAGCTCCTGCTGTCGCGCAAGACCCTGGAACTGGGCTCGCTGCTCACCCGGCGGGTCGCGGCAGGCGAGGTCGTCGCGGTGAGCACCGGCGACGTCGAGAAGATCGGCTGGTTCGTCGAGGCGCTGGCCCGCTTCGCCTGCTCCCTGCTGGCGACCGTCGGCGTCACCGTCGCCCTGCTGGTGTACCGGCCCGAACTGGGGCTGATCGTGGCCGCGGGTGTCCCCGTACTGGCCCTGGCGGTGCTGCCGTTGCTGCCGCACGCGACGCGGCGCGCGGACGAACAGCGCGCCAAGGCGGGCAAGGCCACCGAACTCGCCTCCGACACGGTGGCCGGACTGCGGGTGCTGCGCGGCATCGGCGGCGAGGAGCTGTTCCTGACCCGCTACCGTCGGGCCTCGCAGGAGGTCCGCAGCGCCGCCGTCCGCAACGCCCGGATGTGGGCGCTGATCAGCGCCGTGCAAGTGGCCCTGCCCGGCCTGCTGCTGCTCGCGGTGACCTGGTACGGCGCGCGGCTGGCGCTGGACGGACGGATCACCGTGGGCGAACTGGTCACCGTCTACGGGACGGTGGTCTTCCTGCTGTTCCCGCTGCGGGGCTTCGAGGAGATCGCGATGGCGTACTCCTTCTCCCGGCCCTCCGCCAAGCGCGCCGCCGCCGTGCTGGCACTGCGGCGGGACACCACGGGCGACGACGGCGGAGCCACGACGGGCACGGGACCGCTGCCGGCGGGCGACCTCCACGACCCGCTGACGGGGCTGCTCGCCCCGGCCGGGGAACTGACCGCCGTGGTGTGCGGGGACCCGGACGCGGCCGGCGCCCTCGCCGACCGGCTGGGCGGGCACAGCCCGGCCGGGACCGGGGACGCCCCCTCGGTACTGCTCGGCGGGACGGCGCTGGACGACCTGCCGCTCGCGGCGGCCCGCGCGGCCGTGCTGGTCCAGGACAAGGACCCGGTGCTGCTGTCCGGAACGCTGACCCAACTGCTGGACGTCCCCGCCTCCGGCCAGGTCACCGCGGCCGAAGCCCTCGCGGCGGCGCAATGCGGCGACGTGCTCGACGCACTGGCCCAGGCCTCGGTCGACGACTCAGGGGACCCGATGCGCTCCCGCATCACCGAGCGCGGACGGTCCCTGTCCGGCGGCCAGCGGCAGCGGCTGGCGCTGGCCCGGTCGCTCGTCGCCGATCCGGAGGTCCTGGTGCTGGACGAGCCGACCAGCGCCGTCGACACGCACACCGAGGCCCGGATCGCCCAGGGCATCAGGGCGCTGCGCGCCGACCGGACGACGGTGGTCCTCACCTCCAGCCCGCTGCTGCTGGACCGCGCCGACCGGGTGGTGTTCGTCGAGGACGGCACGGTGCGCGCGTCCGGCACGCACCGCGAACTGCTCCGGGCCGACCTCGGCTACCGCGCGGTGGTCACCCGCGAGACCGAACAGGAGCCCGAGGAACCCGCACGTCTCGAGAAAGCCGAGGAAACCGCATGATCGGCGTGAAACCGCCGGAGTACGACCCGGCCGCGCCGCGGCACGTGACGACCCTGCCGGTGGGCTCGCCCGCCACGGTGCGCGGTTACGTCGGCGAGCTGGCCCGGCGGCACCGGGGTGCGTTCGCCGTACTCGTCTCGGTGAACACCGTCGCCGTCGTCGCCTCGATGGTCGGCCCCTATCTGCTGGGCGGGCTCGTCGAGGACCTGGCGGCGGGCCACCGCGACCTGCACATCGGACGCACCATGGCGCTGTTCGCCGTCGCACTCGCCGTGCAGACGGTGTTCGTCCGGGAGGTGCGGCTGCGCGGCGCGATCCTGGGCGAGCGGATGCTGGCGGACCTGCGCGAGGACTTCCTCGTACGGTCCGTGGGGCTGCCCCCCGGTGTCCTGGAGCGGGCGGGCACGGGCGACCTGCTGTCCCGCATCACCACCGACATCGACCGGCTGTCCAACGCGATGCGGGAGGCCGTCCCGCAGCTGGCGATCGCCGTGGTGTGGAGCGGCCTGCTGCTCGGCGCGCTGACGGTCACCTCGCCGCCGCTGGCACTGGCGGTGCTGGTGGCCGTACCGGTGCTGCTCGCCGGCTGCCGCTGGTACTTCCGGCGCGCGCCGCGGGCGTACCGATCCGAGGCTGCCGGGTACGCGGCCGTCTCGGCGGTCCTCGCGGAGTCGGTGGACGCCGGGCGCACCATCGAGGCGCACCGGCTCGGCGACCGCCGCGAGGAGCTGTCGCGCATCCGCATCCGCCAGTGGGTGGCGTGGGAGCGCTACACGATGTGGCTGCGCAGCGTGCTCTTCCCGGTGATCAACGTGACGTACATGCTGATCCTCGCGGCGGTGCTGCTGATCGGCGGGACGCTGGTCCTGCACGGCCGCGTGACGGTGGGCGAGCTGACGACGGGCGCGCTGTACGCGCAGATGCTGGTCGACCCGATCAACCTCATCCTGCGCTGGTACGACGAGCTGCAGGTGGCCCAGGTGTCGCTGGCCCGGCTGGTCGGCGTCCGGGAGGTGGAGCAGGGCGCCGGGGACGAGCGGGTGGCGCCGGACGGCCGCGACGTCCACGCCGACGAGGTGCGCTTCGGCTACCGCGCCGGCAGCGACGTGCTGCACGGGGTGAGCCTGCGGGTCCGCCCCGGCACCCGGCTGGCCCTGGTCGGCCCGTCCGGGGCGGGCAAGTCGACGCTGGGGCGGCTGCTGGCCGGGATCTACAGCCCACGGACCGGCGAGATCACCCTGGGCGGCGCCCAGCTGGCCCGGATGCCCGCGGAACGGGTCCGCGAGCACGTGGCCCTGGTCAACCAGGAGCACCACGTCTTCGTCGGCACGCTCCGTGACAACCTGCTGCTGGCCCGCGCGGGAGCGGGTGACGACGAGCTGTGGGCGGCGCTCACCGCGGTCGACGCCGAGGGCTGGGCACGGGCGCTCGACGACGGCCTGGACACCGAGGTCGGCTCGGGCGGCGCCGCGCTGACCCCGGCCCAGGCGCAGCAGGTGGCGCTGGCGCGGCTGGTCCTCGCCGACCCGCACACCCTGGTGCTGGACGAGGCCACCTCGCTGCTGGACCCGCGCGCGGCCCGCCATCTGGAACGGTCGCTGGCCCGCGTGCTGGACGGCAGGACCGTGGTGGCCATCGCGCACCGGCTGCACACCGCGCACGACGCGGACCTGATCGCGGTCGTCGAGGACGGCCGGATCAGCGAGCTGGGCAGCCACCACCAGCTGGTGGAGGCCGACGGCGCCTACGCCGCCCTGTGGCGGTCCTGGCACGGTTAGGCCCGGAGCGCGTTCGTGCTGATACGCGTGGCCCCGGCCGTCCTGCGACGGCCGGGGCCACGGGGTGGCGCGGGTGGCGGGCTCAGCCGCCGAAGATGCCGAGTGCCCCCAGCGCGCCCAGTCCGCCGGCGGCGAAGAAGATCGGCGTGAGCACCTTGATCTCGACCCAGCTGCCCGCGCGGAACCGCATGGCCTTCGGCGGGCCCAGCGGGAACCAGCGCTTGCGGCCGATCGGGATGGGCCACAGGATCGGGCAGCCCGAGACGGTCAGGGCGTCGCCGATGCAGTGCACGAGGGCGCCGAGCACGATGGGGATGCCGATCCACAGGTACTGCTGCCCGGGCTCGGTGAACAGCCAGCCCTTGCCGTTCTCGGTGCCGTCCAGCACGTCGGCCAGCACCCAGGCGCTGGTGGCGCCGAGCAGCCACACCAGGATGTCGCTGGAGACCCGGGCCTGCCGCCACAGCAGTCCCTCGACGGCGAGCACGGCGTGCACGAACAGGATCACCAGGACCCCCCAGCGCCCGCCGTACACGGCGATCAGCGAGGCGCCCCCGCCGATCGCGACGGCCCACACCCAGGTATGGGTCAGTGTGCGGTGACCACCGGAACGGCGCGGGTCGCCGGCCTTGCGCGTGGCCTTGTAGGTCGCGTACGAGAGCTTGTCGACGATCTCGCAGAACCACCGGGAGACCGGCCCGAAGGCCCGCGATATCGTGGCCGCCTTGTGGTCGAGGTCGGGGGCGAGGGCGGCGCCGGCACAGATCAGTGCGCCGACCACGAGCGTCGGCCAGGGCATCGGGTGGTCGAGCGCGGCGGCGAGTGCTCCCACCCCCAGCCATGCCGCCGCTCCGGAGATAGAGTGCGCCGGTCCCATCATGGTGTGCCCCGCCCCTTTCGACCCGCCTGCAGGCGGAGTTGACGCGTAATCGACGGCACACCATACCGCCGGTCGATCTTCCTCCGTACCGCCGGTTCCTCCCCTGGTCCCGGGGACAGGCAAGATGGGGGTGTGACCCTCATCGATCAGCTGCCTGCAGAGCCCGATCCCGACGCCCTCTTCGAGGCCTTCTCGTCCTGGGCGGAGGGCCGGGGCATCTCCCTCTACCCCGCCCAGGAGGAAGCGCTGATCGAGGTGGTCTCGGGGGCGAACGTCATCCTGTCCACCCCCACCGGCTCGGGGAAGAGCCTGGTCGCGGCCGGTGCGCACTTCGCCGCGCTCTCCCGGGACGAGGTCACCTTCTACACCGCCCCGATCAAGGCGCTGGTGTCGGAGAAGTTCTTCGACCTGTGCAAGCTCTTCGGCACCGAGAACGTGGGCATGCTGACCGGCGACGCCTCCGTCAACCCGGACGCGCCCGTCATCTGCTGCACGGCGGAGGTGCTGGCGTCGATAGCGCTCCGGGACGGCAAGGACGCCGACATCGGCCAGGTCGTCATGGACGAGTTCCACTTCTATGCGGAGCCGGACCGGGGCTGGGCGTGGCAGATCCCCCTGCTGGAGCTGCCGCAGGCGCAGTTCCTGCTGATGTCGGCGACGCTCGGCGACGTCACGCGCTTCGAGAAGGACCTCACACGCCGTACCGGCCGGCCCACGTCCGTCGTGCGCTCGGCGACGCGGCCGGTGCCGCTGTCGTACGAGTACCGGCTGACCCCGCTCACCGAGACGCTGACCGAGCTGCTGGAGACCCGCCAGGCCCCCGTCTACATCGTGCACTTCACGCAGGCGGCGGCCGTGGAGCGGGCGCAGGCGCTGATGAGCATCAACATGTGCACGCGCGCCGAGAAGGACGCCATCGCGGAACTCATCGGGAACTTCCGCTTCACCACGAAGTTCGGCCGCAACCTGTCGCGTTACGTCCGGCACGGCATCGGGGTGCACCACGCCGGCATGCTGCCCAAGTACCGGCGCCTGGTAGAGAAGCTGGCGCAGGCGGGGCTGCTGAAGGTCATCTGCGGCACGGACACCCTTGGTGTCGGCGTCAACGTGCCCATCCGCACGGTGCTCTTCACCGCCCTCACCAAGTACGACGGCAGCCGCGTGCGCGTGCTGCGCTCCCGTGAGTTCCACCAGATCGCGGGCCGCGCCGGGCGGGCCGGCTTCGACACGTCGGGCTTCGTGGTCGCCCAGGCGCCGGAGCATGTGATCGAGAACGAGAAGGCCCTCGCGAAGGCCGGCGAGGACCCCAAGAAACGCCGCAAGGTGGTGCGCAAGAAGGCGCCCGAGGGCTTCGTCGGGTGGACGGAGAGCACCTTCGAGAAGCTCATCGCCTCCGATCCCGAGCCGCTGACCTCCCGGTTCCGGGTCACCCACGCGATGCTGCTGTCGGTCATCGCCCGCCCCGGCAACGCCTTCGACGCGATGCGTCGGCTGCTGGAGGACAACCACGAGGACCGCAGGTCCCAGTTGCGGCACATCCGGCGGGCCATCGCGATCTACCGCTCGCTGCTCGCGGGCGGGGTCGTGGAGCGGCTGGACGAGCCCGACGAGGAGGGGCGCATCGTCCGGCTGACGGTGGACCTGCAGCAGCACTTCGCGCTCAACCAACCGCTGTCCACCTTCGCGCTGGCCGCGTTCGAACTGCTGGACCCGGAGTCGCCCTCCTACGCGCTGGACATGCTGTCGGTGATCGAGTCGACCCTCGACGACCCCCGGCAGATCCTCGCCGCCCAGGAGAACAAGGCGCGCGGCGAGGCCGTCGCCGCCATGAAGGCCGACGGGGTGGAGTACGAGGAGCGGATGGAGCGGCTCCAGGACATCTCCTACCCCAAGCCGCTGGAGGAGGTGCTGTCGCACGCCTACGGCGTCTACCGCAAGAGCCACCCGTGGGTCGGCGACCACCCGCTGTCGCCCAAGTCGGTCGTACGCGACATGTACGAACGGGCGATGACCTTCACCGAGTTCGTCTCCCACTACGAGCTCGCCCGGACCGAGGGCATCGTGCTGCGCTACCTGGCGAGCGCGTACAAGGCGCTGGAGCACACCGTCCCGGACGACCTGAAGTCCGAGGACCTGCAGGACCTGATCGCCTGGCTCGGCGAGCTGGTCCGCCAGGTCGACTCCAGCCTGCTGGACGAGTGGGAGCAGCTCGCCAACCCCGGGGAGATGACGGCCGAGGAGGCCCAGGAGCGGGCCGACCAGGTCAAGCCCGTCACGGCCAACGCCCGCGCCTTCCGGGTGCTGGTGCGCAACGCCCTGTTCCGCCGGGTGGAGCTGGCGGCGCTGGAGCGGTTCGGCGAACTCGGCGAGATGGACGCCGGGTCCGGCTGGGACGCCGACGCCTGGGCCGAGGCCATGGACGCCTACTGGGACGAGTACGAGGACCTGGGCACCGGGCCCGACGCGCGCGGCCCGAAGCTGCTGCAGATCGAGGAGCGTCCCGACGAGGGGCTGTGGAAGGTCCGCCAGACCTTCGCGGACCCCGACGGCGACCACGACTGGGGCATCTCCGCCGAGATCGACCTCACCGCCTCCGACGAGGAGGGCCGCGCGGTGGTCAAGGTGACGGCCGTGGGCGCGCTGTGACCGCGAGGGCGACCACCCGCACGAAGGAGCAGGCCCGATGACCAACCCCGCCGAGCGGCTGGTGGACCTCCTCGACCTGGAGAGGATCGAGGAGGACATCTTCCGCGGGCAGAGCCCCCAGGAACGCCTCCAGCGGGTGTTCGGCGGACAGGTGGCGGGCCAGGCGCTGGTCGCGGCCGGGCGCACCACGGACGGCAGCCGTCCGGTGCACTCCCTGCACGCGTACTTCCTGCGCCCGGGGCGCCCCGGGATGCCGATCGTGTACCAGGTGGAACGGATCCGCGACGGCCGCTCCTTCACGACGCGGCGCGTGGTCGCGGTGCAGCAGGGCCGGACGATCTTCAACCTGACCGCCTCCTTCCACGTGCCGGAGCCCGGGTTCGAGCACCAGCTGCCGATGCGCGAGGTCCCGGACCCGGAGAGCCTGCCGAAGCTGAGCGACGAACTGCGCGAACACCTCGGCGAACTGCCCGAGCAATTGGAGCGGATGGCGCGACGGCAGCCGTTCGACATCCGCTACGTGGACCGCCTGCGCTGGACCGCCGAGGAGATCGAGGGCGCCGAGCCGCGCAGCGCGGTCTGGATGCGCGCGGTGGGCCCGCTCGGCGACGACCCGCTGGTGCACACCTGCGCCCTCACGTACGCCAGCGACATGATGCTGCTGGACGCCGTGCGCGTACCGGTCGAGCCGCTGTGGGGGCCGCGCGGCTTCGACATGGCCTCCCTGGACCACGCGATGTGGTTCCACCGGCCGTTCCGCGCCGACGAGTGGTTCCTGTACGACCAGGAGTCCCCGGTCGCGACCGGCGCGCGCGGCCTGGCCCGCGGCCGCATCTACGACCGCGAGGGCCGGCTGCTGGTCTCCGTGGTCCAGGAGGGGCTGTTCCGGAAGCACGGCGGCTGAGGGTCCCGGGAGCCGGTGCCGGTCTGGTTCCGGCTCCGGGGGCCTCCTTCCGCCGACCGGGCCTCAGCGCATGCGGAAGACCGGGCCCTTGGGCGTGAACGGAAGGCGGGCGTCCTGGGGGACCAGGAAGGCGTGTTCGCGGCGTATGCGCAGGACGTCGCAGTCGCCGTCCGTGATCAGCAGGACCGGGGCCGTCGGCGGGAAGTCCGGGGCGCGCTGGAGGAGGTCGACACCGGGCTGCAGCACGGTGCCGCCACGGCCCCTGACGCGTACCCGGTGGGCGATCTCGGTCACCGCCAGGTAGCCCGCGTCGAAGGGGGCGGCGTCGCAGAACACCACGCGGGCGGCCGTCACGTCGCGGGCGGTGGCGTAGGACGCGATGGCGCCGAGCGCCTTGCCGAGCAGCGTCCGGCCCATGGACGCGGAGGTGTCCAGCACCACGCCGAAGGTGCAGCGGGCCACTTCCTGCGTCGGGTGGCTGCGGCCGGCCCTGGGGATGTCCGGTGTGGACGCCTGCCGACGGGCCGGGCGGGCGAAACTGCGCACCGCCTCGGGACGGGGCACGTACTCGTCGAACCAGCGGGCGAGCCTGGCGTCCCACGGCAGCGGTGGGTGGGACAGCGCGCGGATCTCCTCGACGAGTCCGGCGGGGAGGAGTCCGCGCTCGCGGTGGTGCAGTTCGAAGCCCTGGAGCAGCCCGCGCCGGTAGAACTCGTCCAGGTCCACCCATGTGGGGGCGGTCTCCCCGGGGCGCGGCAGCGGCTCCCCGAGCACGTCCCCGAGGCCCTTGCCGCGCAGCGTGGCGAGACGACGCAACCGCCGCTGGTCCCGCGCGATGCGGTCGTAGACCTCCTCGCTGGACAGTCCGGCCAGGGCGGGGTCGTGCAGCAGGCCCTCGGGCATCTGCCCGACACCCATCTCCAGCAGCCAGCCGTTGATCACGTAGTCGGCGGCGACGTTGAACAGGTACGGGTCCCGGCCGCCCCGGCGGTCGCCGTGGCGCAGCGCGGCGTGCAGCATCTCGTGGGCGAGGATGAACCGCCATTCCTCGTCGCTGTACCGGCACAGGGGGTTGAGGTAGATCTCCCCCGCCTCGGCGTTGACCGCCGCCACCGAGATCCGCTGGGCGCGGGCGAGTTCGGCGTCGGCGACCAGGGTCATCCCGGCGGCGATGCCGCCGAGCAGCGGGTAGGAGGAGACGAACCAGCTCAGGGCGCGCTCCCAGGGACGCAGCGGGCGCCGGGCCCCGGTGAGCTCCTCGCGGCGGCCCCCGGCGACGTCCATGGCCGCCGACATCGTCCGGGTCAGGGCGCTCGCGAAGGCGACGGTCCAGTCCTCCGGTGCGCTCCAGGACGGTTGCCAGGGGTGGAGCACCTGGTCCGGCTGCGGGCCTGCGGTGCCGCACGCCGCGAACCCGGCGGGGATGCCGTCGCGGCGCCAGCGTGCCGCCAGTTGTTCCTCGTCGCCGTCCGGGAACACCGGGGGCAGCGCGACGGGCGCCCGGCCCACGGGGAAGGTGTCCAGGAAGCGGTTGACCACCGCGCAGCGGGCGGCGAGGTCGAACCGGTCGGGCTGCTCGCGCGGGCCCCTGGCGGCCGGCACGTGCCCGAAGCCCAGGTGCAGGAGGCAGTGCGCCAGCACCCAGGCCCACTCCAGCGGGTCCGCGCGGCGCAGGGGGTCGGCGTGCACGACGCCGTTGGAGGTGACCGAGGCCCAGCCGTCGCGAGGGTGCTCCTTGCACTCCTCACCGCGGCACAGACGGCCGTTGACGGCGGAGAGCGCGGCGAGGGCGGTGTTGCGGCGCAGCAGGTCGACGCCGGCGGCGAACGCCTCGGCCGCGGGGTCCTTGCGGGGTGCCGACCGCGCCCGGGACCTGTCGCCGCGCGCGCCGCTCACCGGCGTGCCTCGACCAGGCGCGGCATGTCGCGGGCGGCCTCCAGCAGGAACCAGGAGGGCAGCACCGGGTTGTCGTCGTCACCGTCGGCGATCACGGTCTGGGCGACCTCGACCGAGATCTCCGCCAACTGCACCAGCAGCGACTTGGCCCGGTAGGCCATCTGCCGCACGGCCGGGGACGCGTGCTCCCGCTGCGCCGGCAACTCCTTGATCAGACGCCCGCGGAAGGAGTCGGCGAGGTAGTAGAGCAGGTCGCGGTCCTCGATGCGGCGCGGCCAGGAAGCGTCCCCCTTGAGGATGGCGTCCAGCCCGTACGAGTGCCGGACGATCTTGACGTAGCCGCAGAAGGCCGTGGCGTGCGCCGGGGTGAGCGTGCCGTAGGCCAGCACCTTCAGCGTCCCCTCGTCCAGAGCGGGTCCGAAGGAGTGCAGCGCGTCGGAGAGCATGTGCCAGGCGCGCGGGGTGGAGAACGGCTCCTCGGTCTTGGGCGGCGCGGACCACAGGTGGTCCGGCCGGTCGGTGAGGTGGTCGGTGATCCACGGATGGATACCCGCGCCCGCCGCCCAGACCAGCCAGTCCGCCGCGGAGGCCCGCAGATGGACGTGCGCGAGCCGGTTGACCAGCGCGGAGGCCATCGGCCGTGCCAGCGCGTTGTCGGTGGCACGGTTGCCCGCACCGATCACGATGCTGCCGGGCGGCAGCTCGTACGAGCCGATGCGGCGGTCGAGGATCAGCGAGTAGAAGGCCTTCTGCACATCGGGGGTGGCCGCGTTCAGCTCGTCGAGGAAGAGGCAGTACGGCTCGTCGCGGGCGATCGTCTCCGGGGGGCAGAAGCGCGAGCGGCCGTCGACGATCTGCGGTACGCCGATGAGGTCCTCCGGAGCCAGCTGCGTCCCGATGAGACTCACGCAGTCCAGTCCCAGCGAGTCAGCGAACTCCCTGACCAGGGACGACTTCCCGATGCCCGGGGCGCCCCACAGGAAGACCGGGCGGACGGTGGCCAGGTTGAGCAGGAGCTCGGGCACCTGGGAAGGCGAGACGGTGACAACACCCTGCAAGCGCGGGCTCCTTGGAGATGAGGGGGATGGCGGGCACTCGACGGGCGCCGGCCGCCCGAGCAGTCTCACCCCTGCCGCCGCCCTGCCGCACCTGCTTTTCGGCGGATCGTCAGCCTCGCACTCCACCGCGCCCTCGACGAGTCGATCGGTCACGACGTCGTCATCACCGCCTGGTGGCGCGCGGTGCGAGGGCCTGTCCGGTCATCACAGTCCGAGGAGGCGTCGCCAGCGGCTGCGCGGTGCCGCGGGCGGTGGGGGAGGCGGGGCAGGGGGCGGCGTGGCGATCGGCGGGCCTGGGGTGGCGGCTGGGGTGGCACGCTCGGGGCGCGGGGCGGGACGGGAGGCACGGGCTCTGAGGAGCGCGTCGGCGAGCGAGACCTGGGCGAAGGTGATCTCGTCGGGGTGGCAGGCGACGGTCTGGGCCTCGATGAGCTCGCGCGTCGCGTAGGAGCCCGTACTCCCCGGTGGGAGCGCCGGGCAGAGCCGACGCAGGTAGGCCCGCTCACGGGTGTCCGGAACCGCGTCGGCGGCCAGTTCCGGGCCCAGCAGGGCGGACCAGGCGGCCGCCTCGCCCCAGGCGCCCTCCGCGTCGCGTACGAGTTCCTCGACACGGCGGGCCCGCCAGCCGCGGGCGCGGTGGTCCTCGCCCTCGTCGAGGGCGTCGCGCAGCTCGGCGGGCAGCCGGCCCTCCAGCAGGGCGGGATGGGCCCGGGCGAACCGCCGTACGTCCTCGGCGAGATAGAGCCACACCACGGCGCGGTAGCGGTTGACGTACCAGCGGACGGGGCGGAGGAAGCCGCCCTTGGCGAGCCGGGTGAAGCGCTCCCGGCTGATCCCGATCAGCGCGGCGCCCTCGATGCTGCCCACCAACTCCAGCCGCGCGCGCAGCCGGTCGGGAAAGCCCTCCTCCGCGCGCAGCCGGTCCACGTCCGCCCGTACGACACGCCGGCGCCCGCCGACGGCCGGTGTCGTGCGTACCTCACCGGTCTGCAGCGCGACCGCGAACTCCTCGGCCTCCAGGCACAGTTCCTCCCGGGCGCGCTGCATGCCGAGCGCCTCCCGGACGACGGTCTCCTTGACAGCCATGCCACTCCCCCTGACCTTCCGTAGCGACTCATCACTGACAGTCACGACGATAGGTCCTCGCGGCGACATCCGCCCGGGCCTGTGGATAACTCCGCGTCAGGCCCCGTGGTCGTACACGGTCACGGAGATCCCACGGCGCACGAGCCGCCCCTCGACCGACGGCGCGACCCGCTCCCACCGGCCGCCCGCGAGCCCGCACCCGATGCGCGGCATGTGCACGGACGCGCCCAGCTCCGCCGCCTTCTCCGCCACCAGGGCCAGCCCCGCGTCGATCGCCTCGTACCGCACCGGCACGCCCTTGCTGCCTCTGCGGATGCCGCGCTGCCCGACGAGATTGGCCACCCAGACCCACTCACCGACCCGGACGAACTGGACGGCACCCAGGCCGAAGTCGTTGCCGGCACGCTCGCGGTGCCACCGCCGGTACGCGGCCTCGGGTTCCGGCCAGCGGCGGGAGAGCGCGACCACGAATCCCTTGCCCCAGCCGCCCAGGTCGTTGCAGACGTGGACGATCAGCTTGACGCCCTTGCCCTGCGGCGCGGTGGCGTCCCCCCGGACGTACGTGATCCCCTCCATGCGGTCACCGTACGCCCGGGGTCCGACAACGCCGCCGCGGCGGCGGCCCGGCTCACAGGGCGCGCAGGCCGTCGATGACGTCCTTGAGCAGCCCCACGTCGGGCAGTTCGGCCGGCGGTACGGGCCGGATGGCCCGCAGGTGGCCGTCCCGGAGGAGGTCGCCGAGCAGCACGCGGACGACGCCGAGCGCGAGGTCGGCGTCCGCGGCCAGTTCGGCCACGGTGAGCGGGCTGTCCCGGCACAGGTCCAGGAGGGCCAGGTGCTCCTCGTCGAGGTGGTCGTCCGGGGCCGTGCCGACGGCCGGGACCATGACGGCGATCAGGTCGACGTCACCGTCGGAGTCCGGCCGGGTGCGGCCGCCGGTGATGGTGTAGGCGCGCACCATCGGACCGGCCTCGTCGTCATACCAGAGCGCGCCCTCGTCTCCCGGCGGGCTCGGGTTCATGCTTCATCACTCCCCCGGTGCCGCCGCGTCGTGCCGGCGCGGCGTGACACCGAGGTGTTCACCGACCCGGTGGACCATGAGGGTCATCTCGTAGGCGATCTGCCCGACGTCGGCCTGCACACCGCTGAGCACCGACAGGCAACTGCCCTCGCCCGCGGCCGTGACGAACAGGAAGCCGTCGTCGAACTCGACCATCGTCTGCCGCACGCCGCCCGCGTCGAAGTGCCGGCCCGCGCCCTTGGCGAGGCTGTGGAACCCGGACGAGACGGCGGCCAGGTGCTCGGCCGTGGCACGGTCCAGACTCGTGCTCGCCCCGGTCACCAGACCGTCGCCGGAGAGCACCAGCGCGTGCCTGACGTGCGGCACCCGCTCTGTCAGATCGTCCATCAGCCATGTGAGTCCACTGCTCACCGTCATCCCCCGTTCTCCCCGGTCTCCGCTGTCCCTTGCGGTGCTGCGGCGTCCCTGCCGCGGGCCAGGCCGCGGGCGAACGCCGTGATGGTGGAACGAGCCTCTTCCGGAGATCGTTCCCTTTCCTCTCCCCCGCCAAGCGACTCCGCCGGGCTCTGGTGCGCCCCGTCGTCCCTCAGTTGCGCTACGAGACTGGCCTGCCGCTGCCGCTTCGGCAACCCCGTCCCGGTACGCCCCTCCTCGCGCGGCCTGGTCGGTCCCCGCCGCGGCCGTGGCGTGCGCGGCGCCGTGTCGGCCCGGTCCGGCCCCGGCGGCTCGGGCACGGCCCGCGGGCGCAGCACCTGCTCGCCGGTCTCGAGGTCGTCGCCCGAGGCGTCCACGAGCACCGACTGCGGGACGAACACCACCGCCACCGTGCCGTCGAACCGCCCGCGGCGCAGGGTGACGCGCACCCCCTGCCGCGCGGCGAGCCGCCCGACGGTGAACAGGCCCAGCCGGTCCGTCTCCGGGAGCTCCGTTCCCGCGCCGGCCTCGCCGAGTTCGTTGTTGGCCTGGGCGAGCCGCTCGGCGCTCATGCCCAGACCGCGGTCCTCGACCTCCAGGACGTAGCCACCCGCGACCACCTCGCCGCGCACCTCGACCTTGGTGTCGGGCGGCGAGAAGGCGGTGGCGTTGTCGATGAGTTCCGCCAGCAGGTGCAGCACGTCGGCGATCGCGGGGCCGGTCAGCGCCACCCGGGGCATGCGCCGGACGACGACCCGCTGGTAGTGCTCGACCTCGCCGACCGCGGCACGCGCCACCTCCGCGAGCCGGACCGGTCGGCGCCAGGCGCGGCCTGGTGCGTTGCCGGAGAGGATCAGCAGGCCCTCGGCGTGCCGGCGCATGCGGACGGCGATGTGGTCGACGCGGAACAGGTCGTCCAGGTCCGCCGGGTCTCCGGAGCGGCGTTCCATGGCGTCGAGCAGCGTCAGCTGACGGTGCAGCAGCACCTGGCTGCGGCGGGCCAGGTTGGTGAAGACGGCGGAGACCCCGCGGCGCAGCTTCTCCTGGTCGACGGCCGCCTGGACGGCGGCGCGCTGGGCGTTGTTGAAGGCCCGGCCGACCTGTCCGATCTCGTCGGCGCCGAAGCGCAGGTCGGGTGCGGCCCGGGCGACCGCGGCGTCGTCGAGTTCCTCGCCGGCGCGGAGCCTGCGGAGCACCTCCGGCAGGCGCCTCCCGGACAGCTCCAGGGCCTGGTTGCGCAGCAGCGTGAGCCGGCGGGCGATGCCGCGCCCGATGAGCAGGGAGATGACGACCGACAGGACGACGAGGAACAGTCCGGCGAGGCTGACCGCGCCGGTCCGCACCAGCACGTCCATGCCGTCGTCGCGGGCCCGCTCGCCGACCTCGCGGGCGGCGTCGACGTTGATGTCGCTGAGTTCGGCGAGCGCCCGGTCGGCGTTCTGGCGCCAGCGGTCCTGGGAGACGACCAGGCCGACGTCCTTGGCGCCCGCCGAACGCGCCGCGGTCTCCATGGAGTCCAGTGTCCAGGCGACGCTGCCGCCCTCGAACTCGTCGAGCCGCTCCTTGGCGGCCTTGGTCAACTCGGGGTCGACGATGGAGTGCAGCAGCTTGCGGCCGTCGATGGTGCCGATGAACTCGCGGTACTGGCTGCCCGTCATGGCGGGACCGAGCTGCGCGGCGGTGAGCATGGCGTCCTCGCGGGACAGCAGTTCCCTGGCCCGTACGAGGTCGATGACGAATCCGCCCTGCCGGGCGACCTCGCCGCTCTGGAGCGCTGCGAGCGATCCGCGCAGCCGGAAGATGGGGTCGATCACAGCCGAGTAGCGGTGGAGCGTCATCGACCAGCCGACGTCGCGCTGCCGGACGTCCTCGCGCAGCGGCTCCAGGTCCTTCGCGGCGGTGATCAGTTCGGTGATCCGCTGCCGCTGGGCGAGGTCGAGCTTGGTTCCCTGCGCCTGTTCGCGCGCGTGGTCGCGGACGACCGCGAGCAGCCGGTCGGTGGTGCGCTCGGCGCCCTCCAACTCGGGCCCGCCGCTCGCGCCGTCGGACGCCACATAGGCGATGGCGACGCGCCGCTCGACCTGCAGGGCCCGCCCCAGGTCGTCCGCGGGGGTCCCGTAGTAGCGGTAGGTGTCGGCGATCCCCATGAGGGCGAAGGCCCCGCGCACCGAGGTGAAGGTGCTGTATGTCCACAGACCCGCCAGCGAGAGCAGCGGCACCAGGAGAAGTACCACGAGTTGCGTGCGGATGGTGCGGGGGCGCAGGCGCATGCGTGAGGTCCTCGGTCGACCATGGGTTCGATGGGGAGGGGCACAGTCTGACCCACGAACGCCCCCTTCGTGGCGCCGACTGTGACATCTCACAATCCCTTTCCACCGGACGCCCTCAGGTGCGGGACGCGACGGAGCGACGTACCCTGCCCGGCCCCACTCCTCCCACCGCAAGCGCGTTCACGTCGCGCTAACGGCGCGGCATTGCGGGGGAAACCCCGCTGTCGCACGCTGGACGCATGGAACGGGGACAGGTCGTGCGCCGGGTCTACGGTCCCGCCCCGGACACGGAGGACGGTTCGCAGGGCGTTCCTCTGGTCCATCGCGACATCCACGGCTACCGGCGCGCGTTCCGGCTGGGCGGCAGCGGGCCGCCGCTGCTGCTGATCCACGGCCTCGGCGACTCGTCGGCGACGTGGGCGCACATCCTGCCCCGGCTGGGGCGGCGGCACACGGTCATCGCGCCGGACCTGCTGGGCCACGGTGACAGCGAGCAGCCCCGCGCCGACTACGCGGTGGCGGCCTACGCGTGCGGCATGCGCGACCTGCTGGGCGTGCTGGACGTCGACCGGGTGTCGGTCGTGGGCCACTCGCTCGGGGCGGGCGTGGCGATGCAGTTCGCCTACCAGTTCCCGGAGCGGTGCGAACGCCTGGTGATCGTGGGGGGCGGCGGTCTGGGGCCGGAGGTGCACCCGCTGCTGCGGCTGGCGGCGGGCCCGGGTTCTGAAGTGACGCTGCCGATGGCGACTTCGCCGCCCGTGCGCGGGGCGCTGCGGCTGCTCGCGCCGCTGCTGCGGACCACCGGCGGGCTCGGGCTGGGCCGCCACGACTTCGACTACGTCCTGGAGCGCTACCTCATGCTCGACAGCTCCGAGGCGCGTCAGGCCTTCCTGCGCACCCTGCGCGCCGGGGTGGACCTGCGGGGGCAGGTCATCACGATGATGGACCGCAGTTATCTGACGGCGGGCCTGCCGACCCTCATCATGTGGGGCGAGCACGACGGGGTGATCCCGGTGCGTCATGCGCTGAGGGCGCACACCGCGATGCCGGGCAGCCGGCTGGAGCTGTTCGAGGACGCCGGGCATTTCCCGCACCATGACGCGCCCGGGCGTTTCGTCGACGTACTGGAGGACTTCCTCGCCACCACCACGCCGCAGGAGTACGACCCGGTGCTCTGGCGCCGGCTGCTGCGGCGCGGACGGGTGGACGTGCCGCTGTACCAGGAGGTCGAGCCGCCGCACCCCTCCAGCGGGTCCTGAGGCCGTCCGCCGCCGTCCGGGGCAGGATGGGGGCATGGGACACAGGATGACCGAGGAAGAGTGGCGGGCCTTCGTCTCCGCCGGGACGCGTACGGGGAAGCTGGCGACGACGCGGGCGGACGGCACGCCCCATGTGGCGCCCGTCTGGTTCCTGCTGGACGGCGACGACGTCGTGTTCAACACAGGCAAGGACACGGTCAAGGGCCGCAACATCACGCGCGACGGCCGGGTCGCCCTGTGCGTGGACGATGACCGGCCGCCGTTCGCGTACGTGGTCCTGCGGGGACGGGCGGAGGTGAGCGAGGAGCCCGGTCCCTTGCGGGAGTGGGCCACCCGGCTCGCCGCCCGCTACATGGGGGAGGACGTCGCCGAGGAGTTCGGGGCGCGCAATGGGGTGCCCGGTGAACTCCTGGTGCGGGTGCGGATCGACAAGGTGCTCGCCGAGTCCGGTGTGGCGGACTGAGCGTCCGGCGCCCGCCGCCGGCACGGGTCAGCGGATCGGCTTGCCGCCGTTGGCCTTCTTGCCGTTGGCGCCCATGGCCCACCAGGTGCCGCCCACGCCGTGGCCGTTGGTGTCACCGGGCTTGGTGTCACCGGCGTACCAGTAGACGGGCCAGCAGTTGTACGACAGCTGCTTGGTGCCGTCCGAACGGGTGTAGGTGCTGACGAGCTTGGGGTTGAGACCGGCGGCCTCGGCCTGCGCCTTGGTGACGGGCTTGGCCGCCGGCCACTTCTTGAGGCACTCGCCGGTGCAGTTGGACACCATCGGCCAGTCGGTGTCCTTGTCGAAGCGGTACAGGGTGCGGCCCTTGGAGTCGACGAGGATGTCGCCCAGGTTGGCGTCGTTGACGACGGACAGGATGGGCCACTTCTTGTCGGAGGCGGCGTCCGCGCTGCCGCTGTCGGAGCTGTCGTCCGTACCGCCGGCGTATCCGTCGTCGGTGCCCGAGGAGGGGTCGGCCGAAGTCTCGCTGTCGTACCCGTAGTCGCCGGAGGTGGTCCCGGAGCCGGGCTGCGAGGTGGCCGACTGGGCCGCGTCCTGTTGCTGGGCCGCCGGCGCCACGCTGCTCGCCTGGTTGTAGCCGTTCGACCCGCCGCAGGCGGTGACGAGGAGGAGGGCAGCGGCCGTTCCGGCGACTGCGGCACCGATCCGCTTGTGCATCTGGACTCCTTGCGCGGTAGGGGCGTCGGGGCCCGTGCGCCCCGTCTGGCCACCTGTACGCACCCGGTTCGGCTGCCTCTCAATGCACTGTGAAATCCTTTTTCGGCGGCGCCGTTCTGCTAGGGTGCCCCGCCGCTCCGCGGAGCGTCAGCGCACCGACTCCAGCAGGCGCGCCGCGTGCCTCCGCCCGGCGTGCTCGACGAGGGCGATCAGCACCTCCTTGCCCGATGCGCGGTCCCGTGCGTCACAGAGGACGACGGGGGTGCCGTCCTGCAGGTCGAGGGCGCGTGAGATGTCCTCCGGGCGGTGCTCCAACGCGCCGGGGAAGCGGTTGACGGCGACCGCGAACGGGATCTTCCGGTGCTCGAAGAAGTCCACGGCGGGGAAGCATTCCTCCAGGCGGCGGGTGTCGGCGAGCACGACCGCGCCGAGCGCCCCTTGTGACAGCTCGTCCCACAGGAACCAGAAGCGGTCCTGGCCGGGGGTGCCGAAGAGGTACAGCGACAGACCCGCCCTGATGGTGATCCTGCCGAAGTCCATCGCCACAGTGGTGGTGGACTTCCGCTCCACGCCCCCGGTGTCGTCCACGTGACGCCCGGCCTCGGTCAGTTGCTCCTCGGTGCGCAGCGGCCGGATCTCGCTCACCGCGCCCACCATGGTGGTCTTGCCGACCCCGAAGCCCCCCGCGATGAGGATCTTCAGGGCCATGACCGGCGTCTCAGAGTGCCCGGAGTCCATTGATCACCTCTCGCAGGATGCGCTCGTCGGGTAGCTGCGCCGGCGGTACGGGATTGCTCACCCGTACGCTGCCGAGCGTCAGGAGGTCGCCGAGGAGGACGCGTACGACGCCCACCGGGAGGTCGGCGTCGGCCGCCAGCTCCGCGACCGACAGGGGCTCTTCCCGGCACAGCGCGAGCAGCGCGGTGTGCTCGGGCTCCAGCGTGGGATCGTCGGCGGCGCCGGGTTCGGCGAGCACCAGGGCGATGAGGTCCAGGGCGGCGACGGCCGTGTCGGGCCGGGTGCGGCCGCCGGTCAGGGCGTACGGGCGCACCAGGGGCCCGGCCGCGTCGTCGTACCAGTGGCCGTCCGGGCTCCGCGGGTGCGCGCCGTTCATCACCCGTGCGCCGGTCAGCCTGCGGCCGGGCCGGCGGCGCCGAGGCGCGGCGGGGTGTGCAGGTGCTCGCCCACGCGCTTGACGAGGCGCGCCATCTCGTAGGCGATCAGGCCGACGTCGGCGCCCGCGCCGGTGAACACCGCGAGGCAGGAGCCCTCGCCCGCGGCCGCCACGAAGAGGAAGCCGTGGTCGAGTTCGACCATGGTCTGCCGGACCTGGCCGGCCGCGAAGTGGCGTCCGGCGCCCTTGGCGAGGCTGTGGAAGCCCGAAGCGACGGCCGCCAGGTGCTCGGCGTCCTCCCGGGTCAGCCCGCGGGAGGAGCCCACGGCCAGGCCGTCGCCCGACAGCACCACGGCGTGGCGGACGTTGTCCACCCGGTCGGTGAGGTCGTCCAGCAGCCAGTCCAGTTCACCGGACCGGTTCGATGCGTCGATCATCCGTGCTCTCCTTCGCGGGGTGCCCGGGCCGAGGTGCGGGCGTGGTCCTGCTCGCCGTCCCCGGGCGTCGGGTCCGGACCGTCGTGGTGGCCCGGCCCTCCCGGGCCTGGCCGGGTGCCGCCGGGCTGTGGGGCGGGCCGCAGGGGGCGTGGTCCTGCGGGTGCCGGTTCCCCGTCGGCGGTGTCACGGGCTCCGGCGCCGCCGCCGCGGATCCAGCCCCGGCGGAAGGCGGCCATCGTCGAGCGCGCCTGCTCGGCGGTCCGCTCCGGGACGTCCTGCCCCGTGTCCTGCGGCCGGGGGCCGCGTTCGGGTGCGCGGGGCTCCAGGAGCTGCGGGGCGAGGCTCGCACGGCGTACGCGGCGCGGGAGTCCGCCCTCGGCGGGAGGCACGCCCACAGGGGCGCCCACGGACGCGGGAGCGGGCGCCGCGCCGCGGGCCGGTGCGGGCACGGATACGGGCGCGGGCGCCGGCACGGGCAAAGGCCCGTGTTCCGGAGGACGAACGGAACGGGGCGCGGAGGGACGCGGCTGCCCGTCGCCGTCGCCGCGCGGGAAGGCCACCGCCAGGGACGGGACCTCCGCGGACCCCTGGCGGGGTCCGTGCGGGCCGGACGCCGCGCCCCCCGCCCCGGCACCCCGTGGGGCGCGGGCTTCGGGCGCCCTCATGTCGAGCAGGGTGGTGGGCAGCAGGACGACGGCGGTGGTGCCGCCGTACGGGGAGGAGCGCAGGGAGACCCTGACGTCATGCCGCCGGGCGAGCCTGCTGACGACGAACAGGCCGAGCCGGTCGCTGTCGAACAGGTCGAGCGCCTGGGTCTGGGCGATGCGCCGGTTGGCCTCGGCCATGGCCTCCTTGCCCATGCCGAGCCCGCGGTCCTCGATCTCCAGGGCGTAGCCGTTGCCGACCTGCTCGCCGTAGACGCGCACCTTGGTGTGCGGCGGGGAGAACTGGGTCGCGTTCTCGACGAGTTCGGCGATCAGATGGGTGAGGTCGGCGACCGCGGAACCGACGACCGCCGCGAGGGGGAGCCTGCGGACCTCGACGCGGGCGTAGTCCTCGACCTCCGCGACCGCGGCGCGCACCACATTGGTGAGGGGTACGGGCTTGCTCCAGGCGCGGCCGGGAGCGGAGCCGGAGAGGATGATCAGGCCCTCGGCGTGCCGCCGCATACGGGTGGTGAGGTGGTCGAGCTTGAACAGGTCCTCCAGCTCGCCCGGGTCCTCGGTGCGCCGTTCCATGCTGTCGAGCAGCGCCAGCTGACGGTGCACCAGGACCTGGCTGCGGCGGGCGAGGTTGACGAAGACGCCGGAGACCCCGTTGACCAGTTCGGCGCGTTCCGCGGCGGCGCGCAGCGCGGCGCGCTGCACGGTGGCCAGGGCCTCGGCGACCTGGCCGATCTCATCGGCGCCGTGCCTGCCCAGCGGCGCCTCCTTGCCGAGGTCGATCTCCTCGCCGGCACGGAGCCGCCGCATGGCGCGCGGCAGTTTGCGTCGGGCGAGTTCGAGCGCGGTGTTGCGCAGGCCGACGAGTTCGACGACGAGGCCGCGGCCGATCCGTACGGAGATGAAGAGGGAGGCGACGACGCCGAGGAGGCCGAGCAGGACGGCGATGCCCGAGGTGCTCAACAGGCCGTGCGCGAGGGGCCGGTCCGCGGGTGCGGCGGCCTTGGCGGACCTCTCCAGCCCGGACAGCACCTGTCCGGTGGCCCGGTCCCATGTGGCGAGGCTCGCGCCGTCCACGGCGGCCTTGCCCGGTCCGGCGTCGAGGACGGCGTCCTCCATGGCCTCGAGGTCCGTGTACGCGGTGGACCGGGCCAGCCGCTGCCAGGCGCTGCGGCCGGCACCGCCGAGGTCGGCCGTGGCGCCCGCGAGCAGGGCGCGGCGGGCGGTGACGGCACCGCTCAGGTCGCGGTAACGGTCCGTGGGCAGGCCGCGGGTGAGCGCGGCCGCGGCGAACAGGGCGTCCTCGCGGGACAGCTGTTCCGCGGCACGGCCGATCTCCAGGGCGGCACGCTCGCCGCGTCCCGTGGCAAGGGCGCCGCCGATCGCGAATCCGTCAGTCACGGCGTCGGTGTAGGCGCGGTACGTCTGCCGCCAGTCCGCCGCTCCCTGGGTGATGCCGGGGCGCTGCCTGCGCAGGCGCTCCAGGTCGCCGACGAAGGTCCGGACGCGCACCGCCGCGGTGCCCGGCAGGCCGGTGCCGTCGGCGACCGTGTGGCCGCCGCCCAGCCGCAGCAGGGCGGCGGCACGGTCGGTGGCCGTGGTGCTTCTGCTCAGTTCGGCGGCGGCCTCGGTGGTGGGCCGGGCCAGGTAGCGGGCGGCGGCGCGGCGTTCGGCCTGCAGGGTGGTCACGGTGTCGGCGACCGGCTCACGGATCGTTTCTGCAATGCGCTGGGCGCGCAGCCGACCGGAGACGTCCTGGGCCGTGGTGACGGCGGCGAAGGCCCACAGCGCCATCAGGGAAACGACGGGCACCATGAGGAGGGACACGATCTTGGCGCGCACGGTCCTCGGGCGCAGGCTCAGCCGGTCCGCCGTCCCGCCGCTCCGCCCGCCGTCGGTGGAGCCGGAGGACGGTTCCTCGTCCGCGGGGAGTCCCGCGTGCGCTCTGCGGCCCCGTGGCGGCGTCACAGGGCACCCTCGCCGATGCGCTGGGCGGTCGCGGAGGCGATGTGTTCCCTCGCCGTCGGGGAGAGCGCGACGAAGGCGGAGGTGAGGAAGAGGTAGGAGCCGAGACCGACGATGAGGGGGAAGAGGAACGCTGTCGCGCCGGAGCCGGTCAGCGCGTCCGCCGAGGGCCGGACCCGGACGTGCACGGCGAGCATCCCGGTGTAGTGCATGCTGCTGACCGCCGCACCCATCACCAGGGAGGCGCCGGCGACGACCACGGGCCGGTGGATGGTGAGCGCGGCCCACAGCGCGGCGGTCGCGGCGGCCCAGGCGATGGCGACCGACAGCGCCACGAGCCACGGTTCGTAGGAGACCGCGCCGTGCAGGCGTACGGCGGCCATGCCCAGGTAGTGCATGCTGGCCACGCCGACACCCGTGGTGAGGCCTCCGATCGCGAGGGCCCGGAAGCGGCCGTGGCCGTACCCGACGGCGAAGACGCCGAGGCCGACGACGACCATGGCGACGGCGAGGCTGAGGACGGTCAGGGGGACGTTGTAGCGGATCTCGGTGCCGGTGACGCGGAAGCCGAGCATGGCGACGAAATGCATCGTCCAGATCCCGGTGCCGAGGGCGCTCGCGGCGGTGATCAGCCAGTTGCGCCGGGAGCGGCCGGTCGCGGCCAGGGCCCGTACGGTGCAGCGCAGTCCGAGCGCCGCGCCGACGCACGCCATGGCGTACGAGAGCAGCGGGGTCAGCCAGCCGAAGGCGGCGTGGTCGATGTGTCCCATGGCCCCGGGACGCTAGTGCGGGGGTGGTCGCACGCTCGGGCCATGACGGAACCCTGCCTTATTTGACCATGTGCTTTCCGGATGCGGCCCCCGACGATCGCATACGGCACGAACCTGTACGCACGAAGCCTGTTTCAGCCGCTGCGTGGCCCGTACATGATGATCCCCACGCCCACCAGGCAGACCAGCGCGCCCACCACGTCGTAGCGGTCGGGGCGGTAGCCGTCGGCCACCATCCCCCAGGCGAGCGAGCCCGCGATGAACACCCCGCCGTAGGCGGCGAGGATGCGGCCGAACTCGGCGTCCGGCTGGAGGGTGGCGACGCACCCGTACAGGCCCAGGGCGATGACGCCGGCCCCGATCCACGCCCATCCGCGGTGCTCGCGGAGCCCCTGCCAGACCAGCCAGGCGCCGCCGATCTCCAGCAGTGCAGCCAGCAGGAAGAGGGCCACGGAACGGAACGGGATCATGCGACCATGATGCCCCGCGTCCCGTGCGCCCCGGCGCACGCCCCGAACCGGAGGTGGACCGTCGTGCACACCGACCCCGCGCAGATCCGCGCGTTCTTCGCCGCCCGCGCCGCCGACTGGGAGACCCGCTACCCCGACGACGCCCCCGTCTACCGTGCCGGTGTCGCCGAACTGGGCCTGCGGGAGGGCCAAAGGGTCCTCGACGCGGGGTGCGGCACGGCCCGGGCGATGCCCTTCCTGCGCGCGGCCGTGGGGGCGTCCGGGACGGTCGTGGGCGCCGATCTGACGCCCGAGATGCTGGCCGCGGCGGTACGGGCCGGACGCCGGGAGCACGGCGCCCTGCTGCTGGCCGACTGCGCCCTGCTGCCGCTGCGCGACGCATCCCTGGACGCCGTCTTCGCCGCGGGGCTGATCGGGCACCTGCCGGACCCCGGGGCCTGTCTGCGGGAACTGGCCCGGGTCACCCGGCCCGGCGGCCGGCTGGCGCTCTTCCACCCGATCGGACGGGCGGCGCTGGCCGCCCGGCAGGGCCGCGAGCTGACCCCGGACGACCTGCGCGCCGAGCCCAACCTGGAGCCCTTGCTGGAGTCCTCGGGGTGGACCCTGACCTCCTACACCGACACCGACGAGCGGTTCCTCGCGATGGCCTCGACGAAGGCGTAGGCGTTGTCGAACATGATGTTGTGACCGGCACCAGGGACCGTCACGACGGACACCCCGGCCGCCTCCAGTTCCGCGCGGAGCCGGACGCCGCCGACATCTCCGACGAGAACCGCTGGTTCACGCTCCTCGCCTTCCTGCGCCATCTCGACGACCCCGCCCTGCAGAGCGCGGTGCTGCGTCGCCGGCTCGCCTTCCTGGAGGAGCCCACGCGCTTCTTCCACGACGGCGGCCGCCCGCTGCGGGCGGAGGAGCTGCACGATCCCTTCCGGCGGGGCGTCCTGACGATCGCACGGGCCACCACGCGGGCGGAGCTCGGCTGGCTGCGCACCACCCTGGGCGCCCTGGGGTCCTGAGTGCGGCCCCGGCGGGTCCGGCCGGCGCGGCGGGGACGGTAGCCTGCGGCACGTCCGACCGAGGAGAACTGCGAGGCCGCGCGTGACCCGAGAGCTGTACAACGTCCGCCTGGTACCCCGCGAGGGGGACCCGACCCCGCTGACGGACGAGGAGGAACAGCGCGCGCGGACCACGCTCTTCAACGACCTCGGCCGCGCCGTCTCCGACCGCGGCTGGGTGCGCTTCCCCGCGTACTCGCCCGAGGAGCGGCGGCGGCTGCTCGACGTCGCCGGCCGGCTGAGCGCCTACTGGGGCGTCGAGGTCGCCGTGGCGGCCGAGGACCCCTGCTCCATGAGGCTCTTCCTGCCCGGGTACGGTCCGCGCGAGGCCGCGGTCACCCCCGCCGTGGAAGGCCGCATGTGACGAACCGGGCCCGGTAGGGCGGCGGACGCCTCACGCCTCGGGGAGCCCGAGCAGCGACCGGGCGACCGCCCGCGGCGGTACGCCACGCTCCTGGGCGAGCACCGCGACGGCACGCCGGGCGAGTTCACCGATCCCGAACATCAGCGCCTCCGGCGCGACGCGCGCCGCAGCGGCCTCGAGCGCCTCCTCGTACCCCTCGACGGAGGCCGCGACATGGGCGGCGGCCGCCTCGAAGAGGTTGCGCTCGCGTGATGCCCGGCGTGAGGGCTCCGCGCCGGGCGTCGGCGGGGGTTTCGCGGGCCTCCCCGGCGTCCGCGCCGCGGTGAACCTCCGGAGCCAGGTGGCCATCCGCATCACCCCTCTCACCCAGGGGCGTTCCCGCCCGCGGGCAGCCGGAACCCCGGAAGGCCCGGATCGCCGCTCTCCGCGGTGAGCACGAGAGGGGGGCCGTGTGCGCCGGGCTCCCAGCCGACAGCGAGCGCGTGCTCGACGAGCAGGCGGACGTCGCGAGGAGTCGGGTGGGCGGTGCCGGTGGCGCAGGATCCCCACGGACCGGGCTCGGAGGCCGACACCAGATCGACGACGAGGGCGCGGCCGCCGGGAGCCTCCCCGTCCATGACGCGGACGAAGACGACACGGCGGCAGGTGCCGTCGGGCTGCTCTGCGTGCCCGATGCGGGCGGTCCAGAGGAACTCCCGCCCGTCGAAGCGGAGGCGACGGCGCCGTTTCTTCACGGGCGGACGCCCTGGTGGGCACGGGAGTTGGCCATGGCGCCAGCGTAGAAGCCGGCGATCCGGCCACCGAACGGTTTTCCACAGGGCGCGCCCCGGTCTCGACGCGGGTGTTACCGGGTGGTTAGGGTGCGCCCACCACTGAGAACTCACTGGAGAGGGGATGCCCGTGTCCGCGACGGACGACGACGCGCTGTTCGTGCTCACCGCGGCGATGCTGACGCCCGCGCAGTTCCCGGGCGTCCTGGCCGACGACTATCCGGCGGCGTGCGCCGAGCTCGGGCTGGAACCGGCGGACGACGGCTACGGCCTCGTCTTCGGCCAGGACGGGACGGGCGCCCGGTGGACGGTGGCGATCAGCGACACGGCGCTGGTCGCGTGCGCCCTCGCCGCGTGGGACTGCGGGCTGGAGTACGACCTCTCCCCCGACGAGCGCTCGGTCGTCGCCGCGCTGCCCGGCTGGCCGCTGCCGGTCGCGGTGGCCGCGCCCGGCGTGCCCGCTCCGCACGATCCGCCCGAGGCCGAGGACGGCCCGCCGCTCTCGCCGCCCGACACCGGGACGTGGGGGCCCGCGCAGCGACGCCTGGGGGCCGACGAGATAGCCCTCCAGTGGCGGATCTGGCGGGAACAGCTCGACGCCGGGGACGAGTCCGGCACTCCGGACGGCGCCGGCGGCTCCAGCGGTCCGGACACATCCGCCGCGACCGTCGCAAACTCCGCGCCTGACGGCACGGAGAAGGAGCCCGTGGACAAGGCGCCCACGGAGAAGGCGCCCACCGAGAAGGAGCCCACCGAGAAGGAGCCCACGGAGAACGAGTCGGGCGAAGGGACCGGGCCCACGGCTCCCGCCGCCGACGGCATCCACCCCGGGGTGCGGCGCGCGCTGGAGGCCGCCCAGGAGTATCTCCGCACGCCCCCGCCGCCCGGCCGCATACGCTCGACCGCGGCGGGCGAGGGCGTACGCACCCTGCGAGTGGACGGCGAGGGCTGGAGCCTGGTGGCCCGCACCGACGACATCGCCTTCGTGCTGCTCGACGAGGAGCCCGGCGAGGTGCTGCCGGTCGGCCGGGGGCCGGAACTCCCCAGCCTGCTGGAGGGCCTGGAGAAGCTGGCCGTACGGCCCGCCTGAGCGCCCCCGGTCGCGGCTCAGGCGTCCGGGCCGTCCGCGCGGACCTTCCCGTCGACCTTGCGCGCGGCGATCAGGACCGGGTCCCACACCGGGGAGAACGGCGGGGCGTAGCCCAGGTCGAGCCCGGTCATCTGCGCGGCGGTCATGCCCGCGGTGAGCGCCACCGCACCGATGTCCACGCGTTTGGCCGCGCCCTCGCGGCCGACGATCTGCAGTCCGAGCAGCCGTCCGGTGTGCCGCTCCGCGATGGCCTTGACCGTCATCGGGGCTGCGCCGGGGTAGTAGCCGGCCCTGCTGGTGGACTCGATGACCGCGGTGACGTACTGCAGCCCGGCGGCCCGTGCCTGGGACTCCTTCAGTCCCGTACGGGCGATCTCCAGGGAGCAGACCTTGCTGACGGCCGTGCCCACCACGCCCGGGAAGGTGGCGTAGCCGCCGCCGATGTTGGTGCCGATGACCCGGCCCTGCTTGTTGGCGTGGGTGCCCAGCGCGATGTGCTGCATCCCGCCGGAGACCAGGTTGAGGACCTCCACGCAGTCCCCGCCCGCCCAGACCGCCTCCTCCCCGCGCACACGCATCGCGCGGTCGGTGAGCAGCCCGCCGTGCGCACCCAGCGGCAGCCCCGCGTCGCGGGCGAGGCCGGTGTTGGGGGCGACGCCGAGCCCGAGCACGACCACGTCCGCGGGGTACTCGCCCTGGTCGGTGGCCACCGCGCGGACCCGGCCGTCCGCCCCGGTGAGCACCTCGCGCACCGGGGCTCCGGTGACGACGGTGATGCCGAGGCCCTCCATGGCCTCCCGCACGAGCCGGCCCATGTCCGGGTCGAGGGTCGCCATGGGCTGCTCGGAGGCTTCGACGAGGGTGACCCGGAGACCGCGCCGCAGCATGGCCTCGGCCATCTCCACGCCGATGTAGCCGCCGCCGACCACGACGGCGGTCCTGACGGGCCTGTTGTCGAGGGCGTCCAGGATGTCCTCGCCGTCGTCGAGGATCTGCACACCGTGCACGCCCCCGGCGTCGATCCCGGGGATCGGGGGGCGCTTGGGCACGGCGCCGGTGGCGATGACGAGCTGGTCGTACTCCGTCCAGTCCTCCGCCCCGAAGACGTCCCGGGTACGCACCCGGCCGCGGTCCCGGTCGATCTCGACGACCTCGGTGCCGAGCCGCACGTCGATGTCGTGGGCCCGGTGCTTCTCGGGCGTGCGGGCGATGAGCTTGTCGGGGCCGGTGGCGTCCCCGGCGATCCAGTACGGGATGCCGCAGGCGGAGTAGGAGGTGCGGCGCCCGCGTTCGAAGGCGACGACCTCCAGTTCGTCGGGCCCCTTCCTCCTGCGCGCCTGCGACGCCGCCGACATGCCCGCGGCGTCCCCGCCGATGACCACAAGCCGTTGCCTCATGCCCCGCAGCGTATGCGCCGCCCCGGTGTCCCGCGCGATCACCCCGTTGCCGCAGACTGGGCGCCATGGACCTGCAGATCACCGCGACCTCCCCGGACCATCCGGCGACCCTCCTCGACCTGCCGTGGAACGTGCCGCTGGAGGAGTGGCCGGAGGAGTACCTGGTGGCGCTGCCCCGCGGCATCTCGCGGCACGTCGTCCGGTTCGCCCTGGCCGGCGACGAGGTGGTGGCGGTCAAGGAGGTCGGCGAGTGGGCGGCCGTCCGCGAGTACGGGCTGCTGCGCGACCTGGACCGCATGGGGATACCCGCGGTCGACGCCCTCGCCGTCGTCACCGGCCGCACCGACGACCGCGGCGAGCCGCTGGAGCCGGTGCTGATCACCCGCCACCTGGGCGGCTCGCAGCCGTACCGCTCGATGTTCGAGACGACGATGCGCCCGGGCACGGTCAACCGGCTGCTGGACGCGCTCGCCGTGCTGCTGGTCCGGCTGCACCTGGCGGGCTTCGCCTGGGGCGACTGCTCGCTGTCGAACACCCTCTTCCGGCGTGACGCGGGCGCCTACGCGGCCTACCTGGTGGACGCCGAGACCGGGCAGATCCAGCCCAGCCTCTCGCGCGGTCAGCGGGAGTACGACATCGAGGTGGCCCGGGTGAACATCGCCGGCGAGCTGATGGACCTGGAGGCGGGCGGCTCGCTGCACCCGTCGGTGGACCCGGTCACCTTCGGGCAGGCCATCGCCGACCGCTACGACGAGCTGTGGCACGAGCTCACCCGCGAGTCGGTGTACCCGGTGGCCAAGCGGCACTACATCGACCGGCGCATCCGGCGGCTGAACGACCTCGGCTTCGACGTCGCGGAGATGCAGATCCAGCGGTCGCCCGACGGTGACGACGTCACGTTCCTGCCCAAGGTCGTGGACGCCGGCCACCACCAGCGCCAGCTGCTCCGCCTCACCGGCCTGGACGCCGAGGAGAACCAGGCCCGCAGCCTCCTCAACGACCTCGAGACGTGGATGGCCGGCCAGGAGGACTACGCCCCCGGCGACCCGCTGGGCGCCCGCCCCGAAGTGCTGGCCCACCGCTGGGTCCGCGACGTCTTCCGGCCGACGGTCCGCGCCGTGCCGCGCGAGCTGCGCGGCTCCCTGGACACCGCGCAGATCTACCACGAGCTGCTGGAACACCGCTGGTTGATGTCCGAGCGGGCCCAGCGTGACGTGGGTCTCGACGCGGCGGTCGAGGACTACGTCCGGAACGTGCTCCTCCCGTCGCCGCAGGGTCCCGCCGTTCCGCTGCCGCCCGACTAGCGCCGGGCCCTAGTCTCGACGGGTGACCGACCGGACTTCGCTGAGGGGCGTCTTCGACGAGGACGCCGAGCTGTACGACCGGGTCCGCCCGGGGTATCCCGGCGTGCTCTTCGACGACCTGGCCGGGGTGGCGGGGCTCGGCCCGGGCGCGCGCGTGCTGGAGATCGGCTGCGGGACCGGGCAGGCCACCGTGCCGCTCGCGGAGCGCGGCTTCCACGTCACGGCCGTCGAGCTGGGCCCGTCGATGGCGGCGGTCGCCCGGCGCAGGCTGGCCGGGTTCCCGGGCGTCGAGGTGGTCGTCTCCGCCTTCGAGGACTGGCCGCTCCCGGAGGAGCCGTTCGACGCGGTCGTCTCGGCCACGGCGTTCCACTGGATCGACCCCGCCGTGGCGGTCGTCAAGTGCGCCGACGCGCTGCGGCCCGGCGGGGTGCTGGCCGTCATCGCCACGCATCACGTGGACGGCGGCACCCGGGCCTTCTTCGCGGACGTGCAGGAGTGCTACGAGCGCTTCGACCCGGCGACGCCCCCGGGGCTGCGGCCGCGCGCGGCGGCCCTGGTCCCCACCGACAGCGAGGAGACGGACCGCTCCGGGCGCTTCGGGCCGGCCGTCTTCCACCGCTACGAGCGCGAGCTGCCGTACACCACGGCCGAGTACCTCGACCTGCTGCTCAGCTACTCCAACCACCGCGCCCTTCCCGCGGCGCGGCGGGAGGGCCTGCTCGCCTGCATCCGGGCGCTGGCCGACGGCCGCCACGGCGGCCGCGTCGTCAAGCGGTACCTGACGGAACTGCGGATCACGCGGCGACTGTGACGGTGACGGACCGGGGCGGGGCGGGCACGCGGGTCACCCCCGCGTGCCCCCGGGACCGCGCGTCGCGGAGATCGTCAGGCGGACGTAGTCCACGACGGGCTCCGGCAGGCACGCGGCCACGGCGCGGACGAAGGCCTCGTGCTCCGCGCCGGGGAGGCGTTCCAGCTGTCCGCCGAGGACGACGACGGCCAGGTACGAGAGCAGTTGCGCGCCCGGTTCGAGACGGGCGGGGTCGGAGACGAGGGCGACCTGGACGTCGGTGAAACCGGCGTCCCGCAGGCGACGTTCGGTCTCCTCGACGCCCGCGAAGTTCCAGACGGCGGGCTGCGGGCCGAGGACGTCGTCGACGGCGGCCGACACGCCGGCGATGTTGCCGAGTCCGCCGCATTCGGCGACGAGGCGTCCGCCAGGGCGCAGGACGCGTGCGACACCGTGGAAGAGCGCGGCGTGGTCGGGGATCCAGTGGAAGGTGGCGACGCTGGTGACGGCGTCCACCGTGCCCGTGACGGGGAGCGGGCCGGTGATGTCGGCGTGCACGACCTCGACGCGGTCCAGGCGTCCGGCGAGGCGCCGGCGGAGCTGCTCCAGCATGCGCAGCGAGCCGTCGAGGGCGACGACGCGGCCGTGCGGGAGCAGGTCGAGCAGCGCCTCCGTGTCGCGTCCGGTGCCGCAGCCGAGGTCGAGCACCCGCTCGTCGCCGCGCGGCGCGAGGCGGTCCAGGGTCCCTCGGCCCCACTGCGCGTGGGGCAGCGGCAGGCTGTCGTAGGTGGTGGCGTCCCATTCCCGCGTCATGACCTCCACGCTAGCCAGCGCAGTCCACCAAATGATACCCATATCTCACATAGTGATCAGTAAGAGACGCATCGACGGCAGCGGAGGAGCGCGTATGACGGCGATCGAGGTACGGCCCGTGGGATGGGTGACCGGCGGCCGTGTACCGGTCGAGGACGACGACTGGGGCGGCGTCGAGGCGGTGATCCGGCTGGACGGGGAGCAGTTCGGTCCGCAGGCGCTGTACGGCCTGGACACCTTCTCCCACCTGGAGGTCGTCTTCCACTTCGACCGGGTCCCCGAGGAGCGGGTGGAGACCGGCGCACGCCATCCGCGCGGGAACGCCGGGTGGCCGCTGATCGGCATCTTCGCCCAGCGCGGCAAGAACCGGCCCAACCGCCTGGATGTGTCGCGCTGCAAGATCTTGCGGGTCGACGGGCTGGATGTCCACGTTGCGGGGCTCGACGCCGTGGACGGGACGCCGGTACTCGACCTCAAGCCGTGGATGGCCGAGTTCGGGCCGCTGGACACCGCCTTCCAGCCCGCGTGGGCCACTGAGCTGATGCGCGACTACTACTGAGCGTCCCGCTGCGGGACCCCTTTACCGCCCTGTCATGTCCCAGTAATCTCATGAAGATTCTTGCAGCAATTTGCAGGAAACTCACGGCTGTTCCTTTCGTGGCGCGCGGGAGGGCCTGCCTCACCCGCACCGGCCGCCGCCCCCGGCGGCCCTCGCCCGAGGAGCCCCCGTATGACCCGACCCGCGCGCCCTGGACGCCATCGCGCGCTGTACACCGTGCTGTTGCTCGTCGGCGGCCTGCTGCTCGGCCTGCTGCCGACGGGCCTGTCCTTCGCCGCCACCTCGGCGACGGTCTACTACCGTCCCGCCTCCGCGTGGACCACCGTCAACCTGCACTACGCGCCCACCGGCGGTGCCTGGACCACCGTGCCGGGCGTCGCCATGCAACCGGCCTGCACCGGCTGGTACTCCAGGACCGTCGACCTGGGCGGCGGCGCCGGCCTCTCCGCCACCTTCACCAACGGCAGCGGAGCCTGGGACAACAACGGCGGCGGCAACTACCGGCTCGGCACCGGCACCAGTGCCGTCTCCTCCGGGACGGTGACCACGGTCGACCCGTGTGCCGGCGCCACCGCGAGCAGTGCCACCGTGTACTACGCGACCGCGGGCCGCGGCTGGCCGTCGTACTACCTCCACTGGGCCCCCTCCGGCGGCTCCTGGACCACCCCGCCCGGTACGCGGATGGCCGCGGCCTGCACCGGCTGGGTCAAGCTGACCGTGGACCTGGGCACCGCGACCGCCTGGCAGGCCACCTTCACCAACGGCAGCGGCACCTGGGACAACAACGGCGGCGGCAACTACCAGCTGGGCACCGGCACGATCACGGTGAAGGACGGCGCCGTCGCCCACAGCGACCCGTGCAGCGGCACCGGGGAACCGGCCGGCCACGGCGCCACCGTCTACTACGCCACGGACACCGTCGGCTGGGCGGCGTACAACCTGCACTGGGCACCGGCCGGGGGCGCCTGGACGGCCGTGCCCGGCGTCGCCATGGAGGCCGCCTGCACCGGCTGGGTGAAGAGGACCGTCGACCTCGGCACCGCCACCGCCTGGCAGGCCGCGTTCAACAACGGCAACGGCACCTGGGACAACAACAACGGCGGCAACTACCAGCTCACCGAGGGCGTCAGCACGGTCCGGAACAGGCTCGTGACGCGGGACGCCGACGACCCGTGCGCCGCATCCGCGCCGGACACGACGGCGCCCACCGCCCCCACCGGGGTGACCGCGCAGGCGACCGGCACATCGGTCGTGGTGAGCTGGACCGCCGCCACCGACGACACCGCCGTCACCGGCTACGAGGTCACCCGCACCGGCGGCACCAAGGGCACGTCGATCGCCCACGTCACCTCGACCGTGACGACCCAGACCGGCCTGGAGGAACACACCGCCTACCGCTACACCGTCAAGGCCCTCGACGCGGCAGGCAACATGTCGCCCGCCTCCTCGCCCGCCACGGTCACCACCGGTGAGGCCCCGCGGACCACCCCGGGCGAGCCGCTGGGCGGCGACCCGCGCAAGGACCCGATCTACTTCGTCCTCACCGCCCGCTTCTACGACGGCGACACCTCCAACGACCGCGGCGGCAGCCAGCACGTGAAGTCGGGCAACGCCGCGGGCGGCGACCCCATGTTCCGCGGCGACTTCAAGGGGCTGGTCGACAAGCTCGACTACGTCAAGGGCCTCGGCTTCTCCGCGATCTGGATCACGCCCGTCGTCCTCAACCGCTCGGACTACGACTACCACGGCTACCACGGCTGGGACTTCTACCGGGTCGACCCCCGCTTGGAGTCGGCCGGCGCCTCCTACCAGGACCTGATCAACGCCGCCCACGCCAAGGGCATCAAGGTCTACCAGGACGTCGTCTACAACCACAGTTCCCGCTGGGGCGCCAAAGGCCTGTTCACGCCCACCGTCTACGGCGTGCGCGACGCCCAGTGGAGCTGGTACTACGACCAGGAGCAGGACGGCTTCGCCTACGACGGCCTCACCGTCGAGCCGGTATCCGGCAAGTCGTACTACAACGGCGACCTGTGGTCGACCGCCGAACCCACCGGCAACACCTGCGTCAACTGGGGCGTCCCCACGGGCGGGAGGAGCGCCGAGGGCTACACCCTCTACAACTGCCAGTGGCCGAGCCCGACCTCCGGCATGTTCCCCTCCCGGTACTACCACCAGTGCTGGATCGGCAACTGGGAGGGCGAGGACTCCCGCTCCTGCTGGCTCCACGAGGACCTGGCGGACTTCAACACCGAGAACGCGCAGGTGCAGAACTACCTGATCGGCGCCTACAACAAGTACATCGACATGGGCGTGGACGGCTTCCGCATCGACACCGCCGTGCACATCCCCCGCGTCACCTGGAACCGCCGTTTCCTCCCCGCCATATACGACGAGGTGACGGCGGAGTTCGGCGCGGACAAGGCGAAGGACTTCTTCGTCTTCGGCGAGGTCGCCGCCTTCGTCAACGACAAGTGGAACCGCGGCTCGGTCAACCACTCCGCGCAGTTCTACACGTGGAAGGAGCGCAGGGCCTACAGCGACGACGACACCACCGCCGCGCTGGAGCAGTACACCTACGAGGAGCAGTTGGGCACGGGCAGCCAGCCGACGTCCACGAACGCCCTCCTGGACGGCAACGGCTACCACACCCCGGACCACAGCCGGTTCTCCGGGATGAACATCATCGACATGCGGATGCACATGAACTTCGGCTCCGCCTCGAACGCCTTCAACAACGGCAAGGACTCCGACGACAGCACCAATGACGCGACCTACAACGTCGTCTACGTCGACAGCCACGACTACGGCCCCAACAAGTCGTCCTTCCGCTACGCCGAGGGCACCGACGCGTGGGCCGAGAACATGTCGCTGATGTGGACCTTCCGCGGCATCCCGACGCTTTACTACGGATCGGAGATCGAGTTCCAGAAGGGCAAGCAGATCGACTGCGGCCCCACCTGCCCCCTGGCGTCCACGGGCCGCGCCTACTACGGGGCGCACCTGGAGGGCGACGTCACCGCCTCCGGCTTCGGCACGGTGAGCTCCGCGTCCGGGCAGGTGGCCACCACGCTCTCGCAGCCGCTGGTCAAGCACGTGCAGCGGCTGAACCAGATCCGGCGGGCGGTCCCGGCGCTGCAGACCGGCCAGTACTCCACCGCCGGGGTCAGCGGCGAGATGGCCTTCAAGCGCCGCTACACCGACGCCGCCGGCGGGGTGGACAGCTTCGCGCTGGTCACCGTGAGCGGCGGCGCCACGTTCACCGGGATCCCCAACGGCACGTACAAGGACGCGGTGACCGGCGCGGTGAAGACCGTGAGCGGCAGGAGCCTGTCGGTCGACGCGCCCGGTAAGGGCAACCTGCGCGTGTACGTCCTCGACCTGGGCGGGGCCAACGCCGCACCGGGCAAGGTCGGCTCGGACGGACCGTACCTGAGGTAGCGCACCGTACCAGCGCACCGCACCCCCGCGGCGGGAGGTACCCGCGGCAGAGGGCCGGCCGAGGTGGGGAGGGCATCCGGGTGAGGTCTCCGGGCCGCCCGGCGTGTCCTCTCCACGCGATCCGGTCATATGAGCTGATGTTCATTTCATGGGTTCACACCGTGCGGCCAAGCACGCGCGCCGCCGCGCGGCCGGACGTCCGCGGCGTGCCGCACGTGTCTGGGCGACGGCCGCGGGGACGGCCGGTGTCGTCGCCGTGGCCGCCCTCGGGGTGCACAGCGCGATCATCCACACCGACCCGCCCTCGGTCCACGCCCGCCCCGCGCCGAGCCCGCAGCTCATGCCCTTCCCCGACCTGGCCGCCCGGGCCAGGCTGCAACGCGTCCCGCTCTACCCGGCCCACGAGCCCGTCATCGTCCCGCGCAAGAGCTGGGGGGCCGACGAGTCGCTGCGCACCGAGCCCCCGCACTACAGCACCACGGTCAAGGCGGTGTTCCTGCACCACACCGACAGCGGCAACGACTACAAGTGCGCGGACGTACCCCGGATCATCCGCGACATCTACTCCGGCCACATCCAGAGCCGCCACTGGGACGACGTCGCCTACAACTTCTTCGTCGACAAGTGCGGCACCATCTACGAAGGGCGCGCCGGCGGCTCCGACCGCCCCGTCACCGGGGCCCACTCGATCGGCTTCAACAAGGACACCATGGGCATCGCCGCGATCGGCACCTACGACGCCAAGGGCAGCGTGCCGCAGGCGATGACCGAGGCGATCGCCCGGATCGCCGCCTGGAAGCTCGGGCTGTCCGACGTCGATCCCCGGGGCGAGGTCACCCTGGTGTCCAGCAGCAGCAAGAGCCGCTTCAAGAAGGGCAAGCGGGCGGTCTTCCACGTCATCGCGGGCCACCGCGACGCCTACATGACCGACTGTCCCGGCAAGGAGCTGTACGCCAAGCTCCCGGAGATCCGCACCGAGGCCGCCCGGCTGCAGGGCCGCCCCCCGCTGCGCGCCGCGAAGAGCAAGGGCTGACGGCCCGCCCGCGTCAGCGGGGCGCCAGCGCCAGCAGGGCGACGTCGTCGCCCACCGCGCCCGCGTACCGGTGCAGGTCCTCCCAGACGGCGTCGACGACCGCCTCCGGGGAGGGGTCGGCGCCCTCCGCCAAGCGGGCGGCGAGACGTTCGGCGAGCGGGTAGAAGGTGCCCGAGGCGTCGCGCGCCTCGGTGACGCCGTCGGTGTACGCGAGGATCACGTCCCCCGGCAGCAGGGTCACCACCGACGGCAGGGCCGGTGCCTGTCCTGGCGGCCCGGCCCCGAGCGGGGGACCGGGATCGCACTCCAGCTCCAGCACCTCGCGGCCGCGCAGCAGCAGCGCCGGCGGATGCCCCTGGCAGACCAGCCGTACCCATGACCCGTCGTCGGGGAACTCCAGCAGCAGGGCGGTGGCGAACAACTCGCTGTTCCCGGCGGCGTCCAGGGAGAGCCGCCGTTCGAGGCGCCCCGCCACACCGCGCAGCTCCCGCTGGTCGAGCACCGCCTCACGGAAGGCGCCGAGCAGCCCCGCGACCGTGCCGACCGCGGCGAGGCCGTGCCCCTGGACGTCGGCGACCAGCGCCCGTACGCCGTAGGGCCCGGTCCGCACGTCGTACAGGTCGCCGCCCACCAGGGTGCCGCGCTGCGCGGCCCGGTACAGGGCGGCGCAGCGCACCTCCCCCACGGTGCCGGGCACCGGGGCGAGGACGGCGAGCTGAGCCGCCTCGGCCACCGACCGGGCCAGCACCAGGCGGCCCCGGAACCGCTGCTGCACCGCGGCGATGACCACGCTGAGGGCGCCGATGAGGACGACGGCGCCCAGTTCGGCGCCGACGAACGTCCCCGAGCCCACCACGGGGAGCTCCATGACGACCACGACGGCCGCGGCCAGGACCGCGGTACCCGCCACCCCGTAGGTGAGCGCGGCGAGCGGGGCCACCGCCGCGTAGTAGGCGCCGAGCTCGACGTCGCCCGGGGTGACCCCCTGGGCCAGGATCAGCACGCCGAGCAGGCCGACCGGGAGCACGCGCAGCCAGCGTGGCGGTGCGCCGATCCGCAGTGTGCCGTCCTCGGCCGGAGCCGTGCCCATGCAGGCACGGTAACCGCGGGCGGCGCGGGCCGCGCGTCTCAGCCGGTGGGCACGGCCGCCGCCGCGACGAGCTCCGGATGGTGCTTGCGGGCGACCTCGGGGTGGGCGCGGAGCCAGCCCTTGAGCTCGTTGCGGCCGTACTCGGAGAAGAGCGGGTTGGCCGGGTCCCGGGTGGCGCCGGGCGCGTGGTGGGCGTGCTCGAACGGCAGCGGGGCCACGCGCGCGTCGAGGCGGGGGTTGTAGAAGAAGGGCACGGAGTAGCGCTCGCGGGCGCCGGCCGGGCTGACCACGCGATGGTTGGTGGCCTTGAGGTAGCCGTCGGTGGCGACCTCCAGCAGCTCGCCCAGGTTGACGACGAAGGCGCCGGGCAGCGGCGGCACGTCGTGGAAGCGGCCGTCGGAGCGTTCCACCTGCAGCCCGCCGACCTCGTCCTGGAGCAGCAGGGTGAGGAAACCATAGTCCTTGTGCGCGCCGACGCCCTGGTCGCCGCCGGAGGGGGCGGTGCCCGGGTAGCGCACGAGCTTCAGGTGCAGGTGCGGCTCGTCGGCGAAGGCCTCGTCGTAGAAGCCCTCGGGGGCGCCGATGGCGGTGAGCAGCTCGTGCAGGAGCCGGTGGGCGACGCGGCTGAGCCGGTCGATCCAGGCCAGGGAGAGTTCGCGGAGCTCGGGCAGGTCGGCGGGCCACTGGTTGGGACCCTCCAGCCACCAGTACGGGGGCTCGCCGGCGGCCGGGACGTGCTGCGGGCGCTCGGCGCCGATGTCCAGCTGGTCGCGCCAGTCCTGGCTGCCGCCGGTGCGCTCGTCGCCGGTGCGGGTGTAGCCGCGGAAGTGCGGGGAGTTCAGGTTGCCGATGGCGAGCCGGTCGGCCTCGGGCAGGGCGAAGAACGCGCGGATCGCCCGCATCAGGGCGGCGGTCTCCTCGGCGGTCACGCCGTGGCCGGTGAGCTGGAAGAAGCCGACCTCGTGGGCGGCGGAGTGCAGTTCGCGGTGGAGGCGGGCACGCGCCTGGGGGCCGCGGTCCGCGGCGGAGAGGTCGATCACGGGGAGCTGGAGCGTCATGGTGTGTTGTCCGCAGGGTGAGGACCCGGCACGCCGGCGATGACCGGGCGCTGCGCGACGGGCCGTGGTGGGGCGGCGTCGCGGGGCCGAGTGGGAGGAGAAGGGCGGGGTGGGGTCAGCCGCTGCGGCGACAGGACATGCTCGTGACGCGGACGAAGTCCACATGACGGCGGCGCACGAGCAAGAGCATGGGCCAACGATACTGCGCAGCGTCGTTCCGGGCGGTGACGTATGTCACGCGGCCCCATGAGCCGGACGGTACGGGCGTGGGGCGACGCCATGGTCGCGCCGGGTGCGGGCGGCCACGATGTGGCGGCAGCCATCCCCGACGTGCAAATGGAGGCTCCCCATGCGCCCCTGGAGAGGCGTCCCCCTGCTCGCCGCCGCCGTGCTCGCACTCGGCGCCGCCGCGGTCCCCGCCGGTGCGGAGGCGGCCGCGGGTACGGCAGGGCACTGCGCCCGGCTGGACCGGGTCACCGTGCCCGGCGCCGAGCACCAGCAGAAGGCCTGCCTGCCCGACATGACGACCACCGCGCTGGCGGGCACCGCGTACACCGACACCGCCGACCAGGCGGGCCTGGCGGCGGCCGGCACCACCCGCCCGTCCGGCGTGCCGGGCGTGCAGGTCGACGGCTACTTCCCCGACACCTCGGGCTTCAACACCACGCACGGCTGGCGGCACGACGCCCAGTTCGTGCTGCGGCTGCCGGACCGGTGGAACGGCGGCCTGATCGTCACCGGCGCGCCCGGCACCCGCAAGCAGTACTCGCTCGACGTCCTGATCTCCGACTGGGCGATCGCCCAGGGCTACGCCTTCGCCTCCACCGACAAGGGCAACAGCGGGCCGGACTTCTACACCGACGGCCGCCGCCCGGGTGACGCGATGGCCGAGTGGAACCGGCGCACGACCCAGCTCACGGTGGCCGCGAAGGCGGCGGTGGCCTCCCGCTACGGCCGCGCGCCGCACCGTACGTACATGACCGGCATCTCCAACGGGGGCTACCTCACCCGCTGGCAGCTGGAGCACCACCCGGCGCTCTACGACGGCGGCGTGGACTGGGAGGGCACGCTCTGGACGGCGGACGGCCCCAATCTGCTGACCTCGCTGCCGGTCACGGTGGCCCGCGCCCAGGGCCGGGCCACCGACGCCGACCTGCTGGCGGCCGGGTTCGCGCCGGGCTCGCAGTTCCTGTGGGCCTACCACCAGCAGGCGTACTGGGGCCTGACCCAGAAGGTGTACCGCGCCGAGTTCGACCCCTCCTACGACCCCGCCTGCCCGGGCCCGAGCGCGGGTGCGACCGTGCCGGAGATCCTGGCGCCCTGCGCCTCGGACGCCGACTACGACTACGCGGCGCGCCCGGCCGCCGTGCACCGGGCCGTCGGCCGGGTGTCGCTCACCGGGCGCATCGGCAAGCCGATGATCACCCTGCACGGCACCCTGGACACGCTGCTGCCGATCGCGACCGACTCGGACGTCTACGCGCGCATGATCGACTCCGCGGGCCGGGGCGCACTGCACCGCTACTACACGATCGAGGGCGGCAACCACGTCGACGGGCTGTACGACACGTATCCGGACCGGCTGCGCCCGATCCTGCCCTGCTACCGGGCGGCGTTCGACGCGCTGACCTCATGGGTGGAGCGGGGCCGGACACCGCCCGCGGACCGCACGGTGCCCCGGCCGGCGAGCGGGGACGTGGTCAACTCCTGCGCGCTGTCCTGAGGTCAGACCCGCTCGAGCGGACGGTGCGGCCCTTCGGGGAGCTCGACGGCGATCGGGTCGCCGGGCCGCACCTCTCCGCCGTGCAGCACCACGCCCATGATCCCGCCCTTGCGGACGACGGCACCGTGCTCGTCCCGGCCGACGACTTGCTTGAGCAGGCCCTGCCGGAAGCCGTCGATCTGCAGGCAGGGGTTGCGCAGACCGGTCACCTCGACGACGGCCTCCGCGCCGAGCCGCAGCCGCGTCCCGACGGGGAGGCCCAGCAGGTCGACGCCACGCGTGGTGACGTTCTCGCCGAGCTCGCCCGGCGCGACCTCGAAACCGGCCGTGAGCAGCTCGTCGTGGAGCTCCCCGTGGATGAGGTGGACCTGGCGCAGGTTGGGCTGCGTCGGGTCCTGGGCCACCCGCGACCGGTGCTGCACCGTCACCCCGAGGTGGGCGTCGCCCTCCACGCCGAGCCCGGTCAGCAGCCGGATCCTGTCGTGGGTGGGCTTGCTGAAGTGGTGTCCCTCGTCGCGGCTGACGGCGGTCACGGTCGCGGTCATGGTCACCCTGCTCCCCCTCGGTCGGTCGATCGCGCGATCATTCTAACGACCGGGTTCATTGAACTTTCAATGATGGCCGCGTAACCTGGGCACATGCCTGTTCGCCGTCTGAACCACGCCGTGCTCTACATCCGTGACGTCACGCGGTCCGTCGAGTTCTACACCGCCGTCTTCGGCTTCGAGGTCGACGTGGAGATCCCCGGCCGCGCCGCCTTCCTCAGCGCCGAGGACACGCTCAACGACCACGACCTCGGGCTGTTCGCCATCGGCCCGGACGCGCCCGGCCCCGAACAGGGCCGCGTCGGGCTGTACCACCTGGCCTGGGAGGTCGGCACGCTCGGCGAACTGGCCGACACCGCCCGGCTGCTCACCGAGCGGGGCGCCCTGGTCGGCTCCAGCGACCACCTCGTGTCGAAGTCGCTCTACGCCAAGGACCCCGACGGGAACGAGTTCGAGGTCATGTGGCGCGTCCCCCGTGAGGACTGGCCCACGCAGCAGGAACTCAGCGGCCCGCGCCCGCTCGACCTGCAGGCGGCGCTGGACCGCTGGGGCCCCGACCTCAGGACCGGCGCCGCCGCGGGCTCCGTCACCTGAGCGGCGACCGCGCCCCGCGCCCCGTCACCTGCCGATCTGGCGCCTGCCGCCCCGGCGCAGCCTGCGCCGCTGGGAGGGGTCCAGGGTGAGGTAGGCGGCCACGGGGACGCCCACGATGACCAGCAGGGCCAGCCACGTCGGCAGGACCCACAGCAGGATCAGGCCGACAGCCACGCCGCCAACGGCGACCTTCGCGCGATTGGACATCTTCCCGCCTCCGTCTGCGGCGCGTGCCGCCTCACTGGGCTAAACGCGGCATCACGCGCCGCGGTTCCCCCGTACGGCGCGCCCTGCCCGGTGCCGGGCAGGGCACGACCGCCGGGGCGTCACTCGTGGTGGCGTTCGGTCAGTTCCCTCGGTTCCTGCGGGGGCGCTTCCGGCGCCGTCGTCCGCTCGGGGGCCGTCTCCGGCCGGTCGGCGGCGACCGGCCGCTCGCGGTCGCGGACCGCCTCGGCGCGCACGATCGCGCCCAGGGCTGCGTAGATGTCCACGGGCATGGTGGGTTCCTCCTGCGGTTGTCGTCCTGCTGGCGGGCATGGCTGCGGGCCGCCGCGCGGGCGGCGACGGCCTGGCGCCGTCAGCAGCGCAGGACGAGGTGAAGGTGGTCGGGTCTGCCCGCGGGGGCGACATGCCGGGCGGGACCGCGGAGCGCGGCGCCCACGGGATCCGGGGGGCAGGTGTCGTGGACGATGTCGGCGGCATGCCCCTGGACGGTTCCGGCACGCAGCTGGGGGCCCGCCTGCGGGACGGTGCGCCGCCCGACGCTCGCCGGGGGGTGGTGCATCTGCTTGCCGGGTTCGTCCGTGGCGGCGGCGACGGCGACGGCCGCCGTCCGCTCCAGCGGCTGAAGTGCCGCGGCCCCCGGCGCGCACAACGCGTGGAGCAGGCACACCAGTGCCGCGAAAAGCCCGACCGCGGCCCCTGCGGGCCCTGCGGGGACCCGACGGGGGGGTCCCGCTGCGGGCCCTGCGGGGGCCCGACGAGGGGGTCCCGCTGCGGCATGCGGCATGCGCTGCTCCTCCGGATGCGTACCCCCCACTCTTAACCGGGCGGGCACCCGGACCCCGTGGCGCACTAGGCTGATCGACGCATGCGTTCACCCGGTGAGCGCAATCCGCGCTCCGGCGCGGGCCGGTTGTTGTGTGCGGCGCCGTTGTGTGTTGCGGTTGCGGTTTCTCCCCCGCCCGCCCTCCCGATTGCCCGGCGCGGTCAGTGCGGGCCTGCGCTCCGTCGGGTTGGGGTCGGGGCCGCGCCGGGGTACCTCCTCGGCGCTCGCGGCGCTGCCCCACGTCATTCGGCACCGCACGCACCGCTCGTCGCCTGCGGGGGCACCCCGCCACACCCCCTCCGGTCGCGTGGGCGGCTGACGGCCGGACGGGGTTCAGAGAGCGGTCCGGGGTGACCGCAGGTGCCCCACTCACCCCCACCGGCCGTCATGCGCCCACACAACGGGAGGGGGCGTGGCGGGGTGCGCCCATGGGGGCCCCCGGCCGAAGGCTGGGGGAGACGAGCGGCGAACACCGGCGCCGAACGACGCGGGGGTAAACCGCGAGCGCTGTGGGGGTCCCCCCGGCCGAAGGCTGGGGGAGTGCGCCGGCGCGGCACCGACCCGCAACGAACGCGCGAGGCGGTCACTGACCGTGCCGGGCAATCGGGCGGGAGCCCGCCGCAGGCGCAACGGAGCCGCACAGAAACACCCGGCAGCCCGGCGCAGCCACCCGCACAGGGCGACACGGGGCACCCCGGACGACTTCGCGGCGTGCCAAACCGGTACGATCAGGCCCGGCGCGCCGCCCGGAACCTCGCGGACGTGCCCCCGCCCCCCGTGTGCCCGACCGGGACGGGGCGGCGGCCGGGTCGCCGCCGGAATCCGCCACAGCGGGCCCGGGGCGCTCGGCACCCAAACGGCTCAGGCACCCCGGTAGCGGGTGAACGCGGGGAACGCCGCCGCCAGGCCGAGCATCACGACCACGACGAGCACACCGCCCGCGGTGACCGCGGTACGCGTCCCGAACGCGGAGCCGCCCGTGCCGTGCAGGAGGTCGGCCACCCGGGGACCGCCCGCCACGACGACCGTGAACACGCCCTGCATGCGGCCGCGCATGTCGTCCGTCGCGACCGACTGCAGGATCGCGCTGCGGAACACCATCGAGACCATGTCGGCGAATCCGGCCAGCGCCAGGAAGGCCGCCGCCCACCAGAGGCTGCCGCTCAGTCCGAGTCCGGCGATCGCGGCGCCCCAGCCGCAGACGGCGATGACGACCATCAGACCGTGCCGCTTCGAGCGGGAGAAGGTGCCCGAGAACAGCCCGCCGGCGACGGCGCCGATGGGGATGGCGGCGAACAGCAGGCCGAGCGCGAAGCCCTCGCCCCAAGGGGCGTAGGTGGTGTCGGCGAGCTGGGGGAACAGGGCGCGCGGCATGCCGAAGACCATGGCGACGATGTCGGCGAGGAAGGACATCAGCAGGATGCGCTGGGCGGTGATGTAGCGGAAGCCGGCGCCGACCTCGCGCCAGCCGCCGCGCCGGGCGACGGGGGCGCCGTTGGCCTCCAGCGGCGGCAGCGCGGGCAGCCGCCACACCGCCCACACGGTCGCGGTGAGGGCGATCGCGTCGATCAGGTAGAGGTCGGGCAGGCCGATGACGGGGATGAGCACACCCGCGAGCAGCGGGCCGACGACCAGCCCGGTCTGCATGACCGTGGAGCCGAGCGCCATGGCCGCGGGCAGTTCCGCGGGCGGGACCAGGCGGGCGATGGCGGCGCTGCGGGCGGGGGCGTTCATGCCGGCCGCCGCCTGCTGCGCGGCGAGCAGCACCATCAGCAGCCAGACGGAGTGGGCGCCCGCGAAGGCCTGCACCCAGAACAGCAGGGAGGTGACGGCGATGCCGATGTTGGTGTACAGCATCAGCTTGCGGCGGTCCACGCTGTCGGCGACGGCCCCGCCCCACAGGGCGAAGACCACCAGCGGGACCAGCCCGGCGATGCTCGCGTAGCCGACCCACGCGGACGAGCCGGTGATGTCGTAGATCTGCTTGGGCACGGCGACCGCGGTGAGCTGGCTGCCCACGGCGGTCACGGTGGTGGAGCTCCACAGGCGGCGGTAGGCGGGGTGGCGCAGGGGGCGGGTGTCCATGAGCCAGCGGCGCCAGCGGGTGCGGCTGCCGGGTATGCCGGACTCGGGCTCCGCGCCGCGGTCCGCGGTGGGATCGTCCGCCGGGGCGTCGTCGGCGGTCTTCTTGGTGCTGTCCACGGGTGCTGTTGCTTCCTCGTACAACTATCGCTGACCCGCTGACACTACCCGCCCGCCCTCGTCATGCGTGAGGGCGGACGGGCAGGGCCGGGGTCAGCGCCCCGCCGGAACCATGCGGGCGGTGCGGGGCGGGGCGGCCGGGGCGTCCGCGGCGCGCTGCGCGACAAAGGCGTGCGGGGTCGTGGCGGCGAGGCCGCGCGCTCCGCCGACGAGCGGCAGCAGGGCACGCGAACGGGCCAGGTCGAGGGTGACGGTGGGGGTGGTGTCGGGGGGCTCGACCAGTCCCGCGTCGGTGCCGGCGACGATCAGCGCGAGCCGGTGCCCGGCAGGCACGACGTGGTCGGTGGCGCCCAGGGTGACGGTGGCCGTGTAGGCCCGGCCCGGGACGAGCGGACGACCGTGCCACGCGGACGCGGTGTGCCCGAGGTCGGCCCAGCCGCGGCTCACCACGGTGTGGGCGACGTCGGCGGTGTCGGCCGCGGTGTCGCGGAAGCAGGCGCTGTCGCCCGCCGTGCTCTCGCCCCAGCACGAGCGCGTGGTCAGGTCGGCGATGCCCTCCTTGGCGCCCAGGAAGTCCCGGACGGTGTCCGGCCCGAGGTCCACCAGGACCACGGAGAGGTGGGCGCTGGTGGTCGAGGAGGACGCGGTGAGGGTGACCGTGCCGCTGCCGGACAGCCGCAGGTCGCGGGTGAGGGTGCCGGTGGTGAAGACGGCCCTGGAGGCGCTCGGGGTGTCCGCGCCGGCGGCCCAGTCCTCCTCCCACTCCTGGGGCGCGTCGGTGAAGGCCGCCGTGCTGCCGGGCGCGGCCGGGCCGAGCCCCAGGGTGCCCAGGCCCGGGGTGGTGCCGGGCCGCAGGCTCAGCCGGGCCGGTTCGGTGCCGGCGGGCGGCCAGGAGCGGTCGGTCGTCCAGTGGTCGGGCGAGCGTTCGACGTCGGCTCCGGGTTCGCGCTCCACGCCGTTGCGGACGCCCAGCAGGTAGTGGTCGAACCAGCGGTGCAGGGTGGACACCCATGCCTCGCGCCGGAAGTCGAAGGGGTCGACGTGGCCGGTCTGCGACAGCCACACCTTGCGCTCCACGCCGTGCGCGGCCAGCGCGCTCCACCACTGGCCGAAGTGCTTGGTGCGGACGTTGAGGTCCTGCATGCCGTGGACGGCGAAGACGCTGGCGCGGACCTTGCCGGCGTCCTTGGTGTAGTCGCGTTCGCTCCAGAACGCGGTCAGGTCCCCGCTGCGCGGCGCCCCGTCCACGATGCGCTGCTGCACCGCGGCGCAGCGGGCGCGGGCGGCCGGGCTCTCGACGTAGTCCGACAGCCAGTCGGGGCCGGAGTCGTAGAGGGCGGCGCCCTGCTGGAAGTAGTAGTCGTACCAGGAGCTGATGGCGCTGATCGGCACGATCGTGCGCAGGCCGCGCACCCCGGTCGCGGCGACGCCGTTGGCGATCGTCCCGTCCCAGCTCTTGCCGATCATGCCGACGTCGCCGGTGGACCAGCGGGCGCTCGCGGGCCGGGACCCGGTACGGGAGGTGTAGCCCTTGGCCCGGCCGTTCAGCCAGTCGATCACCGCCTTGGCCGAGCCGATGTCGGAGGGGCCGCCGACGTCCACGCAGCCGTCGGAGCGGTTGGTGCCGGCCAGGTCGACCAGGACGACGGCGTAGCCGCGCGGGACGAAGTAGTTGTCGTAGTACAACGGGGCCTGGACCATGCGGCCCTGGTCGTCGTAGGTCTTCAACTGGCTCTCGTTGCCGCGTCCGCAGCACGAGTAGTAGGGACTCGCGTCCATGATCACCGGCACCTTGCGGCCGGCGGCCGCGGGCTCGCGGGGCCGCACGATGTCCGCGGCGACCCGGTCGGTGCGGCCGTCGCCGTCGTCGTCGCGGCCCGTCTCGACCCAGACCGCCTCGCGGATCGCGTCGGCGTACGAGTAGTCCGGTCGGCTCAGTCCGTGCCGGACGGTCCCGCCGGCGGAGGCGGCCTGCGCGGTGGTCACGGGGAGGAGGACGGCGGCGAGGGCGGCGATCACGGTCGCCACCAGGGAGGTCGTCCGTATGCGGATGCGGTCGGTACGGGGGTGGGTGGTGCGCATGGGTGAGGGCACGCGCGGACGCTAGCCGCGGCCCGGCCCGGGGGGCCAGAGCGATACCGGTCAACTTGTGGGGGCGTACGGCTACTTGTGGCGCGCGCCGGCACAGGGGTGGCACGGCGGGTTCACGCGTTCGGCCCAGCTCGGCGATCCCCCGTGCACGATATGTGATGACCTGGTTACGCAGCGAAGGGTGGGGGGACGGCGTGGCCGCTCCCTGCCGGGACGCGGCGCCCGGGCCCGCCCCCGCGGCCGCTCACCGATGCCGACCAGCCCCGCGTCTCGCAACGGGCGGAAACGAAGGCGTGGCGATGAAAGCTGTCCCGGCCACCGGCCGAATACCCGGGCGCGGACTGCTCTGCGCACTCGCCGTACTGGTCGCCTTCGGGCTGCTGCTCGCCACCTGCACCGCCGCGACGCACACACGCAGGACCGCCGCGCCCACTCCCGCCGGGGCGGCCTCCCCGAGCGCGGCGGACGACACGATCCGCGTGGACCTGCGGCGTTACTACACGCAGGAGTTGCGCTGGTTGCCCTGCCGGGACCGGTCGTTCCAGTGCACGAGGCTCAAGGTGCCGCGGGACTACGCGCACCCGGGGGCGGGTGACCTCTCCCTGGCCGCGATCCGCAGGCAGGCCCGCGGTCACGGCGCCGCCCGCATCGGCGCGCTCCAGATCAACCCCGGCGGCCCCGGTCTCTCCGCCGTCGACGATCTGCGGGCCTACGCCGACCGGTACTCCCCCGCTCTGCGCGCCGCGTACGACCTGGTCGCGGTCGACCCGCGCGGCGTCGGCCACAGCTCGCCGGTGGACTGCGGCTCCGCCACGCCCCCGGGCGCCGGGACACGGGGGGCGCTCCCCTTGGACGAGGCCACGGTCATCAACACGTGGGCCGCCTACCACGCGGAGGTCGCCGCGGACTGCGCGCGGCACGCCGGGCGGCTGCTGCCGCACGTGGGCACCCTCGACGCGGCCCGGGACATGGACGTCGTACGCGCCGCACTGGGCGAGGACCGCCTGCACTTCCTCGGCTTCTCGTACGGCACCTACCTGGGCGCCACCTACGCCGAGCTCTTCCCCTCCCGCGTCGGCCGGGTCGTCCTGGACGGCGCGGTCGACCCGGCCATGGACGGCTACCACGCCTACCTCAACCAGGCCCGCGGGTACCAGATCGCCTGGGAGTCCTTCGCCGCCGACTGCGCCCGCCGCAGGCACTGCCCGGTCGGCCACTCCGTCAAGGAGGCGGGCCGCACGCTGGACTCCCTCGTGGCCGCCCTCGACCGCGCCCCGTTGCGGCAGGGCAAGGAGGGCCGCCTCGACGGCGAGACCCTGCTCGGCACGGTCGTCACCGCGTTGCGCGCGCCCGACTGGGAGACGCTGCGCGCGGTGCTGGACGGGGTGACCTCGGATGACACCACCGTGCTGCGGGAGCTCGTGGGCTCCGAGGACGACACCGCGCCCGGCGACGAGTCCATGACGGCGGTCAACTGCCTGAGCTCCGCGCTCGAATCGCGGTCGACCCCCGCCCAGACGCTCGCGGCGCTGCCCGAATTCCTGCGGGCCTCGCCGCAGTTCGGGGCGTTCTACAACGAGGACCTGTCGACGTGCGCCCACTGGCCGACGCGGCCCACGCAGACCCCGCGGCGCGTCAGCGCACGGGGCGCCGGGCCGATCCTCGTGATCGGCACCACCCGCGACCCCGCCACCCCCTACGACCAGGCCCGGGCACTGGCCGCCCAGCTCTCCTCCGGGCGGCTCCTGACCTGGGACGGCGACGGGCACACCGCCTACCAGCGCGGCAGCCGCTGCGTCGACACGGCCGTCGACGACTACCTGGTGCGCGGTCTGCTCCCGCCCACCGGCGCGATCTGCCGCTGACGCGACCACCCGCCCCGCGCTCCGCGCGGCGCACAGAAAGGCGTGGCCATGAACGCACCCCGACGCAGGCTCCACGGCTTCATCGCCGTGCTCGGCAGCTGCGGGCTGCTGCTCACCGCGTGCGCGGCGGGCGACCTCCGGCAGACGCCGGCCTGGGCACCCGCCGGGGGCGCCGCCACCGCCGCACCGGCGGACCTGGCCCGCTACTACGGGCAGGAACCGGGCTGGAAGGCCTGCGCCGCGGTGCCGTCGTTCCAGTGCGCCACCATCACGGTGCCACTGGACTACGACCACCCCGAGGAAGGCGACATCACCCTGGCCGCGATACGCAAGAGGGCGACCGGGAACGGCGCCGCACGCGTCGGCTCGCTGCAGATGAACCCCGGCGGACCGGGCTCGTCCGCGATCGCCTACCTGCTCGGCAACGTGGACTCCTTCTCCCCCGCGGTGCGCGCCGCGTACGACCTGGTGGCGGTCGACCCTCGCGGTGTCGGCAACAGCACCCTGGTGGACTGCGCCACTGACGCCCCCGTGGCCGTCCCGGACCCCGGCGCGCGCAGGGCGGACATCGACGCCTCGGCCGCGGGCTACGCGGAGATCGCGGCCGAATGCGGCCGGCACGCGGGGCGGTTGCTGCCGCACGTGGGCACCGTGGACGCCGCCCGCGACATGGACGTCGTACGCGCCGTGCTGGGCGACCAGCGGCTCCACTACCTGGGCTTCTCGTACGGCACCTACCTGGGCGCCACCTACGCCGAGCTCTTCCCCTCCCACGTCGGCCGCATGGTCCTCGACGGCGCCGTCGACCCCGCCCTGGACGGCTACGACTTCACCATCGGCCAGGCCCGGGGGTACGAGGTCGCCTGGAAGTCCTTCGCCGCGGAGTGCGCCACCCGGCCCGACTGTCCCGTGGGCCGCTCGGTCCAGGAGGCCGGCCGCATCCTCGACACCCTGGTGGCCACGCTGAACCGCACCCCCCTCCGGCAGGGCAAGGACATCACCGTCACGGGGGACTCCCTCGTCAGCGCGGTCGTCCTCGGGCTGCGGGCCCCGGCCTGGGAGGCGCTGCGCGCCGCGCTGGAGGGAGTGCGGGCCGGCGACACCACGGCCATACAGGCGCTCCTCGGCGTGGACGAGGAAACCGATCCGGGCGACCAGTCGTACTACGCCGTGTCGTGCCTGAGCTCCACGCTGGGCACGTGGTCGACCGTCGCGCAGGCCCAGGCGGCGCTGCCCGAATTCCGCCGCGAAGCACCGCAGTTCGGCGAGTACTACGCCGGGACCCTGCCGATGTGCACCCAGTGGCCCGTCCGCCCGAACCAGCCGGCGCACCGGGTCACCGCGGCCGGCGCCGCACCGATCCTGGTCGTGGGCACCCTCCGCGACCCGGCCACCCCGTACCCGTGGGCACAGGCGCTCGCCCGGGAGCTCTCCTCCGGACGGCTCCTCACCTGGGACGGCGACGGGCACACCGCCTACCACCAGGGCAGCACCTGCGTCGAGGGCGCCGTCGACAGCTACTTGACGCAGGGGCAGCTCCCGCCCGCCGGCACGGTCTGCGTCTGACGGGCGGTGGCCGCTGTGCAGGCCACGCGTCCCCTGTCCGGCCGGGGCAGGCGCATCGCGGGCGGGCTGCTGAGCGCCTGCCTGGTGCTGACCGCCTGTTCGCCCCAGCGCCCGCACCGGACGGCGGGCGCGAAGCGGTCCGCGTCCGCGTCCGCGGCCGCCCCGGCCATTCCGGCCACTCCGGTCGCCTCGGCCGCATCGGCGGCTGCGTCGGCTGCCTCGGCAGCGGCCTCGGCCGCACCGCCGGACGTGTCCCGCTACTACCGGCAGAGGCTCGACTGGCGGCCCTGCCGGGAAGGGGCCTCGTTCCAGTGCACCACGGTGACGGTGCCCCTGGACTACGCCCACCCGCAGGCGGGCGACATCCGGCTGGCGGTCGTCCGCCACAGGGCCACCGGTCCGCGCCCGGCCCGCATCGGCTCGCTGCTGCTCAACCCCGGCGGGCCCGGCGTATCGGCGGTCGACGATGTGCTGTCCTTCGCCGACGCCTTCTCCCCCGCGATGCGCGCCGCGTACGACCTGGTCGGCGTCGACCCCCGGGGCGTGGGCCGCAGCGCCCCGGTCGACTGCGGGACGGGCGCACCGGTCCCCGGGGCCGCGGCCGGGAACCCCGAGCCGGGCCTCGCTCTGGCCGCCGACGCGTGCGCTCGTCGCGCGGGCCGGCTCCTGCCCCATGTCGGCACCCCCGACGCCGCACGGGACATGGACGTCGTACGGGCCCTGCTCGGCGACGACCGGCTGGGCTTCCTCGGCTACTCCTACGGCAGTTACCTGGGGGCCACCTATGCGGAGCTCTTCCCCTCCCGCGTCGGCCGCATGGTCCTCGACGGCGCCATCGACCCGGACATGGGCGCCTACCGCGCCACCCTCGGCATGGCACGCGGCTACCAGGTGGCCTGGGAGGCCTTCGCCGCCGACTGCGTCACCCGCCCCGGTTGCCCGGTCGGCCACTCGGTCCAGGAGGCGGGCCGCATCCTGGACGCCCTGGTCGCGGAACTCGACGAGGCCTCCGGAAGTGGGGACGGCCACGGCGTCTCCCCCACCGGCGACGATCTGCTCACCGCGGTCGCCTCGGCCCTCGCGGCCCCGGCCTGGGGCGCACTGCGCAACCTGCTCCGCGAGGTGGCGGCGGGCGACCCCGCCACCTGGCGACCGCTGCCCGGCACGGAGGACGACGGAGGGCCGGATGAGCAGTCCCTCGCCGCGATCAACTGCCTGAGCTCCGCGCTGGGACCGCGGTCGACCGCCGCGCAGACGCTCGCGGCCGTGCCCGAGTTCCGCCGCACGGCCCCCCAGTTCGGCGCCTACTACGCCGGGTTCCTCCCCATGTGCGCCCACTGGCCGACGCGGCCCACGCAGGTCCCGCACCGGATCAGCGCCCGCGGCGCCCCGCCGATCCTCGTGATCGGCACCACCCGCGACCCCGCCACCCCCTACGACCAGGCCCGGGCACTGGCCGCCCAGCTCTCCTCCGGGCGGCTCCTGACCTGGGACGGCGACGGGCACACCGCCTACCAGCGCGGCAGCGCCTGCGTCGACACGGCCGTCGACGACTACTTCCTGCACGGCCGGCTCCCACCCGACGGCACCGTCTGCGGCTGACGCGCGCCAACACCAGGGCACCAGGGCACCAGAAAGGCTGAGCGATGGACGCCGTCCGGCACACCGGCCACGTACGCGGGAGGGGACGACGCCGCGCCCTCGCGGTGCTGGGCGCGTGCGCCCTCCTGGCGACCGCGTGTTCCTCCCTCCGCGGCGGGGCCTCACCCGCGACCCGCCTGGCGCCGGCCGGCTCCGTGCACACCGAGGCCGTGCCGCCGCGACTGGCCCGCTACTACGGGCAGCGGCTCGCCTGGAGACCGTGCGAGGACAAGCCGTCCTTCCAGTGCACGACGTTCAAGGCGCCGCTGGACTACGAACACCCCGAAGCGGGCGACATCACCCTGGCCGCCACCCGCCTGACGTCCACGGGGAGCGGGGCGCACCGCATCGGCTCGCTGCTGTACAACCCCGGCGGGCCCGGTGACTCCGCCATCGGCGGCTTGCAGGCCTTCGCCGAAGAGTTCCCGCCCTCGGTACGCGCCGCCTACGACCTGGTCGCCGTCGACCCGCGTGGCGTCGGCGCCAGCACCCCGTTGGACTGCGGCTCCGAGGCTCAGGCGACCCTCACCGGGGCCCGTCCGCTCACCGCAGGCAAGCCGGACTTCGAGGCCCTGGACGAGGCCCGCGAGGAGACCGCCGACGCATGCCGGCGGCACGCCGGGTGGCTGCTGCCGCACATCGGCACTCCGGACGTGGCCCGCGACATGGACCTGATGCGGGCCCTCGTCGGGGACGACCGCCTGCACTACCTCGGCTTCTCCTACGGCACCTACCTGGGCACCCTCTACGCCGGTCTCTTCCCCTCCCGGGTCGGCCGCATGGTCCTCGACGGCGCCGTGGACCCCACGATCGACGGCTACCACCGCTTCCTGGATCCCGCACACGGCTACCAGGTGGCCTGGGAGGCCTTCGCCGCCGACTGCGCGCGGCGCCCCGACTGCCCGGTCGGCCACTCCGTCGAGGAGGCGGGCCGCGTGCTGGACGCCCTGGTCGCCCGCCTCGACCGGAGCCCGCGGCAGGAGGGCAAGGACGTCACCGTCACGGGGGACGACCTGCTCGTCACCGTCGTGTCGGGGCTCAAGCAGCCCGCGTGGGAGGAACTGCGCCTGGCCCTGGGCGAGGCGGTGTCCGCCGCCGGCGGCACCGCCGCGCTCCAAAGGCTCTCCGCCCCGGAGGAGGAGGCCGTCGCCGATGTGGGGTTCACGGCCGTCAGCTGTCTGAGTGCGGCGCTCGGGCCCGTGTTCACCCCCGCGCAGGCCGAGGCGCTGCTCCCCGCCTTCCTCCGTGCCTCGCCGCAGTTCGGGGCGTACTACACCGGGCTGCTCAGCACCTGCGCCCACTGGCCCGTCGGCCCGGCCCGGCCCGCGCGCGCCGCCACGGTCCCTGCCACGGCGCCGATCCTGGTCGTCGGCACCCTGCGCGACCCGGCCACTCCGTACGCCTGGGCGCGGGCACTCACCCGGCAGCTCCCTTCGGCCCGGCTGCTGACCTGGGACGGCGACGGGCACACCGCCTACCGGCAGCCCGGAAGCGCATGCGTCGACGCCGCGGTCGACCGCTACCTGCTGAGCGGCGTGCTCCCGCCCGAGGGGACGGTCTGCCGCTGAGAACACGCCGAGGCGCGCTCCCCCGGTCCGCCGGGGAGAGCGCGCCTCGGGGCCTCAGGCGGTGGGATCAGCCGCGGCGGCCGTTGTTGCCTCCGCCGAGGCCCTTGTCGAGCCCGGCGCGGCGCAGAGCGTCCGCCATGGCGCCGCCGGGGGCCGGACGGTCGCGGTCGCCGCCGCGCGACTGGCGGGGCGGGTTGCCGCCGCGGCGGTCGGGCCGGTCGGGGCGGGCGCCGCGCTCGGGACGTCCACCGGCGGCGTTGCCCTTGGGCGCGCTCGCCTCGTCCTCCAGACGGAGGGTGAGGGAGATGCGCTTGCGCGGGATGTCGACGTCGAGCACCTTGACGCGGACGATGTCGCCGGGCTTGACCACCTCGCGCGGGTCGCTCACGAAGTTCCTGGACATCGCCGAGACGTGCACGAGCCCGTCCTGGTGGACACCGATGTCCACGAAGGCGCCGAAGGCCGCGACATTGGTGACGACGCCCTCCAGGACCATGCCGGGCCTGAGGTCCTTGAGTTCCTCGACACCCTCCTTGAAGGCGGCGGTCTTGAAGGCGGGCCGCGGGTCGCGTCCGGGCTTCTCCAGTTCGGAGAGGATGTCGGTGACCGTCGGCAGACCGAAGGTGTCGTCGACGAACTCCCGCGGCGTCAGCCCGCGCAGCACCGTGGTGTTGCCGATGAGCGCCCTGATGTCGGTGCCCGCCGCCGTGCTCATGCGCCGTACGACGGGGTAGGACTCGGGGTGCACGCTGGAGGCGTCCAGCGGGTCGTCGCCGTCGGGGATCCGCAGGAATCCGGCGCACTGCTCGTACGCCTTGGGGCCGAGCCGGGCCACGTCCTTCAGGGCGGTGCGGCGGCGGAACGGGCCGTTGGCGTCGCGGTGGGCGACGATGTTGGCGGCCAGGCCCTCGGTGATGCCGGAGACGCGGCGCAACAGCGGCACGGAGGCGGTGTTGACGTCGACGCCGACGCCGTTCACGCAGTCCTCGACGACCGCGTCGAGGGAGCGCGAGAGCTTCACCTCGGACAGGTCGTGCTGGTACTGGCCGACGCCGATCGACTTGGGGTCGATCTTGACGAGTTCGGCGAGCGGGTCCTGGAGGCGGCGGGCGATGGAGACGGCGCCGCGCAGCGACACGTCGAGCTCGGGGAGCTCGGCGGAGGCGTAGGCGGAGGCGGAGTAGACCGAGGCGCCCGCCTCGGACACCACGGCCTTGGTCAGCTTCAGTTCCGGGTGCCGCTTGATGAGGTCCGCGGCGAGCTTGTCGGTCTCGCGGGAGGCGGTTCCGTTGCCGATGGCGACCAGGTCGACCTTGTGGGCGGCGGCGAGCCGGGCGAGCGACGCGATGGAGGCGTCCCACTGGTTGCGCGGCACGTGCGGGTAGATCGTGTCGGTGGCGACGACCTTGCCCGTGGCGTCGACCACGGCCACCTTGACGCCGGTGCGGAAGCCCGGGTCCAGGCCCATGGTGGCGCGCGTGCCGGCGGGGGCGGCGAGCAGCAGGTCGCGCAGGTTGGCGGCGAAGACCCGGACCGCCTCGTCCTCGGCGTCCTGGCGCAGCTGGACGCGCAGGTCGAGGCCGAGCCGGACGAGGAAGCGGGTGCGCCAGGCCCAGCGGACGCTGTCGGCGAGCCACTTGTCGGCAGGGCGGCCGCGGTCGCCGACGCCGAAGTGGTGGGCGATCGTGCGCTCGAAGCTGGAGGGGCCCTCCGCGACCGGCTCCTCGGGCTCCATGGTGAGGTCGAGGACCTCCTCCTTCTCACCGCGCAGCATGGCGAGCACACGGTGCGAGGGGAGCTTGGTGTACGGCTCGGCGAAGTCGAAGTAGTCCGCGAACTTCGCGCCCGCCTCCTCCTTGCCCTCGCGCACCTTGGCGACCAGACGGCCCCGCTCCCACATCCGGGTGCGCAGTCCCCCGACGAGGTCGGCGTCCTCGGACCACCGCTCGGTGAGGATCGCGCGGGCGCCCTCCAGCGCCGCCGCGGCGTCGGCGACGCCCTTGTCGGCGTCGACGAACCCGGCGGCCTCGGCCTGCGGTTCCAGGGACGGGTCGCCGAGGAGGCGGTCGGCGAGCGGCTCCAGGCCGGCCTCGCGGGCGATCTGCGCCTTGGTGCGCCGCTTGGGCTTGTAGGGCAGGTAGATGTCCTCGAGGCGGGCCTTGGAGTCCGCGGCGAGGATCTGCGCCTTCAGGGCGTCGTCGAGCTTGCCCTGGGAGTCGATGGACTCCAGGATGGCGGCCCGCCGCTCGTCCAGTTCGCGCAGGTAGCGCAGGCGCTCCTCCAGCGTCCGCAGCTGGGCGTCGTCGAGGCCGTCCGTCGCCTCCTTGCGGTACCGGGCCACGAACGGCACGGTCGCGCCGCCGTCGAGCAGCTCGACCGCCGATGTGACCTGACCTTCCCGTACGCCGAGTTCCTCGGCGATCCTGCGCTCGACCGAGACCGTTGTCGTCACGATGTGCGACCTGCTTTCTGGCTGGACTACCGGTGCATTATTGCGGAGCCCGGCCGCCCGGCCGCGAGCCTGGGCCTATGCCGCGCCGGAGTCCCGGCCCAGACGCTTCTCGAACCAGTGGTCGGCGAAGCGTTCGCCGTTGTAGTCGGGGACCTCGTGGTAGCCCAGTTTCGCGTACAGGGCCCGTGCCTCGACCAGGTCGGCCCGGGTGTCGAGGCGGATCACGGCGGCGCCCAGTCGTTCGCGGGCCGCGCGTTCGGCGGCGGTGACCAGGAGTGCGGCGCCGCCGGTGCGGCGGGCACCGGGGACGACCCACACGCGGCGCAGCTCGGCGACGCCGGGGGCCAGGAGGCGGACGCCCGCGCAGCCGGCCGGCTCGCCGTCGTGGCGGCCGACGAGGAAGTGCCCGTGGGGGCCCGCGAGGTCGTCACTGGTGTGCTCGGTGAGCAGGTCGTCGATCTCCCGCGGGGTCATCGGCCTGCCGTAGTAGCGGCTGACGATGTCGTCGTAGTACCGCCACAGCAGGTCCCTCGACACGGGGTCGTCAACGGCGAGCGGGGCGATCTCCCATACGGGCGAAGCGTGGACGTTCGGTCGCGGTACGGTCACGCGGCCCATCGTGGCAGCACCCGGCGTCGCTATCCTCCGAATATTCGTTGGCACGTCAACGACATACGGGGGCACGACATGACGCGGCACGCCGCGCGGAAGAGCCATCCCATCGCCACCGCCGACCAGTCCTGCAACGGCGTCCTGGTCTTCGACCCCGACGCCCGGGACTGGTCGCGGCCCGGGGCCGTGACCTGGCACTGGAGCGCGCCGGGCGGGTCCGGCACGAGCTGGCAGCACCTGTCGGACGTGCGGCTGCGCAGGACGCAGGCGTACGGGCGGGTCGTGCTCGTGGCCGCGTCCGGCGGCCGGGCGGCGATGGTGCGCGAGGACACCGGGGCCATCGTGTGGCAGACGGTGACCCCGGCCGACAGCCCGCACGCCATCGAGCGCATCCCGGGCGGGGTGATCGTGGTGGCCTCCGGGGCGCCCGGCCGGCTGCGGCTGTACGCGGACACGGAGCAGACCGCGCCGTTCCGCAGCGTGCCGCTGCCGGGGGCGCGCGGGGTGCTGTACGACCCGGAGCACGGGGCGCTGTGGGCCATCGGCGCCGAGCGGCTGGTGCGCTACGCGGTGTCGGGCCGGGGCGCGGCGACGACGCTGACGGAGCACAGCGCGGTGGGCTTCGAGGGCGAGGGCCGTGATCTGCAGCCGGTGTACGGCGACCCGGGGTCGCTGTGGTTCACCGACACCTACGGGGTGTACCGGCTGGACGTCGCGTCCCGGAGGTACCGGCAGGTGGACGGGGCGAGCGGGGTGAGCGCCTACACCAACCAGCCGACGGGGACGCGCATCCGGGCCAGGTCGCAGACGACCGGGCCCCGCGGCCGGGGCGGCCCGACGGTCGAGTTCCTCGACGCCGACGGGACCCCCGCGTACGCGCGGACGCGCCCCGGCGCCGCCTTCGCCACGGTGCGCCTGTGGACCCCGGACTTCCGCTGAGGCCGGCCGTGGCCGGGGCGGCCGGCGGCCGGGATCCGGCCGGCCCGGGCGACCGGGGTACCGGCCCTCGCGCCGGTACGGAGGCATGTAATGATCAGATGTATTTGCCCCTGCCATCTTTCCCGCGGCCGACGCCCGACCGGGCGCCGCGCCCCCGGCGGGCCCCGGTGCGCCAGCACCCGGCCGGCCGGCACCCACGGACACGCCACCGGAGGCTTCGCTCCCATGGAATACCGCCATCTCGGCCGTAGCGGCCTGGTCATCAGCGAGATCGCGTACGGCAACTGGCTCACCCACGGCTCGCAGGTGGAGGCGGACGCCGCCACGGCGTGCGTGCGCGCGGCACTGGACGTCGGCATCACCAGCTTCGACACCGCCGACGTCTACGCGGGCACGCGTGCCGAGTCCGTCCTCGGTGAGGCGCTGAAGGGCGAGCGCCGCGAGGGCATCGAGATCTTCACCAAGGTCTTCTGGCCGACCGGTCCGGGCCACAATGACCGCGGGCTGTCGCGCAAGCACATCATGGAGTCGATCGCCGGCTCGCTGCGCCGCCTGCAGACCGACTACGTGGACCTGTACCAGGCGCACCGCTACGACGTGGACACCCCGCTCGAGGAGACGATGGAGGCGTTCGCCGACGTCGCCCACTCGGGCAAGGCCCTCTACATCGGCGTCTCGGAGTGGCCGGCGGAGCAGATCCGGCGCGCCCACGCCATGGCGCGGGAGCTGCGCATCCCGCTGGTGTCGAACCAGCCGCAGTACAACGCCCTGTGGCGGATCATCGAGGGCGAGGTCGTCCCGACCTGCGAGGAACTGGGCATGGGCCAGGTCGTCTTCTCGCCGATCGCGCAGGGTGTGCTGACCGGCAAGTACCGGCGGGGGCAGGAGCCCCCGGCGGGCTCGCGTGCCACCGACGACAAGGGTGGCGCGGGCATGATCTCGCGGTGGCTGCGTGACGACGTGCTCGACGCCGTCCAGCAGCTCCAGCCGCTCGCCGCGGAGGCCGGGCTGTCCCTGGCCCAGCTGGCGGTGGCGTGGGTGCTGCAGAACTCCAACGTCTCGGCGGCCATCGTCGGCGCGTCCCGTCCCGAGCAGGTCGCGGAGAACGCCAAGGCGGCGGGCGTCGTCCTGGAGAAGGAGCTGATGGCTCGGATCGAGGAGATCCTGGAGCCGGTCGCCGAGACCGACCCGAAGCGGGTCCACGAGAACGTCCCTGCGCACCGCTCCTGAGCGGTGCGCCCCGGCTCCCGTGGCCGGACTCCCCGCGCGGCCACGGGAAGTA
>NZ_JBHWGA010000017.1:0-40106 GCF_042733315.1 Streptomyces sp. NPDC059718
TGGTTTATATGTGACTGATTCTCGGCCGCCACCTGACTGGGGGGCCTGGCCGGGCGGGGCCTGGCACCCCTGTCAGGTGTGGGTGAGGCGGACGCAGGCCGCGGCGACTTCGCGGAGGTCGCCGGTGCGGCGCAGCAGGTCGCGTTGGACGCGGGCGCCGTTGCCGGTCTTGAGGAGTCCGGCGAGGGCGTCCTGCGCGGGGACCAGGTCGCCGTTCTCCTCCAGGGCGTCGCGTACGCGGTCGAACAGTGCGCGGACCACGGCCTCGGCCGGGGCGGGCTCCATGGTCACCGGGTGGACCAGGCGGCCGTCGATGCCCTCGCGGGCCGCCCGCCAGGTCGCGAGCCGCAGCAGGGCCACGGCGTGCGCCGACGGCGGCTCACCGGCCCGCCACGCGCGGGCCGCGGTCTCCACCAGCGCCCGTACCAACGTCGCCAGCAACGCGGTACCGGACGCGTCCAGGCACACGTCCGCGACGCGGACCTCGACGGTGGGGTAGGTGTGCGACAGCCGGGCGTCGAAGTACACCATGCCCTCATCGCGCAGCGCGCCGGTGGCGATCATGGCCCGCACCTGCTCGTGGTAGGCGGCGGCGGAACCGAACGGCTCCACCGGACCGGCCGACGGCCACCTGCCCCACACCCGGCTGCGGTAGCTCGCGTAGCCGCTGTCCCGGCCCTGCCAGAACGGCGAGTTCCCGCTGAGCGCCAGTAACACCGGCAGCCAGCAGCGGATCCGGTCAAGGACCGCGACGCCCTCCTCGTCGGACTCCACCGACACATGGACGTGACAGCCACACGTCAGCTGCTCCTGCGCGGTCAGCCCGTACCGCTCCCGCAGCCACCCGTACCGCTCCCCGGTGCTCAGCTGCGGGCTCACCGGCAACGGCGACGTCGCCAGCGCCGCCACCGCGCCACCGGACTCCTCGGCGTGGCGTGCCGCCTCCGCCCGCCACCGCACGATCTCCGCCGCCAGGTCCTCCATCCGCGACTGCGGCCGGGTCGCGAACTCCACCTGCTGACGTTGCAGTTCCGCCTCGAACACCTGGCCGCCCGCCGTGCCGTCACGGCGGGCCGACGCCAGCACCGCCGTCGACAACGCCCGCGGCTCCCCGGATTCCGCGTCCAGCAGCAGGAGTTCCTCCTCCACACCGACCGTGCGCAACGCTTCTCCTTCCCGGCGGCCGCGGGGGACGCGGACGCGTCTCAGGCAAGCACCGAATCGTCCTCCGGGCGGGCCCCCGGCAGCCGCAGCCGCGCCGCGATCAGCGCCGTGTCGACGTCCCGCGTGCCGGTCGCCACGCACAGCGTGTACGAGACGTCCGCCATCCGGCGGCGCACCTCGAGGTCCCCGGGGTCGAGCATCCTCAGCGTCTCGTAACGGTCGACCAGGTCGTTCAGCACGGCGGGGTGGGCCAGCAGCACATCGTCCTCCTGCGGGGCGGTTCATGGGGTCAAGCCGCGTACCTGGCTGCCGCCTACCCCGGCTTCGTCCGGGCACGCAGGGGGAGCGCGGTGCGGGATCAGCGGCGGGTCCGCTCCGGCAGCGCGGTGACGATGATCTCACGGGTCGCCGTGCTGTCCTCGACCGTGCGGAACCCGGCGAGGGCCAGCGCGTCCAGCACCGCCCTGTGGAGCGGGCGGCGGTGCGCCCCGGCCGCATGCCGCGCCGTCACATCGGCGCCGAGGAGGGTGCCCCAGCGCACGACCACGCCCCGCGGCCCCGCCTCCACGACGGGACGGTCCTCGCCGCCCGCGTGCTGTGCGAGCGGCAGGCCCGCGTCCAGCAGGGCCAGGCACACCGCCGTGTACAGGCGCCGGACGTCCGCGCCGAGCCGGTGGGCCGACGGGCGGGACGGGGTGAGCGCGCCGCGGTTGCCGGTGAGGTCGAGCAGCCGCAGGACGGTGTCGCTCACGGCGGTCACGGTCAGCGTCCGGTGTGCGGCCATGGCGCGGTTGCGCAGCTCCAGCAGGGCGTTCAGCCCCGCGCCGTCGCAACCGGTGACGTCGCGCAGGTCCAGGTCGAGGCCGTCCCCCGCCTCCAGGGCGGCGAAGAGGGCGCGGCGCACTTCCGGCGCGGTCGCGGCGTCGAGTTCGCCGATCAGGACGGCCTCGGTGCGCGCCGCGCCGCGGGGACTGAGCAGGATGGTCAGGCGCGTATGGGACTCGTGCTGCCCGGCGAGTTCGGGTCCCGCGGGAACGGAGTGCACCCGCAGATCGGGAAACCGGTCCGACATGCCGTACCTCCTGCACTTTCGCTGCTCGCCGGTGCGTGCACCATCTCGGCGTGGAGTGATCGGAAAACGTGAACGACACCCAGAGGCCCGCATGAACATTTCCGGGCAAAGGGGTGACATCGGCATGATATGTGCTGGAGGGCGGGTTGGCGCCCGGTGTGCCGGGAGCATCCGTCCGCGCGTCGCGACGGGGCCGCCCTCCCGGTCGGCGGTCGTACGCGGGCACCGAGGGGGCGGGGCTCAGGGAGCCGGGGCCCGTGCGAGCCTGTCCAGGCGGTTCGCGGGCAGGGGGCCGCGCCCGCGGGGCTCCGGGAGGAGTACCCGCCGTCGGTGCTCGGGTGGCCGCCCGCGGTCGTGGTCCGGCGCACGGGACCGCACGGCCCCTGCTCCGCCGACAGGGCGGCCGAGAGCCGCTCGGGCCCACCGACCCGGATGCGCGCACGCAGCGCCGCCGCCAGGCGCCCCCTGCAGCAGCAGCTCCGCTTCCTCCTCCTGCGCGCAGTTGTGCAGGTGCCCGACCCGGAACAGATGGGTGTCGAAGAGGCGGCGGGAGGCCGGCCCCGCCACAGAGCCGGCCCTCCGGGAGTCCGGTTCCGAGAAGCCACACGGATGGGGACACCCACCACCGTAGGGGCCGCCACTGACAACCGGTGGGTGCGGCAACGTCCGCCCCAGGGGTGCCCGGCAGCCAACGGTGGGCAGGGGCCGCGAGGTGTTCCCGCTAGGGCGCCCGGCTGCGGGAGGCCGCCCGCGCGACGTGAACCTCAGCCCGGCCAGACACCGGTGAGACGCCGGGTGGCGGTCGCGCCCCCGCGGTCGACCGCCGCCTTGACGAAGGCGAAGATCGCGCCGTGCAGCGCCGCCGCGGTGAGCACCTCGGCCCAGGAGCGGTCCTCGTCGGTGGCGTCGGGCGCGTCCTGTTCGTGGCCCAGGGTCTTCCACGCCCGCTTGAACAACGCGCCGGCGATCAGCCCGGAGACCGCGCCCAGGGCCAGGCCCACGGGCTTGTAGACGATTTTCGACGCCTTCACCCGCGCCTCCTCCTGGCGCGGCGCACCAACAGCAACACCCCCATCGCCGCGCCGGCGCCCAACAGGGGCGCGCGATGGGACCGGGCGGCGCGTGCGGTGCGGCCGGCACGCGCGCGTACCGCCGGGGCCTTCGCGCGGGCGAGCCGCCCGGCGTGGACCGCCTGGAGCCGCATTTGCCGGGCCGCATTGACGGCCTTGTCCCGGGCCGGCTCCGGGGTCTTCTCCCGGACCAACTCGCCCATCCGGGACGCCGCCTCGTGCGCCTTGGCGCCGGCCTGTCCGGCCCGGCCCGCCAGCCGGCGCTTGACGTCGGTCTTCGCCGTCAGCGCCGCGACGGTGCGGCCCAGTTCCTCGCGCGTCGCCTCGACGCGCTCACGCAGCTCGTCGGTCGTCGGTGACTTGTCGCTCGTCATCGGTGTGCCCTTTCCTTGAGTTCCGCGATGTCGGCCTTGACGCTGTCGATGGTGGCCTCCGGCGCGGGCGGGGCCGCCCGGCCGAACTGCCTGCGGCCCGCCGCGGCCAGTACCGCCGCGACCAGGGCCAGGACTCCCGTGACGACCAGCGCCGCCGCCCACACCGGCAGCGCGAGCGCCAGGCCCGCGACGGCGGCGACGGCGAGCCCCTGCAGCGCCCGGACCGCGAAGAGGCCCGCCCCGCCGACCAGGCCGCCGCCCCGGCCGAAGCGGCGGCCCTTCCGGGCCATCTCCACCTGGGCCAGCCGCATTTCCTCGCGTACCAATCGCGACAGCTGCTCCGACGCGCGGGACACCAGTTCGCCCACCCGTTCGTCACCGTCGCCGCGGTGCTCGGTCGCGCTCACGGGCCTTCACCTGCCTCCGTCTGTTCCACGTCCCGTCTTCCGCTCGGCCCCTCACTGCGCGCCTTCCCGGTCCGCACCGGCTCACGCGCGATCACCGTCCCCTCCTGACGTGACCTCAGGCCCCACCGGATCGCGCCGCGTTCGGCAGGATGGGGACCATGAAGACAACCTCCACGCCGCAGCCGGGCTCGTCCTGCCGGGGCTCCGCCCTGTCCCTGTGGTCCAAGGACTCGGTGCTCTCCATCGGCTCGGTGGGCTCCGTGCTCTCCATCGGCTCCGTCGGCTCGGTGCTGTCCGTCGGCTCGGTCGGCAGCGCCCTGTCCGCGGGGTCCATCGGTTCCGCCCTGTCGCTGCTGTCGACCGGTTCGTGGCTGAGCGTGGGCTCACTGCTGTCCGCCGGGTCACGCTGGTCGGTCCTGTCCTGGCGCTCCTCGCACGGTTTCCGCTCCGCGGGCACGGCCGCCGCCGTGGCCGGAGCGGCCGCGCTCGTGCTGCTGGCCCGTTCGGCGGGCGACCCGCCAGCGGAGTGATCACGGGCCCGCCCGGCGTGCCGCGCCGGGGCCCTGGCGGGGTCCGGGGGTTCGGATGGGGGCGGCCGCCGACCGATGGCCGTCGCATCTCGCCCGCAAGGGGCTGCCGGTCTGACACGGTGGCCCTCCAGCACGCCGCGGGACCGGCCGCCCGACCCGGACGCCATGGCGTGGCCGGCGTGCCATGCCCTCCCGCTGAACGGCCTTGACGCGGGCGCGCTCTCGGGATCGGGCGCTGCGCCGCGCGCGGCCGGGGCCGGCCGTACGGCGTCGGCCTTGTGACCGCCACCCCATGCGCCCCGCCGGAGTCGCGGTCCTGCCCCGGTCACCGTCGTACCGGCCGAGGACGACGACGCCCTCGCCTAGCGCGTGGCCTCCTCCTGTTCCCGCCCGCGTGACCCGGATCACAGGCCTCACCTGCATAGCGGGCCGCCCCCCGGCGTCTTTCCCATGACGTAAGGGCGTGGCGAGACCAGGGGGCGGTGCTGATGGGGGATTCCCGGACCACGACCGCGTCGACGGGCCCCCGGGCAGCCGTGACCCGGATTCCTGGCGGGACGTTAGATCTGGGCACCGGACCGTGTCCGGGCGAGGCGCGGAACCCCACGCTCTGGGCACTTCGCCCCGTCCCCCATAAGGGCCTTTCCCTCTGGAGCCGCCGATGTCGCCGCCTTCCGCCATGCCCGCGCCCCCGTCCGCCGAGCAGCGCGGCAAGCGCCGCCTCGCCCTCGTGGGAGGCTCGCTGGGCAATCTCGTCGAGTGGTACGACTGGTTCGTCTACGCCAGCTTCGCCCTCTACTTCGCCGACTCCTTCTTCCCCGGCGACAACCCGACCACCCAGCTGATGAACACCGCCGGCATCTTCGCCGTCGGCTTCCTCATGCGTCCCGTAGGGGGCTGGGTACTGGGCCGCGCCGCCGACCGGCACGGCCGCAAGAGCGCGCTGACCCTCACCGTCACCATGATGTCCGTCGCCGCCCTGCTGATCGCGGTCGCCCCGACGTACGGTCAGGCCGGCTACGCCGGCGCGCTCGTTTTGCTGCTCGCGCGATTGCTGCAGGGCCTGAGCATCGGCGGTGAGTATGCGGCCAGCGCGACCTACCTCACCGAGGCGTCGGCCCGCAACCGGCGCGGTCTCGGCTCGTCCTTCCAGTACGTGTCGATGACGGCGGGACAGCTCCTGGGCCTGGCGATCCTGATCACCCTCCAGCACGTGCTGACCACGGACCAGTTGCACGACTGGGGCTGGCGCGTCCCCTTCCTGCTGGGCGCGGTCTTCGCCCTCGTCGTCTTCTGGATCCGGCGCAGGCTCGAGGAGACCGACGCCTTCGCCGAGGAGGCCCGCACGCAGGACGACGCCCGCGGCTCGCTCCGGCTGCTGTGGCAGCACCGGCGTCAGGCGCTGCTGGTCATGGCGCTCACCCTGGGCGGCACCGTCGCGTACTACACGTACACCACCTACCTCACCAAGTACCTCATCGGCAGCGCCGGCATGGCCAAGAACACCGCGACGCTGGTCAGTTTCACCGCGCTCTTCGTCTTCGCGCTGCTCCAGCCCCTGGCCGGTGCGCTGTCGGACCGGATCGGCCGCCGACCGCTGCTGATCACCTTCGCCGTGGGATGCACCTTCGGCACCTACCCGATCATGACGGCGCTCGGCTCGGCCTCCTCGTACTGGCCCGCGCTCGGCCTCTCGCTGCTCGCGCTGGTGATCGTCACCGGCTACACCTCGATCAACGCCGCGGTGAAGGCCGAACTGTTCCCGACCCGGGTCCGGGCGCTGGGCGTGGCGCTGCCGTACGCGATCGCCAACGCCCTGTTCGGCGGCACCGCGGAGTACGTGGCGCTGTGGTTCAAGGACGCCGGTCATGAGACGGCCTTCTTCTGGTACGTCTCGGCGTGCGCGCTGGTCTCCCTCGTCACCTACGTCCTCATGCCCGACACCAGGAACACCGCGCTCAGCCGCGCCGAGGAGGCGGCCGGCGACCCGGCGCCGCCGCCCGCACGGTCGCCGGCCGAGGCCGTGGTGCCGCAGGCGTAGTACCGCCCCCACCGAGCTGTGCGGCCCCCGATCCCGGACGCGGCGCCGGGATCCGGAGCACGACGGTCGGTCAGCGGCGGACGACCTGCGGGGCTATGTCCTCGGTGAACGTCTCGCCCTCGGAGGACTTGGCGTTGAGTGCCTTGGCGGAGGTGGTGCCGCAGAAGGAGGCTTCCAGCGTGCCGCCGAGGATGGTGTTGACGGTTCCGTTGTTGGAGGTGTTGGCCATGGACGTCATGCTGCGCTTGCCGTCGGCGGTGGTGAACGCGTAGGTGTAGAAGCCCTGGACGGTGCCGGTGTGGCCGTACACGGTGACGCCGCAGGACAGCTTCCTGGCGCGCAGGCCCAACCCGTAGGACTGGGTGCCGTCGGCGTTGACGGGGACCATGGTCATCATCTGCTGGAGTTGGGCGGTGGGTACGAGCGTGCCGGAGACCAGTGCGGAGAAGAACCGGTTGAGGTCGTTGGCGTTGGAGATGACCGCGCCGGCGGACTGCGCCCAGGAGACGGTCTGTTCGGTGGAGTCCACCAGCGGCAGCGTGGCATCGTCGGGGCGCAGGTAACCGTGGGCGTAGGAGCCGGAGATGGTGGTCTGCGGGTGGACGTAGGTGGTGTTCTTCAGGTTCAGGGGCTGGAAGATGCGCCGCTGGTACTGGGTGGCCATCGGCACGCCGGTGACGTGCTCGATGAGTTGCCCCAGGACGACGAAGTTGGTGTTGGAGTAGCTGTAGGCCGCGCCGGGCTCGTTGGTCGGCTGGTGGGCCGTCGACAGGTCGATCAGTTCCTGGTAGGTGAACACCCTGTTCCGTACCGATTCGAAGCCCGGGACGGTGGATTCGAACATGTCGTTGGTGTAGTCCCACAAGCCGCTGCGGTGGCTGAGCAGATGCCGCACGGTGATCCGGTCGTCCGGCAGCGGATGGGCCAGGTAGGTGTTCGCCGGTGCGTCGAGGTCGATACGCCCCTCGGCGACCAACTGCATCAGCACCACCGTGGTGAAGGACTTGCTGACGCTGCCCACCCGGAACCGGCGGTCGGCGTCCATCGCGGTGCGGGCGACGGTGTCCGCCTGCCCGGACGAGATGCGGTAGCTCGTGCTGCCGGAGTCGATACGGGTCAGGGCCCCCGGGGCGCCGTTGGCCATTGCCTGCTTCTGCACGTCGAGGACGGCGCTGACGGAAGGGGCGGGCAGGGAGGAGGTGGCGGCACCGGCGGGGGTGGCGGCCAGGACGGCCGTCGCGGTGCAGCCTGCGAGCACGATGCCCGCGTACTTGATACGCATGGTGGACCTTCTGATCGAGGAACAGATGACCGGTGGGGGGCGCCGCCGCCTTACGCGGCGACTGCGGGCCCGGGAACGCGGGGACCCGGATCGTGCCGGGTCCCTGCCGGTGGCCAGGCGTCAGCCGAGGGCCAGGGCGGCGAGGGGGCGGTGGCCCGCGTCGAAGACGGTGACGCTGCGTATGAAGGGGCTTCCCGGCAGCGGGAGGGACGAAGGAAGCGGGCTGGTGGCGTACCAGGCGCCCCAGCCGGGGTGTCCGGGCAGCCGGACGACGGTGCCGGTGACCGTCCCGAGACCGGTGACGACCCTGACCGTGGCCGCGTCGGCGGCGTCGTCCGGGGTGACGTACACCCCGGACAGGAAGTACCGGTCGCCCACCGGTTCGGCTTGCAGGCTCACGCTGGGCCGCGTGGGATCGATGTTGCCGTCGACCACGCTGCGGAACTGGTCCGGCTGGTCGGGCGTGGACCAGTGCTTGCCCTCCTCGGTGAGCCACAGGACCACCCCGGGAGCCGCGTGGACGCGCTCACCGGGCGACACGACCCGCGCCCACCCGCCCTTCGTGGCCGGGGCGCCGGCGGCCGCGGTGGCCTGTGACGTACCCGCGGACGCCGTGGAGGGCGTCATCGCGTAGGCCACGGTCGGCACCCCTGACAGAAGGGCCGCCGTCATCGTGGCCGCCGCTAACTTCTTCATCCGGGTCATGGACGAGACTCCTTGCAGACTGTCAAACGAACGCACCGGGGGCTCACATGCCCCCTCCACCTCCCAGACCACGTTTCGGCGAAGATCGGTTGACAGAACGCGCAGACTTTCCGGGTCGGCGGTGGTGCGCCACCCGCCAGGTCGGAGCCGCCACTGCATGGACAGGGGGGACACCCACGAATGCACGCGCTACCGGTCGAGGACGCCGACCGCAGGGCCCACGCACCCGGCACGGCCCTCGCCCGGCGCGGCCACACCGTGGGCAGGGTCGGCCGGGCCCTGGACGCCCTGCGGTTCGTGCACGAGGCGGAGTTCGTCCTGCTCGACCTCGAACTGCCGGACCTGGACCGGCCGGAGCTGCTGCGGCGGCCGTGCACCGTCTGAGGTGGCCCGCGCGCTTCGTCGACACCCCGTCCGACGGGGCGATCCGCGTCCAGGTCGACGAATGGCCCCCGGTCATCGACCTGGTCGCCGCGGGCGCGGGGAACGCGTTGGTACCGGAGGGCCGGGACTTTCCGTCGAGTTCACGCTCCGCGGCCGCGCTCCGGCTGCGGCGCCGCGTCGATCAGGTCCGCGGCAGCTTCCGTATCCCGGACGGTCGTTGACGCGTCCTGCCGCTGTCAGCGGCCGAGTGCCCGGAGCACCATGTCCGCGTAGCGGTGCCAGACCGACGGTTCACGTTCCTCGAGCCGCACCAGCTGCAGGGCCGCGCCGCACAGGAGCACCCGCAGATCCAGTGGCGTGGTGTCCTCGCGCAGCGTCCCCGCCGCACGCGCGGACTCCATGGCCTCGGTCAGCGACTCCAGGACCGACACGGCGGCCGGGGACGCTCCGTCCGCCAGGCGCTCGGCGAGCAGGCGGTCGCGGGCCAGGACGTCGAAGAGTTCGCGGACATGGCGGCGGAAGGCCTCGTCGGGGCCGGGTTCGTCCTGGGCTGCCGCGGTGCGTCGCTCGAGCTCCTCCAGACTCAGCCGGGTGATCGTCTCCAGCAGGTCCTCTTTGGTGGGGAAGCTCCGGTAGACGGTCGCCTTGCCGACCTCGGCCCGCGCCGCGATCTGGGGGACGGTGGCCAGGGTGCCGCGTTCGCGGAAGACGTCGACCGCGGCGGCGACCACGCGTTCGTGGTTGCGGCGGGCGTCCGCCCGTCGCGGTGGCGTGGACGTCTGCCGGTCCGGGTCGGGCGGGTTCGCTGGGCTCATGGGACGGGTGGCCTGTCTGGGTTCGATGAGGGGCTCGGCCCCTTGGGGCCGGCGGCCATGATATCGGACCCCGGAGTCCGTTTCGCCGGAAATCGAGGGCGGCGGCAGGCAGCGTTGTCGGGCTGTTGTGTCGTGTGCGTGACATGCGTGCGTACGCAATTAAATGGAAGGTGGGCGGCCGACAGGTCCAACCCTGTCGGCCGGGGGTGCGAGGGGGGATTCAGACCATGGGGCGGACCCTGCCGCGGCGGGACGCCGCTGTGGCGACCGCCGTCATGCAGGGGGTGCAGTACTCGTCGCGGTAGTCGTCGTCGGGTGCCGGAACGGGCCTGCCGGCGAGCGCACGGCCGCACAGGGTGCTTCCGTCAAGCCGGAGTACGTGCCACAACTGGGCGGATCCCGTTTCCGTCGCTATGGGTTCGGCGCACATGTCGTACATCGGCGACCTCCCACTCGAACGCGTATGCGGTCACGCTCATGAGACGCCGCCCGCCCCGAAGTCGCGACCGAGAGGCCGCCGAACGGGTGAATCGCGCAGGGTGACGGGCGTGGGATCAGCCGCGCCGGACGAGCGACAGCGGATCCGTGACGAGTTCGAGCGAGGCGTCGACGTGGGGGAGGGACATGGACTCCACCATGAAGTGCTGGATGCCCGTCCGGTCGGCGAGCGACTTGATGGCGTCCGCGACCCGAGTGAGCGAGGTCCCCTCCACGACGTTGACCCGCATGACCGTGTCCAGCAGCGAAGGGTCGCGTCCCGCCGCACCGGCGAACTCGTTGATCAGGGCGCGCTGCGCCAGCACCGTGTCGGCGTCCACGAAGACGGGCACGACGCACGCCGGCAGCCAGCCGTCCGCGCGCTCCCCGATGCGCTTGAGCGCGGCGGGGGCCCCGCTCGGCGCACCGAGGTAGAAGGGAGGGCGGGGCTTCTGCACGGGCTTCAACGGCGTGTACTGCAGCGGGAGTTCCAGGTGGCGGCCGTGGTACTCCACCGGGTCCTGGGTCCAGAGCAGCTCGAGTGCGTCCAGCATCTCGTCGGTCCTGGCGCCGCGCTTGGTGAAGTCCACGTTCGCCGCCGCGAATTCCTCGGGCGACCATCCGACGCCGCAGCCGGGGATGAGCCGCCCGCCGCTGATCCGGTCGATCGTGGTCAGACTGCGGGCGAGCTGTGCGGGTGCGTAGACCGGCGCGATGAGGACGTTGGTGCCCAACCGCACCTGCTCGGTCGCGGCCGCCGCGACACCGAGCAGCACGAAGGGGTCGGCCGCGGTCCGGTACTCCACCGGGATCGTGGTGCCGGGACCGGTGGCCCCGATCGTGGGGTCGACGGCGGCGAAGTGCCGGTCGCCCGCCCACAGGCTCGCCGCACCGGCCTTCTCCGCCTCCCGGGCGAACTGGGCCGCCCGGTCGACCTGGTGGGCCACGTTGTGCAGGTACGGAAGCGCAAACCCGATCTTCATGGAAACCCTTCGTTCGTCTTGGAGGACATGCCGGACACGGCCGTTGCCCACGTCAGGAGCCCGCGACGAAGCCGTAGGCCGTGCCCAGCCTGCTGTCCCGCCGTCCGGGGGTGAAGGCACCGGTGTTCCTGGGAGTGCCGGGACCACCCGTCACCGTCATGACGAGGCGACCGGGCCCCCACTCCCAGGACCGCCGGGGCGCTGCCACCGGGGACCGGGGGCGCGCCCAGTGGGGATCACCCGGGGAACAGTCGCACCCGGGAGACCGCGCCTCCACGCGGCCTCCCGGGAACGTGATGCGGAAGGACTCTCCCCCACGCAGTCGCAGGGACAGCGGCTGACCGCTGACCGGCCGCACTGCGCGTCGCCACGCCCCTGTGCTGTGGCCCCGGTGTTCAGGCGGCCGGTACGGGCTCCAGGGTCTGCTCGGCCCAGATGGTCTTGCCGACCAGGGCGTACCGGGTGCCCCAGCGATGGGAGCACTGCGCCACCAGGAAGAGCCCGCGTCCGCCCTCGTCGGTGGTGGCCGCCCGGCGGATGTGGGGCGACGTGCTCGCCGCGTCGCTGACCTCGCAGATGAGCGTCCGGTCGAGGATCAGGCGCAGTCGGATCGGGTCGTGCCCGTGCCGGATGGCGTTGGTGATGAGCTCGCTGACGATGAGTTCGGTGGCGAAGGCCAGGTGCTCCAGCCCCCACAGGTCGAGCTGCCGCAGCACCAGCGAGCGCATGTCGCCGACGGCCGCCGGGACGGGGGGCACGGTCCACGTGGCCAGCTTCCCCGGGTCGAGGGGGCGGGTCCGGGCCAGCAGCAGGGCCAGGCCGTCCTCCACCGTGAGCTCGGCGGCGACCAGGTCGGAGATGGCGCGGCACGTCTCCTCGATCGGGCGGGCCCGGTCGGCGACGACGGTGCTGAGGCGGGCGGCGAGCGTCTCGGACGTGTCCGTGGCGCGCTGGAGGCTGTGGCTGGAGAACACCAGGGTGCTGCCTTCGGCGAGTTCCAGGTCCAGCGGCTCGAACACCGGGTCCCCCTGGCCGAGGGGGTTGTTGACCGGCACATCGGGGATCACCACGTCCCCGGTCCGGCCGACGACGGCCGGCGGGGGGTGTCCGGCACTGGCCATCACGCACCGCCGCGAGACGGGGTCGTAGACGGCGTACAGGCAGGTCGAGCCCTTCAGGGCCTCCACCACGGGCGCGGACCCGGTGGAGTGCTCGCGCTCCAGGAGCCGCGGCACCATGTCGTCGATCTGGCCGAGCAACTCGTCCGGGGTGAGGTCCACTTGGGCCAGCGTGCGGATCGCGGAGCAGATGTGCCCCATGCACGCCGCCGCCTGGAATCCCCTGCCCGGCACCGCGCCCACGACCAGGGCGACCCTGGCACCGGACAGCGGGATCACGTCGAACCAGTCGCCGCTCACCCCCGCGTGCACCCGTGACGGCCGGTAGTGCTGTGCCACCTCGACCGCGCTCTGCTCCGGGACGCTGCGCGGCAGCATGCTCGCGTGGAGGGTGAGGGCGGCCGTGTGCTCGTTGGTGTAGCGGCGGGCGTTGTCCAGGCAGACGGCGGCGCGCGCGACGATGTCCTGGGCGAGGACGAGGTCGTCGGGTTCGAAGGGTTCCGTGCCGTGCCCCCGGTACAGGTGCACCAGGCCCAGGGTCGCGTCCCGCGCGCGCAGCGGTACGAGGATCAAGGAGTCGATCCCGTACGTGAGCATCGCCTTGACCCGCTGGTCGGCGGTGTCGCGCAGCCAGGGGGCACCGAGGTCGACGACCGGGATCAGCCGCGGCCGGCCGTCGGCGAGGCTCTGCACGTGCGGCGAGTCGGGGGGATAGTCCTGCCGCTCCCCGGGGTTCCGGAGCGCGCTGATGACGTCCGGGTCGACGGCCGTGCGGGCGAGGGAACGCAGTGCGACGGGCCCGGAGCCCATCGGCTCGGGTTCCGCGCCCTCCATGACGTCGTCGAGGAGGTCGATCGTCGCCACGTCGGCGAGCCGCGGAACCAGCACGTCCACGAGTTCCTCCGCCGTGCACCGCATGTCCAGCGTCGTGCCGATGCGCATCGCGGCCTCGTCGAGGAGCGCCAGACGCTCTTTGGTCCGGTGGCGCTCCGTGATGTCGATGATCAGATCGGTGACCCCGAGGACGTCGCCGTCCGGTGCGGTCAGGACGACGGAGGAGACGTGCCAGACGTGGTCCCGGTGCGGATCGGCCGAGGTGCGCCCTTGGTGGACGGCGTTGACGACCGGCCGGCCGCTCTCCAGGACCCCTTTGATCCTGCGCTCGATCGCCATGGCGTCGAGTCCGGGGAGGACCTCGCTGACGGGCCGGCCCAGGGCCTTCTCCGCGGGGAAACCGTGGATGCGTTCCAGGGCGGCGTTGACCCGTACGAAGCGCATGTTCCGGTCGTACACGGCGATGCCGATGGGCGCCTGGGTGAAGAGGGCCTCCAGGATCGCCTCGCCCTCCGCGAGGGCCGAAGGGGGCTCTGGGACCGCGACGACCACGGTGCCCCCGGTGTCGCGCCCTCCCGGCTCGAGCAACGGCGACATGTGGAGGACGACGTCGGGGGGGCCGCCGTCACGGCGGCGCGCGAGCACGGCGCGACGACCCGAGGACGACGTCCGCCCGGGTGCTCCGTCGGCATGCCCCGCGGGTCCGGCGAACGCCTCCGGCCACAACTCGGCTGCCGGGCGTCCGACGACGTCCGCGGCGCGGCAGCCGAAGAGCCGCTCGGCGGCGGCACTCCACGCGGAGACGACGCCGCCGTCATCGAGGACGAATCCGGCGACGTCCTCGTCGCCGGACGATCCTGTGGGGCGGCGTCCGTAGGGAGCCTCGGAGGGATTGCCCATTCTCATGTCCTGTCACGCAAGGTGACGATCCCGGCTGTCCCGGGATGCCCCGGGCGCCCGCGAGACGCCTGCCGGCTCACGGCCGCACCACAACTCAGGCTACCGAGACCCGCCGACACGCGCCCGACCTGCTGCGCAGGTCACGCCGGTACGGACGGTGACGGCGCCGCCGCCCCGGGGTGAACACCTCGAGCGGGCCGTTTGGCCCGTCGTGCCTGGTACCAAGGGGGCCAGGCACGTGCGCGCGGAGCGGGGTTACGGTCGTCGGTATGGACGCTTCGAATGCGCTGGGTGAGTTCCTGCGGGCTCGCAGGCGCCTGGTCCGGCCGGAGGACGTCGGCATCGGCACCCAAGGGACGCGTCGCGTCGAGGGTCTGCGACGGGAAGAGGTCGCGATGCTCGCTGGGATCAGCACGGACTACTACCTCCGGCTGGAACAGGGACGCGACCGCAATCCGTCATCACAGGTGCTCGACGCGATCGCCCGGGCGCTGACCCTCGACCAGGACGCGGCCGACCACCTGATCTGCCTGACGCAGGCGCAGGGAAACCGCGCGTCCGCCCGGCCGCGGTCCCGCGGCCGGGCGCCGCGACCGGAACAGGTGCCGCAGAGCATCCGCGAACTGATCGACGGATGGAGCGGCAACCCCGCCTGGGTGCAGAACAGGTTCTTCGACGTCCTCGCCGTGAACGACCTCGCGGCGGCCCTGTCGCCCAGCTACGCCCCCGGCGTGAACCTGCTGTCGGCCGCGTTCCTCGATCCGTCGGAACGCGAACGGCGCAGGGACTGGGAGGCGATGACACACGCGGGTGTCGCCACCCTGCGCGCCCTGGCGGGGCCGGACGTCGACGACCCCCGGCTGACCGAGCTGGTCGGTGACCTGTCGCTGCGGAGCGACCGTTTCCGCGACCTGTGGGCCCGCCACGACGTGGCGACGCACACGGCCGGGGTCGCCCGCTTGAGGCACCCGCAGGCCGGCGACCTCGAACTGCGGTCGCACAAGCTGACCATCGCCGGGAGCGGCGGGCTCATCCTCGGGGTGTTCCACCCCGAGCCGGGCAGCCGCAGCGCGGAACTCCTGCAGATGCTCGGCAATCTCAGCGCCTCCGGCCGCACCGCGGCGGGGGAGGACCGGGACCGGCTGAGCGCGCCGGAGCGGTGGGCGAAGCGCGCCGGTCCCCGGTCCCACGAAGCCCGACAACTCCGGATGCTCCGGCACACGGCACCCCGACGGCGAAAGCAACGAGGATGACAGACAGACGAATTTGGGCGGAGACGCCCGTGCCCGGGCACGGCGTGGACCTGACCCGGGTGACCGCCAACTTCCGCCAGTACCTGCTCGGGTGGGGCGAGGCGGAGCGCGGCGAGGGGGACCTCGACTACTACCGCAGCGGACTCGCGACCCCCCAGTTCAACGGCGTGGTCCGGAACCTCTCCCCGGACGTGGTCGGGCGGGCGGCCGCCACGGCCAGGACCCGGCTCGCCGACGTCCCCTGGTGGTGGTGGGTGGGCCCCGACAGCCCCGAGGGAACGGCGGCCGAACTCGCCCGTCACGGACTCGTCGAATTCGGCTCCGTCCCGGTGATGGTCCGGCCGCTCGACCGGATCGTCGAGGCCGGGGAACGACCGGACGGCCTGCGGATCGAGACGGTGGAGGAGCCCGCCCGCCTGGCGGAGTTCGTCCGCACCTACAGCACCTCCATGGGCGTCCCGCCGGCCCTCGAGGCCGACATGGTGCGCATCGAGGCGCAGCGCTCCGACAACGCGGACGTCGTACGGCTCGCCGCGGTGCTCGACGGTCGCATCGTCGGCACGACCGTGGTGATCACGGCCCACGGCCACGCGGGGATCTTCCTCGTCCACGTGGCCGGGACCCACCGCCGCCGCGGAATCGGCGGCGCCCTGACGGCCGCTGCCCTGCGCGTGGGACGCGACCGCGGGATGCGTTCCGCCGCCCTCGCGGCCAGCCCCGCCGGTGAACCCCTGTACCGGCGCTTCGGCTTCACGACGGTGTCCGCGTACCGGCTCTTCACCCTGCCCGCGTGAGGACGGCCCCGTGCCCCGGCCCTGGTGAGGCCGGGGCACGGGCCGGTGGGATCACTCCCCGGAGTGGACGGCGGGCCGGCGCAACTGCACCTCGGCGCCGGTCTGCTTGAAGGATTCCGCGGACACCGGGACGAGCACCGCGTCGCGGTGGAAGTCCCGCAGGTTCGTCGACCCGCAGCTGATCATCGTCGAGGTGAGCTTCGCCCGGGTCCTCTCCACGTTGTCGTACAGGCTGCCGGCGTAGGGCACGTAGCCGTCGACGCCCTCTTCGAAGACCATCTGGCCGCGCTGGCCGTAGCGGGCCGCGTTCTGCGCACGCCGCGAGCCCTCACCCCAGTACTCCTTGTACCACTGGCCGCCGATCTGCAGCTTCGGCGACGGGCTCTCGTCGAGCCGGGCGAAGTAGCGGCCGAGCATGATGAAGTCCGCCCCCATCGCCAGCGCCATCGCCATGTGCGAGTCGTTGAGAAGGCCCCCGTCGCAGCACAGCGGCACGTACACCCCGGTCTCCTGGGCGTAGGCGTCGCGCGCCTCGACCACGTCGAGCAGCGCGGAGGCCTGCCCGCGGCCGATGCCCTTCTGCGCGCGGGTGGTGCAGATGGCCCCGCCGCCGATCCCGACCTTGACGAACGCCGCGCCCGCATCGGCCAGGTAACGGAAGGCCCGGCCGTCGACGACGTTCCCCGCACCGACGAAAACGTCGTCACCGTACGTCTCCCGCGCGAATTCGAGGGTCTTCGCCTGGTACACGGAATAGCCGTCGGAGGAGTCCAGGCACAGCACATCCGCGCCGGCTTCCAGCAGAGCGGGAATACGGTCCTTGAAGTCACGGGAATTGATGCCGGCGCCCACCCGCAGACGCTTCTCGCCGTCCACGCTCGCGCGGTGGTACGTCTTGTGGGCCTGATAGTCCCTCTTGAGCACCAGGGAGACGGCCCGGCCGTCCTCGAGCAGCGGCAGAACGTCCAGGTGGTGATGCCAGATCAGCTCGTTCGCCTCGGACAGCGAAATCGAGGCCGGCGCGGTGACCAGATCGTCACGGCCCCGCATCCGGTTGCCGGCGGCCTCGGAGGTTCCGTGACGTTCCAGGTGGAAGTCGTCGAGGCTGATGATCCCCAGGAACTCGCCGTCCGGTTCCCCGTTCTCCGTCACCACGGCCACGCCCTGCTCGGTGTCGGCCAACTGCCGTGCCACCTCGCCGAGGGGCGTCTGCGACGCCACGGTGACGTCGCTGGTCCGGAAGCCGGCCTTGTGCCGCTTCACCGTCCGCACGTCCGCGGCCTGGTCCTCGACCTGCTGGTTCTGGTGGATGAACGACAACCCGCCGACCTGCGCCAGCGCGACCGCCAGCGTCGGTGACGACACCGCCTGCATGATGGCGCTCACCATGGGGGTGGCGACCCGGATCCCCGCCTCCTCGCCGACCCGGTGACGCACCAGGGGTGCCCCGAGATCCACGTTGTCCGGCGTGCAGTCTTCCGTGGTCAGGCCCGGAATGAGCAGGTACTCACTCAGCGTGCGGGAAATCTCGGGGAGGATTTTCACGTCGTCTCCAAAAAGGGCCTGCGCACCGGTCGACGACCGATGGGCGAGGCTCGCGCCGGCAGTGCGGATCGACGCCGGCCGGTAGCGCACGGTCGGAAGAATGCGCTCTGGAGATCCTGAGAGCGGGCACACCCGGCGGGTCGGTGCACACGCGCGCGGCCGAATCGACAGCGAAGGCACGACAGACCGGAATCCGCACGGTGTTGCACAGGCGCTGACTTCCATGACGCCATGCGCGATCGTACCGCACCCGGCCTTTCCCAAGGTCGGGTCGGGGCGCTGGGGCGGCGTGCGAGGATCAGTGCGCGACCGGCCCGACGCTGCTCACCCATGCGGGAAGAGGCGCCGCCTCCCGCTCGGGCGACGGCGGTTCCGACCGGTCGCCCACGACGTCAAGGTCCGGCCGGGCGACCAGGCCCGGTTCCCGGTCGTCGAGGATTTCCTTGCCGAGACCGACCGCCGGTCGTCCACCTCCGCGGACAAGCACCAGGTGTTGGTCTCCCATTCGACCCGGCGGTCGGCCGGCTCCAGCAGGAGCGGCTCCTCGGCCATCTCGGCGATCGATGCCGGCAGCACGCCGTGAGCATCCCCGCGCGTGCTCGGGGAATCGACGTCTCAGGCGCTGTCGGCGTCCGTCGGGGCGTCCAGGACCTCGTCGCCGTAGACCGTGGTCACCTCGACGTCCAGAACGGTGGCGATCCGGCCGAACGACCAGTAATAGCCCGCCACTTGAAGGACCTCGACGAACTCGCGCTCGCTGAGGAAGGACCGCGCCAGATCGAACACCTCGTCGCTGACGCGGGGCTGCCGTACCACTTCGGCGGTGAGGCGGAGCAGGGCGCGGTCGGGGAGGGGGATGGCGGGGTTGTCGAGGTCCCGGGCCCGGATGAGCCGGCGGGTCGGCTCGTCGACCCCGGCGGCCTGCGCCATGGGTTCGTGCTGGGCCGCGACGAAGGCGCAGTCGGTGTACTCGGCGACCGTGAGGATCACGAGTTCGCGTGAACGGGCCGGGAGCCGCAGGGAGCTGAACTGGGCTCGGGCGAGCTCCACGAACGGTTTCACGGTGCCGGCCGAGTGGGACATCATCTTGACCATGGGGTCCGGCGGCAGCGCGGTCAGGTACTGACGGACGTCGTCGGGGAAGGACGCCGGGTCCGGGTCGGTCAGACGGGGCATGGTGTGGCTCCTGGGGTGGGTGGTCGGGGGCGTCAGCGGGCTTCGGCGGGGAGGTCGAAGCCGGTCTCGCTCAGGTGCGAGAAGCGGCCGTCCTCGGCGTGGGTGCCGAAGATCGCGATCTCGCGGTGCTGGGTGGAGCCGTCGGCCAGGGTGAGGTGGAAGACGTGCCGTTCGGCGTACGTCGTGCCGTCGCCGACCTCGTCGATGACCGTCACCGTGCCGCCGGTGATCCGGGGGCGGATGCCGGCGACCATGGCCGCGAACTCCTCGCGGGTCAGGACGTCGCCGTCGCTGCGGTGGGTGTAGTCGGGCGCGTAGTACCGGTCGAGGACGTCTTCCAGTGCGACACCGGGCTCGGGCTCGAAGACCAGTGCCCGGAGGGCTTCACTGATGCGGGCGCGTGTCATCCCAGGTGCTCCTTCGGGGGAGGGGGCTATATGGACCCTTGGGTCCGGATGCATCCGACCGTACCGGACTCTCGGGTCCGGTACGGCCCCTGGTGGCCTGTGGACCTCGTCACAGCCCGCGGACCGCGCCGCGAGCGGCGAGCACGCTGGTACCGCGAGTCCCAGGAAAACGAGACGACTCCCTGTCCGCCCCGCCCCGCCGCAATCTGGAGGCGTCGGAGAACGAACACCCGAGACGGGAGCGACACCATGACGACGACACTGATCACCGGAGCCAACAAGGGGCTGGGGTACGAGACGGCGCGCCGCCTGATCGCGGAGGGCCACACCGTGTGGATCGGCGCCCGCGACGCCGCGCGGGGCCGACTGGCCGCCGACCGGTTGGGGGCGTCCTTCGTCCGGCTCGACGTGACGGACGACGCGTCGGTCGCCGCCGCCGCGCGGACGATCGAGGCCGGCGGAGGCCTGGACGTGCTGATCAACAACGCCGGCATCGAGGTGCGCCGGCCGGACAACAGCGTCGTGCCCACCGTGGAGACCACCGCCGACGCGATGAGGACGACCTTCGACACCAACGTCTTCGGCGTCGTGCGGGTCCTCCACGCGTTCGTGCCGCTGCTCCGGAAGTCCGCCGCCCCGGTCGTGGTCAACGTCAGCAGCGGCCTGGCCTCGCTGCACCACGTCACGGACCCCGACCAGCCCGCCCACATGTTCCCGGGCCTGGACTACCCGGCGTCGAAGCTGGCCGTGAACATGATCACCGTCCAGTACGCGAAGGCGCTGCCGGACTTCCGGATCAACTCGGTGGAGCCGGGCTTCACCAAGACCGACCTGAACGGCAACACCGGCTTCCAGACGGTCGAGGAGGGCGCCGAGGTCATCGTCCGCATGGCGCTCGTCGACCCCGACGGCCCGACCGGCGGCTACTTCGACCGCAACGGCGCGCTTCCCTGGTGACGGAAGGCTGTAGGCGGTATACCGGCGGGTTAAGCTGTCGCAATGACGGCGGATGCTCCCCTGGACGCAGAAGAAGAGCGCTTCTGGCGTGCCCTGCAGCGCGTGATGACCGCGTTGCCGAAGGCTCTGGATGACGACCTTCTGAAGTCGACCGGGCTGACGCTGTCCGAGTACTCGGTGCTGATGTTCCTGTCCGAGGCCAAGGACCGCGAACTGCGGATGATCGACCTGGCCGAGCTCACCCGCCTTTCGGCCAGCCGCATCTCACGGGTGGTCGACTCCCTCAAGGCGCGCGGCTGGGTGGCCAAGCGCCGGCACGAGGTGGACGCGCGGGGGAGCGTGGCGACCTTGACGTCCGGCGGGCTGGACCGGCTGGAGGCCGCCTATCCGTCGCTCCTGGCCAGTTCGCGCAGGCGCGTCATGGACCACGTCGACTCCGCCTCCCTCTCGAGCATGGCCGTCCAGTTCGAAAGCGTCGCCGAGCACCTCGGCTGAAGGCCGGCGTCCGGCGGCGCAAACTCGGTGGCGGAAGCGGGCCGTCACGGACCACCATGCCGGGCATGAGCGATCAAGCGCCACGATGGACCAGGGCGACCGTCTACCCCGACATGTGGGTCGACCCGGACGACGACCCCCGCGACAGCGAAGGCCCCGGTCCGGACGGTGAGCTCGCCACCCTTCAGGACTATCTGACGAGCTACCGCATGACCCTGCGGATGAAGTGCCAGGACCTGGACCCGGAGCAACTGGCCCGTCGTTCGGTCCCACCGTCGACGATGTCGCTGCTCGGCCTCGTCCGGCACCTCGCCGAGGTGGAACGGGACTGGCGCAACTGGATCAGCGACGGCGAGCCCCTGACGAAGCTGTACGGCAGGCGGGACGCGGACTTCGACGACGCCGTCGCCGACCAGGCCGTGGTTGATGCCGCGTACCGCGATCTGGAACGCGAACAGGCCGCGACCGACGCGGCGCTCGCGGCGCACCCGGACCTGGGCGAGCGCGTGGGGAAGGACGGGATCGCCATCAGGGAGCTGCTGGTGCACCGGATCGAGGAGTACGCCCGGCACTGCGGGCACGCCGACCTGTTGCGCGAGTGCGTCGACGGCAGGGTGGGCCAGTGACAGGGGCCTGAGCCCTTCCTCCCCGGCCCGGGGGCCACCGCGCGATCTGCGGGAGTCCGCGCACCCGCGGGTGATCACGCGGTGGCCGCCGTCCTCTTGGTCCGGGACTACCGGTCCCGTCCCACCGCCCGGGACGGCCGCCCGGCCCGGTACGACCATCCTGGAGGTTCGCCTCGGTGCAGCACGGCGTCGGCGAGCGCGGCGCGCGGAACCCCACCACCGGCGCACACGTGGCGGGCCCGGGCCCGCGGCCGCCCGCCTCCACATCGCCTCCTCGACCGCCGACGCGGACCTGTTCCTCACCCTGCGGGTGCTCGACCCGGACGGCAAGGACGTCACCTTCGTCAGCGGGCTCGATCCGGCGGGCGTGGTCGTGGCGGGCTGGCTGAGGGCCTCCCACCGTGCCACCGACCCCGGGCGCAGCCTGCCGTACCGGCCCTGGCACACCCACGACCGTCCCCAGCCGCTCACGCCGGGCGAGGTCGTCGCACTGGACGTCGAGATCTGGCCCACCTCCGTCGTGGTGCCCGCCGGCCACCGCTTCGCCCTCACCGTCACGGGACGCGACTTCGAACTGCCCGGCGACGGCCCCTGGTCCAGCACCTACGGCGTAGCGATGAAGGGACACGGCACCTTCCTGCACAACGACCCCGACGACCGCCCGGACGAGGTCTTCACCGGCACGACCACCCTCGTCTCGGGCCCCGCCCACCCCTCCTACCTGCTGCTCCCCTTCGTACCCCGGAGCGCGCGGCAGGCGCCGTGACGGCGGGCGCGGGCCCCGCGGCGCGGAGAAACCGCGGGGCCCACGGGTTCACGTGCTCGTGTCCCCGTGCTGCCACAGGATCCGGCCGCCCGCGAGGACGTGGTCGGCGAAGTGCACGCCGTACGGGGCGCCCCCGCGAACCCGCGCACCGACCCACTCCCCGCGCTCTTCCGGCGCCACCCCGCCGGGCGTCGTCAACGCCGGCCACGGGGCGGATCCCCGGGAAGCGGCGTTGACGGGACCCATACGCGGTACGGATCCCTGCGGCGACAGAAGATCCGCACAGCGCAGGGGAGACCCATGACCGTCTCACTGATCACCGGAGGCACCAGGGGCCTCGGCCGGGAGACCGCCCGCCGGCTGATCGAGCTGGGGCACACCGTGCACGTCGGCGGCCGCGACGAGAGCCGCGGCCGTGCGGCCGCCGACGAGCTCGGCGCCCACTTCGTCCCCCTCGACGTGACCGACGACGCCTCCGTCACGTCGGCCGCGGCCGAGCTCACCCGCCGGGAGGGCCGGCTCGACGTCCTGGTCAACGGTGCCGGGGCGTTCGAGGGAATGCGCGGGGCCGAGGAGGTCACCGCGGCCGTCATGCGCCACGTCTTCGAGACCAACGTCTTCGGCGCCGTGCGGATGACGCATGCCTTCCTGCCCCTGCTGGCGGTCTCCCAGGCACCCGTCATCGTCAACGTGAGCTCGGCGTTCGGCTCGTTCGGCCTGGTCACCGACCCGGGCCGCCCGGAGGCCCGCATCCTCCTGCCGGTATTCGCGTCGTCGAAGGCGGCGCTGAACATGCTCACGGTGCAGTACGCCAAGGCCCTGCCCGGTCTGCGTGTCAACGCCGCCGAGCCCGGGCTGACCGGGGCCGACCCGTTCGGAACGGGCAACGGGACGGTCGGGGAGGGCGCCGAGGCGATCGTCCGGCTGGCGACCCTCGGCCCGGACGGTCCCACCGGCACCTTCTCCGGGCCGGACGGCGCCCTGCCCTGGTGATCCCCGCGGTCGGCGCCGCCGGTCAGCCCACGTTACGGTCCCGCCCCGCGAGCAGGCCGGCGACCAGCTGCGCCACCATCAGGACGGCCATGAGGACCAGCGGGACCCGCCAGCCGCCGGTGTGCTCGTAGAGCGCGCCGACCAGGAACGGGACGGGGATCGACAGCAGGTAGCCGGCGCTCTGCGCGAAGGCGGAGAGCCGCACCACCGTCGCGCTGTTCCGGCCGCGCAACCCGATCATCGTCAGGGCCAGCGGGAAGGAGCAGTTGGCGACGCCCAGCAGCACGGCCCACACCCATGGCGCGGCAGCCGGTGCCGCCCACAGCCCCGCGTACCCGGCCAGCCCGAACACCCCGAGCACGACCGCGATGCCGCTCTGCCGCCGCAGCCGCCCCGCGAGGGCCGAGAGCGCGAACGACAGCGGCACACCCAGCAGTGAGGTGACGGCGAACAGCAGGCCGGCGGTCCCGGCCGACAGCCCCGCGTCCCGGAACACCTGGGGCAGCCAGCCGATGACGACGTAGGCGGCACCCGCCTGCAGGCCGAAGTACGCGGCCAGCGCCCAGGCCGTGGGGGAGCGGGTCATCCGCACGCCGGGTCCGGACCCGGCGCCGGGTGGCCCGGGTGCGGGCTGCGGCGCCCGGTCCGCCGTACGGATGCGCGCCAGCACGAGCCACGGGGGCACGGCGACGGCGGCGACCACGCCCCAGGCCCCCAGCCCCCACCGCCAGTCGCCGCCGAAAGCCCCGGACAGCGGCACGGTGGCGGCCGCCGCGACCGAGGCACCCAGGTTGAGGGCCATGGAGTACAGGCCGGTCATACGGCCGACCTGGTCGGGGAAGCGCTGCTTGACCACCACCGGCAGCAGCACGTTGGCCACGGCGATCCCGGCGAGCGCGACTGCGCTGAGCGCCAGGAACAGCGCGGTGCCCCCGGCGAGGGGCCGCAGCACCAGCCCCACGGCGACCACGGCCGTGCCCGCCGCGACGACCGCCGAGGGCCCGTACCGGCGGGCGAGCCCGGGCGCGGCGAAGCCGACCAGGGCGAAGCAGAGCGCCGGCACGGAAGTGAGCAGCCCGGCGACGGCTCCGCTCATCCCGAGGGCGGCGCGCGCTTCGGCCAGGACGGGCCCGAGGCTCGTGACGGCGGGGCGGAGGTTGAAGGCCACCAGGAGCAGCGCCACCACCGCCAGGCCGCCGGTGCGGGCACCGGGCCGTGCCGGGTTCCGCCGTTCCGCGGACCGGCTCGCGACCCTCCGGCGTATAATCATGGGATGAGTCTACGTCCCGTGCCGCGTCCGTCCGGGCTCTTCGAGCAGGTCGTGTCCGGACTGCGCCGCCAGATCACCTCCGGGGCCTGGCCGGTGGGCTCGCGCATCCCGACCGAGCCGGAACTCGTCCGGCAACTGGGCGTGGCCCGCAACACCGTCCGCGAGGCCGTCCGCGCGCTCGCCCACAACGGGCTGCTGGACATACGCCACGGCTCGGGCACGTACGTCGCGGCGACCAGCGAGCTCGCGGGGGTGATGCAGCGCCGCTTCGAGGACGCCGGGCAGCGGGACGTGACCGAGGTGCGCGGCGCCCTGGAGTCGGCCGCGGCCGGCCTGGCCGCGACGCGCCGCACGGAGGACGACCTCGCCCGCCTCGACACGCTGCTGGACCAGCGGGAACGCGCCTGGACCTCGGGTGACCGGGACGCCTTCGTGGACGCGGACAGCGCCTTCCACCTGGCCGTGGTGGCCGCCTCGCACAACGAGGTGCTGGCCGAGCTCTACGCGGACCTGGGCCAGGTCGTCAGGGACTCGCTGAAGGAGCACTTCGGCGCCCCCACGCTGCGCCCGGAGGACTACATGGACCACGCGCGTCTGCTGGACGCCGTCCGCGCCGGCGACGCGGCCTTGGCGGCCGGTGAGGCCGCCTCCCACACCTCGGGCTGCCGGTTCGGTGGCTGAGCCCGCCGGGGCCTGCGGCCCGTCAGGCCGGCAACGCGCCCGTCCGCGTGGCTTCCTCCCTGAGCCGTGCGGCGGTCTTCGTGACGTCGTAGCCGGGTCGGACGCCGTTGACGAGGATGACCTCGCCCTCGAGGTGGCGCGTGCGGAGCGGAAGGATCTCCTGGTAGGCGTTCGACCCGTACCAGGCCCGCGCCCGGTCCATGTCCGGGAACCCGATCAGGACGATCGTCCCGGGCCACCGGCCCTCGACGACCTCCACGGTCGCGCCGTGGACGATGAAGCGGCCGCCGAAGGGGTCCAGGGTGTCCTGGATGCGCTCCATATAGGTGAAGACCTCCTCGTGGGGCTGTGCGGGACGAAGGTGGCCGACGGCGTAGGCGGTCATGGCTGCTCCCTGGGGTCGTGGTCCGTGGTGCGTGGTGTCCGTCCTGCCGGACGTCCTTGATCCTGCCGGGCCCGTGCGGGCCGGTCGATGACGCCGGAGGTAATGAGGGGCGTGCGAGCTTCATCACATTCGGGTCATATCGGCATGGTTCGGACGAGGGTACGAGGCCCGGCGCAGCGGTATCCCTGGGGAGATCGTCGGCGGCCGGGGTGACGGTCGCCCTCCCGGGTGGCGGTGGCGGCTTGCGGCGGTCGCTTCCGTCTGGCCGACCGGCTGGCAACGACGCGTCGTGTCACGAGAGTTGGAGCATCCGGCACGCCAAGACGGCGGCGCGGAACGGCGTCACTCCACGGGCGCGCGACGGCCCCCGCGTGCGTCCCGGTGAACCGTCGGCCACCCGGGGACGTGGCCGCGACGGGCCCCGCCGGGGCCCTCGCGGCCCCGGCCGGACGTAGCCGACGTCACATCCCGTCCTGCCCAACCGTCCGCCCACACTGGGCAGTCAGCCCGGCCGGCAGCAACCCGATGGACGGAGTGACATGGGTCATACCCGAATATCCCGGCGCGCCATGGCCGCCGCGGTCCTCGCAGGCGTGGCGGTCCCCGTGGCGGCAGGAGCCGCGACGGCGGCGGCCGCCGCCGCGACGCCCCAGGTGAGCTGCAGCTCGGCGGCGCCCGGACTGGCCGCGAAACTGCAGCGGGACATCACGTCGGCGCTGGAGGGCGGCACCGCCCGCACGGCCGTGTCCGTGCACGACCGCACGACCGGCACGTCGTGCACGCTCCGCGCGGACCAGCACTTCGACTCCGCCAGCACGGTCAAGGTCACCGTCCTGGCGACCCTGCTCCGGGACGCACAGCAGCACCATCGCCACCTCACCTCCCACGAGGCCGGGCTCGCCACCGCCATGATCACGAAGTCGGACAACGACGCCACGACCGCGCTGTGGAAGCAGCTCGGCGTCACCAAGGTCAACGACTTCCTGTCCGCCGCGGGGATGGGCCACACCGTGCCGGACGGCGCCGGGGCCTGGGGTCTCACCCAGATCACCGCCGGGGACGAGCAGAAGCTGATGGACCTGCTCACGGCGCCGAACGCCGTGCTCGGCGCCAACGCGCGCGCCTACGCCCTCAAGCTGATGAACGAGGTCGTCCCCTCCCAGCGCTGGGGCACCCCCGCGGGCGCCCCGGACTCCGCGGTCGTCCACGTCAAGAACGGCTGGCTCTCCCGCGCCACCCACGGTTGGCGGGTGCACAGCCTGGGCGCCTTCACCGGCGGCGGGCACGACTACAGCATCACCGTCCTCACCGACGACGACGCGACGATGGGCTCCGGCATCGCCACCATCGAGGGCGTCTCCCGGGCGATCCACCAGGACCTCGACGCGGCCTAGGAGCGCGCCGCGCCGCCCCTCCACGCAGGGGCTGGACCGAATGTCCAGTCTGGACGTACAGTCCAGCCATGGAGAAGGCGCGACTCGACGAGAACGACCCCCGGGTGCGGCAGTGGGCCCCGGTCTGCCAGGCCGTGGCCCTGCTGCTGAGCCCGTACGCCGAGGTGGTCCTGCACGACGTGGCCGAGGACCGCGTGCTGGGCATCTGGAACCCCATGTCGCGGCGTACCGCCGGCGACCCCTCGCTGCTGGGCGAGCTGGAGCGGCTGGACCCGTCGGCGCACGACGTCTACGGCCCGTACGAGAAGCCGCTCGCCGACGGGCGCCGGCTCTCCTCCGTCAGCGCGGTCCTGCGGGACGGCGACGGCGAGCCCTCCGCGGTGCTGTGCGTCAACCTCGACCGGACCCCGCTGGAGCAGGCGGCCTCCGTGCTCTCCGCCTTCGCCGCGCCCACCGTGCCGCACCCCGAGCCGCTCTTCGAGCAGGACTGGACCGAGCACGTGCAGCGGACCGTCGGCACCTACACCCGTGACCGGGGCTGCCCGGTGGAACGCCTCGGCCGCGAGGACCGCCTCGCGATCCTCGCGGAGCTCGACCGGGCCGGGGTGTTCGCGATGCGCCGCGCCGTGCCCGTCGTGGCCGGCGCCCTGCAGGCGTCCCGCTCCACCGTCTACGCCCTGCTCGCCGATCTCAAGGCACAGAGGAAGCACCCGTGAGCCGACTTCCCGACTTCCGGCTGGAAACGTACTTCTCCCGCTGGGAGTTCACCGTCCGTCACCATCTGACCGCCTCGGACGCGCAGTCCATGACCCTCCCCGAACTGCTGGAACTCGCCGACGCCGAGGACCGGCACGCCTGGGAGGCGCTCTCCCTCGGCTACACCCGGACCTTCGGCGACCCCGGGCTGCGCGAGGCGATCGCCGGAACGTACGAACGGGCAGGCGCCGACGACGTGATCTGCTTCGCAGGCGCGGAGGAGGCGCTCTACCTCGCGATGCAGGTGCTCCTCGGTCCCGGCGACCACGCCGTCGTCGTCACCCCCAACTACCAGGCCGCGGAGACCGTGCCGCTCTCCCTGTGCGAGGTGACGGGCGTGCCGCTCGACCCTGAGCAGGACTGGGCCCTGGACGTGGACCGGGTGGCCGCGGCGCTCCGCCCCACCACCCGCGTCGTGTCCGTCAACTTCCCCAACAACCCGACCGGCAAGGTCATCGACGCCGCCGACTTCGCGCGCCTGACCGAGCTCTGCGACGAGCGCGGCATCCACCTGTTCAGCGACGAGGTCTACCGCGGCCTCGAACGCGACCTGGCCCGCACCCTGCCCCAGGCCGCGGACCTGTCGGAACGGGCGCTGTCGCTGAACGTGACGTCCAAGTCGCTCGGTCTGCCCGGGCTGCGGATCGGCTGGATCGCCTGCCGGGACCGGGAGTTGCGCTCGCGCCTGGAGCGGGCCAAGCACTACACCACGATCTGCAACGCCGCGCCCAGCGAGGTGCTCGCCCGGATCGCCCTCAAGGCCCGCGACCGGATCCTGGACCGCAACCGCGCCCTGATCGCCGCCAACCTCCCGCTCTTCGACGCCTTCTTCGCCGAGTTCGACGACCTGTTCAGCTGGCGCGCCCCGGACGGCGGCTGCGTCGCCTACCCCCGCTACCTCGGCGCCGACGGCGTGGAACGCTTCTGCACCGAACTCGTCGAGCAGGCCGGGGTCCTGCTGCTGCCCGCGAGCATCTACCGCTCCGAGCTCACCGAGACGCCCGCCGACCGCTTCCGCGTCGGCGTCGGGCGCCGCGACCCGGCCCCCGGACTCGACGCCCTCGCCGGCTGGCTGCGAGCACGCCGATGACCGTCCTCGTCCTGGGCCCCGAGGAGATCGAGGCCGCCGCGCGGCCCGCGCTGGTGCTGGACGCGGTCCGTGCCGCGCTGATCGCCCACGCGGCCGGCCGCACCACCGTGCCGCCGCCCACCCATCTGACGTTCCCCGCCGCGGACGGCGACTGCCATGTGAAGACGGGCTGGATCGACGGGTCCGACGACTTCACCGTGAAGATCGCCTCCGGCTTCTACCGCAACCCGGAGCGCGGCGAACCCGTCAACCACGGTCTGGTCTGTGTCATCAGCGCCCACACCGGCCGGGTCCGCGCCGTCCTCGACGACGGCGGACGCCTCACGGCCTGGCGCACGGCAGCCGCCGGAGCCCTCGCCGGCCACGCCCTGGCCCGCCCCGACGCCCGCAGCGTGGGGGTGTTCGGCACCGGCGAGCAGGCCCGGCTGCAGGTGCGGTGGCTGGCGATGCTGCGCCCCGTCGGCCGGGTCCTCGTCCACGGCCGTGACGCGCGCCGGGCGGCCGCCCTCTGCGAGCACCTGGCCGCCCACGGGTTGAGCGCCGGCCCCGCCTCCGCCGCGGAGGCCGCGGGCGCCGACATCGTCGTCACCGCCACGCCTGCCACCTCCCCGGTGCTGGACGCCGACGCGGTCCGCCCCGGCGCGCACATCACCGCCGTCGGCGCGGACATGCCGCACAAGAACGAGCTGCCGCCCGCGCTCTTCGCCCGCGCCGGCGTCATCGCCACGGACGACCACGAGCAGTGCCTCCACCACGGCGACCTCGCGCACGCCGTCCGCGCGGGTGCGGTCCCGCAGGACGCCGACGTTCCCCTCGGGGCCCTGCTCCGCACCCCTGAAGGCCGCGGGGACCGCACGGAAGCCATCGTGACGATCGCCGACCTCACGGGCGTCGGGGCCCTCGACGCCGCCGTCGCCTCGGCGGTGGTCCGGGAACTGATCGGCTGACGTCCCGTCGGACGACCGCTTCCCCGGGGTGGGGGTCAGGTCGTGGCGCCGCGACGCGGGGCGACGAACAGGCTCTGCACGCTGCGGCCGATGGGGCCCTGTTCGTCGTGCAGGGAGGCCTCGGCCATGCCCACGCCGTACGGGTCGACGGTGGTGCGGGCATCGAGGCAGACCCACTCGCCGGCGGGGTGGCGGTGGAGGTGGACGGTGAGGTCGGGGTTGACGAAGAGGTGCTCGGAGAAGTCCAGCACGTTGCTCACGCCGTTGCCGGAGTCCGCCGCGACCAGGACACGGTCCAGGGGAGCGGTCTTCTCGCCCGCGACGAGCGGGACGCGCATCCGCAGCCAGCAGGTGGCGGGGCCGCGGTCGAGGAAGGAACCGGCGGCGAAGCGGGTCTCCATGGCCGTGTGGTAGCCGGTGTCCCACGGCACGGGGAAGAACGGCTCGGGTCGGGCCTGCGCGGGTCCGGGGAACGGCGGGGGTTCCGGGGCGGCGGCGCCGGGATCGGTGGTGGGGCCCGCGGCGGGGACGGTGCCGGGCGCGGTGCGGATGCGCAGGGCCCGCGCCCGCATGATCTCGGCGCCCCCGTCGGGCGACAGGGAGGCCTCGACCAGTTCCACGCTGCGCCCCTCGCGCAGCACGCGGGTGGTCACGGTGAGCGGGGCGAGCGGCACCGGGCTGTGGATCTCGAAGGTGATCCGGACCAGGCGCATGTCCTCGCGGGCGCCCGGACGCGTCTGCACCGCGCGGCCGAGCAGGGCCGCGGGCGGCCCGGCGTGCTGGCTCGCGGCGTCCCAGGGGCCGCGCGTGTACCCGGTCGGGACGAAGCGCTCGTCCGCCACCCGCTCGAAGAAGGCCTCGACATCACTGTGGTCCGGCATGCTCACCGCTGCTCTCCCGCCCGCTGACGACGGGATAGAGGCTACTGGCGGGTAAGTCCGGTGTCACGGCACCGGTGGGAGGGGAGGCTTCGCGGGCGTCCTTTCAGGCGGCGGCCGGCGACAGTTCGAACCACGTCGTCTTGCCGGTCGCCGTGCGGTCGGAGCCCCAGGCGTCGCTGAGCAGGTCCAGGATCTCCATGCCGCGCCCGCCCTCCGCCTCGGTGTCGGCGACGCGCCGGACCGCGGCCCGGGAGCTGATGTCCTCGACCTCGCACCGCAGGTGCCTCTCCGTGATGCGCAGGTTCATCCGCACCGGACCGCGCGCGTGCCGCAGGGCATTGGTGACCAGTTCGCTGACCAGGAGTTCCACCGTGTCGGCCAGGTCGCCGAGGCCCCATGCGCCGGCCTGCGCCGTGGCCAGCCTGCGGGCGCGGCCCACCGAGGTCAGCTCGTGCTCCAGCGGCCAGGAGGCGTCCCGGGTGGTGGCGCGTCCGGCCGGAGCGTGCAGGGGGCGCACGGGCTCCAGGGTGCGTGACCACAGCCTGAGCTGCCGGGCGAGCCAGGACGTGGGGGTTCGCGTCCCGTCTGTGCCGATGGCCTGGGCGGCCATGGTGATCATTCCCTTCCGCTGCCGGGGGGTGCCAGGCGCGTGAGCCTTTCCTGTAGCACCCGCTACATCTATCAAATATACATGTAGCGGGTGCTACGGTAAAGAAACCTATAAAAGCCACCAATACGGACTACTGGGAGGGTGTCGTGCCGCGACGGGCCGATGCCGGCAAACGGCGGGAACTCCTGGACCGCGTACGGGAGTACGTGGTCGCGCACGGCCTGGCGGATCTGTCCCTGCGGCCGATGGCCAAGGCGCTGGGCACCAGCGACCGGATGCTCCTCTACTACTTCGGCAGCAAGGAACGCCTGGTGGCCGAGGCCCTCGCCCTGGACGCGAGCCGGCCGGTCCTGCGCTTCCGCGAGGTCCTCGCGGTGGCCGGCACGCCCCGGGACGCGGAGGGGATGCGACGCCTGGCGGAGGCGCTGTGGCAGGAACTCCGCAGCCCCGAGCGCCGTGCGCTGCTGCCGCTGTACTTCGAGCTGATGGCCGGCACCGTGCTGAGACCCGATCGCTACGGCCCCCACATGCGCGGACTGCTCACCGAGTGGACCGAGCTCCTCGTCCCCGTCTTCGAGGGCCTGGGCATGGCGGGGGCGCGTGCGCGCATCGAGGCATCCGTCCTGGTGGACGCCGTCTTCGGGCTCCTGCTCGCCTCCCTGGTGGAGGAGGACGAGGGGCGTGCGGACCCCGCGTTCCGCACGCTCCTCGACCGCCTCGAAGCCGGCTGGCGGCTTCCGGACCGTGCCCCGGGAGCCGCCGCCGTTCCGTGATCCCGGGCCGGGTTCACGCCCCGGCCAGTGCCTCCTCCGCCGCCTTCAGCGCCGTCTCACGGTCGGCCGGTACGAGGCCCACGCGGGTGCGCCGGTCGAGGAGGTCACCGGTGTCGAGCGCCCCCTCGTGGCGCACGGCCCACATCAGCTCCGCGCGCGTGACGGGGTGACCGGGCACGACCGGCTCCCGCAGGGCGGGATCGGCGGCCCCGAGGGCGTGCACGGCGGGGGCCTCGGTGCCGTAGCGCTGCACCAGGCGGCGCGGGGCCCGCAGACCGGTGAGCACGTGCGGCGCCGCGGCACCCACGAGCGGCAGCGACGTGGTGCGGCAGGGCGCGGCGCCGAGCCCGCGGGCCGTGACGGCCGCGTCGACGGCGTCCTGGGCCATGCGGCGGTAGGTCGTGAGCTTGCCGCCGACGACGGTCACCACGCCCTCGGCGGAGGTGAGCACCGCGTGCTTGCGCGAGATGTCGGCGGTACGGCCCGAGCCGTCGGCGGAGGTGTCGAGCAGCGGGCGCAGCCCGGCGAACGCCCCCACCACGTCGTCGCGGTGGACGGGGACGTCGAGCGCCGTGCCGAGCACGTCGAGCAGGAAGCCGATGTCCGTCTCGGGCACCTCCGGCACGTCGGGGACGGCTCCGTCGACCGGCTCGTCGGTGAGTCCCACGTACACCCGGCCGTCGCCCTGCGGCAGGACGAGCACGAACCGGTTGGACTCCCCGGGGATCGGTATGTGCAGGCCCGCGGGCAGGCCGCCGAGGCCCTCCGAGCGCAGGACCAGGTGCGTGCCCCGGGACGGCCGCAGCCGTACGCCGTCGACCAGGCCGCCCGCCCACACGCCGGAGGCGTTCACCACCGCGCGGGCCCGGATCGTGTGCTCCTCGCCGGTCAGCTCGTCGCGTACGACGGCGCCCGAGCCGCTGAGCGAGACCGCGCGCACCCGCGTCAGGACACGCGCCCCGTGCGCCGCGGCGGTCCGGGCGATCGCGGTCACCAGGCGGGCGTCGTCGGCGAGTTGGCCGTCCCAGGACAGCAGGCCGCCGCGCAGCCCCGCGGTGCGCAGGGCGGGGGCGAGGTGCCGGGTCTCCACCGCGGACAGCCGGCGCGGCGCCGGGAGCGTGGCCCGCGCCGTCCGCGCCGACAGGCGCAGCGCGTCGCCGGCCCGGAAACCGGACCAGGCCAGTGCGGCCTGCCCGCGCGAGACCAGCGGGGTCAGCGGCAGTACGAAGGGCTGGGCGCGGACGAGGTGGGGGGCGGTGCGCTCCATCAGCACGCCGCGCTCCACCGCGCTCTCGTACGCGACGTCCAACTGGCCGGAGGCCAGGTAGCGCAGGCCGCCGTGGATCAGCTTGGAGCTCCACCGGGAGGTGCCGAAGGCCAGGTCGTGGGCGTCGATCGCGGCGACCGACAGCCCGCGGGACGCCGCGTCGAGGGCTGCGCCCGCGCCGGTGGCGCCGAGGCCGACGACCAGGACGTCCACCTGCTCGCCGGCGGCCAGTTCCGCCAGCTCGCGGGCCCGCCGCCCGGCGCTGAGCGAGGACGCGGGGGAGGGGGCTGGGCTGCTCATGGGGCTCATGGGACTCATGGGGCGAGGGTCCTCTCCAGGATGTCCCGCAGCTCCCCGAGGAAGGCCGCGGAGGTCAGGTCGGGATCGTCCTCGTCGGTCATGGTGCGCAACGAGAGCGTGAACGACTGGACGACCAGCAGCACGGAACGGGCCTGCCGGGCGACATGGCCGGCGCGGACCGAGCCGTCGGCGTGGCCCTCCTCCAGAGCGCCGGCGATGCGTTCCAGCAGCGCGTCCTGGCTGGCCCCCCGGCGGTCCAGCACGTAGGGGAGGAGCAGTTCGGGGTCGACGTCGAGGATCTTGACGAACAGCGGGTGGCGGCGGAAGGCACGCACCCCGGCCACCAGCCCCTCGACCATGTACGTCCGGATGCTGGTGCCCTCGTGCCGCTCGGGCATCGCGTCCACCGCGACCGAGACCCATTCGCGGGTCATCAGGTCGCCGACGAGCGTGCGCACGTCGGGCCACCGCCGGTAGAGCGTCATGCGGGAGACGCCGGCCCGGCGGGCCACGTCGGTCAGGGTCGTGCGGCGGACGCCGACGGCCAGGACGCAGTCGCGGACCGCGTCGAGCACCGGATCGCTGTCCGAGGTGTTGTGACGAATAGGCGCCATGTGTCACAGTGTAACGCCCGTGAGGGCCACAGGAGACGGCACCCCCCAGAAACGACCGGTGAGGACGAGCCCGTGGACATGTTGTGGAGCGGCTGGGGCGACCCGGCCAAGGCGGCCCCGCTGCCCGACACCGTGATCGGCCTGCTGCGCGATCTGCTGGGCGTCAAACCCCGCGGCGCGGAACCCGCCGCTCTGGAGGACATCGCCGTACCCGGGTCCCCCCTCACCGACGAGGCATGGCAGGACCTCGCCGACTGCGTGGGCGACCCGGCCCGCGTGCGCACGGACGCCGAGACCCGGATCCGCCACACGCGCGGCAAGTCCACCCCCGACCTGCTGCGCATCCGCGGCGGCGACGTCGAGGACACCCCGGCTGCCGTCGTGCTGCCCGCCGGCCACGACGAGGTCCTGGCCGTCCTCGCCGTCTGCGCCGAACACGGCCTCGCCGTCGTCCCCTTCGGCGGCGGCACCTCCGTCGTCGGGGGCCTCGCCCCGCAGGGGCGGCGCCCCTTCGTCGCCCTGGACCTGCGCCGCATGAACCGACTGCTGTCGCTGGACCCCGTCTCGCGGACCGCGATCCTGCAGCCGGGGCTGCGCGCCCCCGAGGCCGAGGCGCTCCTGGCCGAACAGGGCTTCACCCTGGGCCACTTCCCCCAGTCCTACGAGTGGGCCACCATCGGCGGATTCGCCGCCGCCCGCTCCAGCGGCCAGGCCTCCGCGGGCTACGGCCGCTTCGACGAGATGGTGCTGGGTCTGACCGTCGCCACCCCGCAGGGCACCCTCGACGCCGGCCGGGCCCCCCGCTCCGCGGCCGGCCCCGACCTGCGCCAGCTGATCCTCGGCTCCGAGGGCGCGCTGGGCGTCATCACCTCCGTGACGGTGCGGATCCGCCCGCTTCCCCAGGTCAAGGTCTACGAGGGCTGGCGCTTCGCCTCCTTCGCCGAGGGCGCCGCGGCCCTGCGCCGGCTCGCCCAGGACGGCCCCCGCCCCACGGTGCTCCGCCTGTCCGACGAGACCGAGACGATGGTCGGCCTCGCCCAGCCCGACGCGATCGGCTCGGACGGGGCCGCGTCCGCGGGCTGCACGGCGATCGCCGGTTACGAGGGCACCGCGGAGGACACCGCCCTGCGCCGGGAGCAGGCCGCGGCCGTACTGCGCGAGTGCGGCGGCGCGTACCTGGGCGAGGAGCCCGGCGAGCGCTGGGCCCACGGCAGATACTCCGCCCCCTACCTGCGGGACTCGCTGCTCGACGCGGGCGCCTTCGCCGAGACCCTGGAGACCGCCACCTTCTGGTCCCGGATCCCCGAGCTGTACGACTCCGTGCGCGAGGCGCTCACCGCGACGCTGGCCGCGGCCGGCACCCCGCCGCTGGTGATGTGCCACATCTCGCACGTCTACGAGAACGGCGCCTCGCTCTACTTCACCGTCGTCTCGGCGCAGGGCGAGGACCCCGTGGCGCACTGGACCCCCGCCAAGGAGGCGGCCAACGAGGCCGTCCTCGCCGCGGGCGGCACCATCACCCACCACCACGGCGTGGGCACCGACCACCGTGACTGGTACGTCCGGGAAGCGGGTCCGCTCGGCATCGAGGCCCTGCGCGCCGTCAAGGACGCGCTCGACCCCGACGGGCTCCTCAACCCCGGCATCCTGCTGCCCACCCGCTGACCCCGCCCGCCGCCCCGCCGATCCGCCGTCCCCGGAGGCACACCCATGCGACAGTTCACGGCCGTCGTCAACCCCACCGCCGGGGGCTCCACCGGGGCGGCAGCCCTCCTCCCGCTGGCGAAGCTGCTGCGGGAGGCGGGCGCGGAGCTGGAGACCGCGTACAGCGACAGCCTCCGGCACGCCCAGGACCTGGCGCGCCGGGCCGGCGAGCGCGGCCGTGTCGTCCTCGCCGTCGGCGGCGACGGCATCGTGGGCGGCATCGGCGGCGCCCTCAGCGGGACCGGCACCGTCCTCGGCCTCGTCCCCGCAGGCCGGGGCAACGACTTCGCGCGCGCCCTCGGCCTGCCCTCCGGGCCCGCCGAACTCGCCCGGATCCTGCTCCGCGACGAGCCGCGCGCCGTCGACACCATCGAGGTCGAGTCGGCCGTCCACGACCGGACCGTCGTCCTCGGCAGCGTCTACGCAGGCGTCGACGCGGTCGCCAACCACCACGCCAACACCGCCCGGCTGCTGCGCGGTCCGGCCTCCTACTACGCCGGCGGGCTGCGCGCGGTGGCCGGCTGGCGCGCCGCCGCCTACCGCGTCACCGTCGACGGCGTCGTCCACGAACGCCGCGGTTACACCGTCGTCGCCGCCAACTCCGGTTACTACGGCTCCGGCCGGGCCATCGCGCCCGGCGCCCGGGTCGACGACGGGCTGCTCGACGTCGTCATGATCCACGACGCGCCGCGCCGGCTCTTCTTCACGCTGATGAACGAGCTCAAGACCGGTGCGCACGTCGAGCGCCCCGAGGTCGAGATCGTGCGCGGCAAGGAGATCCGCATCGAGGCCGACCGCGCGGTCCCGTACGGCGCGGACGGCGAGGTGGAGGCTGCCCTCCCGGTCACCGCGCGGATCCGCCCGGGAGCACTCCGGGTGCTGTGCTGATCCCCGCCGTCGGTAGGCTCGCCCGGTGCCCGAAGACGCCTACCTCGCCGCGGTCCGGGAGTCCTACGACACCGTCGCCGCCGACTACGCCGCACAGGTCAGCACCCCGGACGGACTCGACCCGCTCTCCCGCGCCATGCTGGCCGCCTTCGCCGAGACCGTGCGCACGGCCGGCCGGGGCCCACTGGCGGACCTGGGATGCGGCCCCGGGTACGTGACGGCGCACCTCGCCGGACAGGGGGTGCCCGCGTACGGGGTCGACCTGTCGCCACGCATGGTCGAGCTGGCCCGGCGGGCCCACCCGCACCTGCGCTTCACCGTGGGGTCCATGACCGCGCTCGACATCGGCGACGGCGAACTGGGCGGCGTCCTCGCCTACTACTCCACCCACCACACGCCGCCCGAGCTGCTGCCCGTCGTCTTCGCCGAGTTCCGCCGCGTCCTGGCACCCGGCGGCCACCTGATGCTCGCCGGCTGGGTGGGCGAGGACGAGCACCTGCGCCCGGAGCACGCCTACGGCGGCCACCCGGTCTCGTACGGGCTCCACATGCTGCCGGCCCCGCGGATCGCCGCGCTGCTCGAGGAGGCCGGTCTCACCGTCACGGCACGACTGGTGCAGGAGCCCGGCGCGGGCGCGAAGCGCCCCGTCGCCACGTTCCTCGCGGACAAACCCGCGCGGCGGGCTTGAACCGGCCGTAACGGGAGGTCATAGCGTTGTCGGTGTGATCGGGAACGACGACGACCGGCGTCTGTGGAGCATCGGCGAGGTGGCCCGCGCCACTGGTACGACCATCCGCACGCTGCGCCACTACGACGAGATCGGCCTGCTCGGGGCGAGTGCACGCACCGCCGCCGGACACCGCCGCTACACCGAGCGGGACGTGCGCCGGCTCTACCGGGCGCGGGCCCTGCGCGCGCTCGGGCTGCCGCTGGACGCGATCCAGCGCGTGCTCGCGGACAGCGGGGAGGACCTGGGGTCGATGCGGGACCTGCTGACCGCCCAGCTGTCCGCGCTGGAGGCGCACGCCGGGCGGATCCGGCAGCTGACCGCGCAGCTCCGCGGGCTGCTCGGGCGGATCGAGGGGACGTCGATGCCCGATCCCGAAGAGTTCATGACGACCTTGGAGTTGATGTCCGTGTTCGAGACCCACTTCACCGCCGGGCAGCGGGAGCAACTGGCCGCGCGACGGGCCGAGATCGGCCCGGAGGGCGTCGAGGCCGCGAGGACCGAGTGGGCCGGGCTCGTGGAGGCGCTGCTGTCGCACGTCGAGGCGGGCACCCCCGCCGATGACCCGCAGGTCAGGGCCCTGGTCGGCCGTTGGGACGCCGTGGGGAGCGGCTTCCACGCAGCGGGGGAGGACGGCGGGGCGACCAGGGCCGCCGCGCGGCGGCTCTGGGACGAGCGCGGGGAGGAACTCGCGCGGAACCTGCCGTGGCCCCCGGACCGGATGCGGGCCCTGGTGCGGTACGTGGAGGAGGTCCGCGAGGCCGACTAGGCTGGAACGTCGGCCGGTTGGGGGAGGGAGACCGATGGACGGGATGTCGCGAGGGCCGGACGGCCCGCTCTCACGTGGTCCGGGCGGGGCGGCCGGAGCGCCGCGGGGACGGCTGCACCGGCCCGGTGATCTCAGCGTCTCCCCGGGGCCCGACCGGCACCACTACTGGGCCCTGCTGCCCGAACAGGTCCGCGCGCGCATGACGCACGGGACGGGCACCGTCCTGGAGTGGTGGGCGCACGCGGCGGCAGGCGGCGGGGTCCAGGCCGTGGTGCTCGGCACCGAGGGCCTCGGTGTGGCCGAACCGGCGGACGGCCATGGCTCCTCGGTGCGCACCCTGCGGCTCGACCCGGACTCCTTCGTCACCCGGCCCTTCCGGAGCGGCCCGGCGGCCCCCACGGCACGCGGCGCCGGCCTCGGGGCCGCCGCCTCACTGCTCTCACGGCGGACGGCGCCCCCGCCTTCCCCCGCGGCAGCCGACGCCGAGGGCACCGAACCCGAGCTCACCCGGGAGGCCCGGGACTTCCTCGGCAACCTGCCGCCGGGCGCCCAGCGCTTCCTGCAGCAGCCCTTCCTCGGCGGCGACCGGGACATCACCACCCGGTGGTACTTCTACGAGCAGCCCGTGGCCGGGGGCCTCTCGGAGATGTCCGTCTGGTGCCACCTGGAGGGCCGGCGCACGGTGACCTTCCTCTCCGGAACCCGCCGGCTGCCGCAGGGCGCCGCCTCCGCGCAGGCCACCTGGTCGGTCGTGTGCCGCCGTGCGGCCGTGCTTCCCCCGGCGGGCCCCTGAGGCCTCCCGGGCGGAGGCGTTTCCGGGTGGCCGCGGCGACGCCGTAGCATCCGCTGGAGAGGGACGAACGCCGGAAGGGACGCGATGGACCTGGACGAATCCGTGGCAGCCCGTGCCGAGGACGTGGCGCTCACCCGGGCCGCGCAGGCGGGTGACGTCACGGCGCTCGGTCTGCTCCTGGAGCGTCACCGGGCCGGCATGCGCGCCGTCGCCCTGAGCGTCCTGGGCCCGGGGCCCGACGTGGACGACGTGCTGCAGGACGCCGCGCTGGCGGCGCTGCGCCGCGTGGGCGACGTCCGCGATCCCGCCGCGGTGGGGCCGTGGCTGCGGATGATCGTCCGCAACAACGCCCGCTCCCTGCTGCGCGGCACGGTCCCCACCGGCCCGGTCGACGACCTCGTCCTGCGCGCGGCGGACTCCGGCCCCGAGCGGTGGCTGGAGTCCGCCGCGCTGCGGGACTGGATCTGGGAGGCCATCGAGCAGCTCTCCCCGACGCTGCGACTGCCGCTGGTACTGCGCCACTTCACCACCGGCGTCAGCTCGTACGAGCAGATCGCCTCGGCCTGCGGGCTTCCCGTCGGCACCGTCCGCAGCCGGCTCAGCCAGGCCCGGGCCAAGCTCGCCCAGGCACTCGCCGACACCGCGGACGGGGCCCACGACGACAGCGCCCGGCGCACCAGGGCCAGCAGGACCGAGGCCCACGAGACCCTGGCCGCGGCCGAACGCGGCCACTTCGCCGGCTTCCTGCGGGAACGCTGGTCACCCGACGTCGGCCTGTTCAGCGGGAGGGAGTGGGTGGGGGACAGGGGCCTGCTGATCCGCGGCATGGACTCCGACCTGACCGCCGGGGTCCGCCAGCGCCTCGTGCACGCCGTCGCCGGGCGCTCGCTGACCGTCTGGGAGATGGACATCGTCAACCCGCCGGACAACCCCGGGCACTGCCCGCCCGCCGTCGCCTGGCTGATGACCCACGACGCCATGGGCCGGGTCGACGGCCTCCGCCTCCACCACCCCCGCCCCGGGGCCCATACCCGCGCCGCCGCCCCCGGACCCAGCGAATGGCACCCGCCGGCGTGGGCGGCGCACAGC
>NZ_JBHWGA010000017.1:40116-169807 GCF_042733315.1 Streptomyces sp. NPDC059718
GCTTCCTCCCCCCCCCCGCCGTGCCCGGGTCTGGGGGCCCCCCCCCCCCCCCCCGCCGCCGGGCCTCACGCCGCGCCGCCGGGGCGGCGTGAACCGGGAATGGGCACGGGCCGGGGTGGCCGCGCCTCAGCTGTGGAAGCGGATGTAGCCGTCGCCGTCCGCGTCGGAGCCGCGCTTGGTGTACGCGTGGACGTCGGAGCGGCTGCCGGAGGGCTTGTAGAGGTAGACCGTGTCGCGGTCGTTGTTCCACATGAAGTTGCAGTTGGCGCGGTAGACCACGTTGTTCTTGTCGGAGTCCGTGCCGTGGCCGCCGCGCAGCTTCACGTAGTCGCCGGGCTGGAGGTAGTGGTTCGCCGTGAAGACGAAGCGGTTGCCCGTGGCGTCCTTGACGACGTAGCCCTTGAGGTTGACCGTCGCCGAGGCCGAGTAGTTCTTGATCGTCAGGTACTCCGCGCGGGTGTTGCCGGAGGAGCAGTTGTTGGAGTCCCGCCCGGGCGCGTCGTACTGCGCCCCGCGGATCTTGAGGGCGGAGCTGTACTCCGCGGCGTGCGCCTGGACCGGTATGAGGACGGCGGTCGCGCAGGCCGCGGCGAACGCGGCCACGCCGATACGGACGTGCTTGGTCATGGGAATCCCCCCTGTTGGGACGGGGCCGCGCGCGGGTCACGCGCGCGGCGGGAGCAGGACGTTACATCGGGGCCGAGGTCACGGTGCCGTCAGGGGCACCGGGTCGCCCAGCGTCGGAATTGCGCCCTTTGTGGAAGGTGGGTTCCGGGACCCTCCGCCCGCCGGGAGCGTGGACCATGCGCCGCCCCGCCTGCCTGTGCCGGTTTCCGGCCCCCCGCCGACGACTTGCGAGGTATCAAACCATTCCGGGTGAACCGGAGCCGGGCTTTCCGTGACTTGACGTCAGAAGCGAAGCAACCGGTCGACAACGGGCGTATTCCTTCAGATAGTCGCTGGTGCCGGGGTCGTGCATCGCGGCGGCGCGGGGCTGCCAGGATGTGCGCATGAACGAGAACGATCACGGGCGGGACGAACTGCTGGCGGCCGCGGTGGGGCTGCGCGAGCGCGGGGAGGCGGAGGCGGCGAGGGAGCGGCTGGTCGCCCTCGCGGAGCGGTTCCCGGGGGACGCGGAGGTGGCCTACCAGGCGGCGTGGGCGCACGACGTACTGGGCCTGGAGGCGGAGGCGGTCCCCTTCTACGAGCAGGCCCTGCGCGGCACGGGGCTGTCGGAGGACGACCGGCGCGGCGCGCTGCTGGGCCTGGGCAGTACCTACCGGATCCTCGGGCGGTACGACGAGGCCGTCCGCCTGCTACGCGTGGCCCTCATCGACTTCCCGCACGACGGCGCGCTGCGGACCTTCCTGGCGATGGCCCTGTACAACACCGGGGGACACCGCGAGGCCATGCGGCTCCTGCTGACGCTGCTGGCGGACAGCAGCTCCGACCCGGACATCGCACGCTACCGGCAGGCCGTCGCGTACTACGCCGAGGATCTCGACGCCACCTTGTGAACCCCGGGCCCCCACTCGTGGTGGACGCCAGGAACGGACGACCGTCGCCGGCGCGCCGTTGAAGGCCCCCGTCGACGTGGGGTGGGTGTGGATCGCGTCGAGCGGGTCGGGCGGCCCCGATGCCGTGCCGCAGGGCGGGGGCGACGGTGTTGATCAGCCCCTGTACGTCGATGCTCATGAGAGCGGCGCCGAGGCACCGGCCAACTCGGCGCCCGGCGGCGGAAACAGCGCAGTAGGCGGCGATGATGCCGGTCATAGCATCCGCCGATGGGCGCCCCGGAATCGCCGGTGTTCTCCCCGTGCTCTTCCAGGCGATCACAACGCGCCCTCGAGGCGCGACGTGATCTCCGGAATTCGGCACGGCGCACAGAGCGCTCGGTGAAGAGAACAGGGTTGGAACATGACTTCTGCAGACCTGGGCGGCGACGTCGCCCTCGTGACCGGGGCGACCAGCGGGATCGGCGCGGCGACCGCGGTGACGCTCGCCGGGCGGGGCGCGCACGTACTGGTCTCCGGCCGTGACGGCGGACGGGGTGAGGCCGTGGTCGCCGCGATCAGGGGGCGCGGCGGGAAGGCCGACTTCGTCGCGGGCGATCTGGGGGACGCCCGGTCGGTCCGGGCGCTCGCCCGCGAGGCGGTGGAGCTCGGCGGGGGCAGGGTCGACATCCTGGTGAACAACGCGGGCGTCTACCCGTTCGGGCCGACCGAGCGGACACCGGAGAGCGACGTCGACACCGTCTACGCCCTCAACGTCAAGGCGCCCTTCTACCTGGTCGCCGAACTCGCGCCCGCGATGGCCGGGCGCGGCCGCGGCGCGATCGTCAACGTCAGCACCATGGTCGCCGACTACGGCGCGGCGGGCATGGCGCTGTACGGGTCGAGCAAGGCGGCCCTGAACCTGCTCACCAAGTCGTGGGCCGCCGAGTACGGACCGCGCGGGGTCCGGGTGAACGCGGTGGAGCCGGGGCCGACCCGGACCGAGGGCACCTCCGGGATGGGGGAGGACCTCGTGGCGCTCGCGTCCCAGGCGCCGGCCGGGCGGCCCGCGGCACCGGAGGAGATCGCCGAGGCCATCGCCTATCTGGCCAGTGACGCGGCGAGCTTCGTGCACGGCGTGGTGCTGCCCGTGGACGGCGGGCGCACGGCGGTCTGACCTCCGTCGGCGGCGTCGCCGCACCCTGAGGGCCGTGCCCCCGCGCGCGGCCCTCAGGCGCCGGCGGGCTGCTCGAACGCGGCGATCAGCCGCCCCAGGTCGCGCCGCCGGGAGGTGGCCGGCCACACCGCCCACGTCCGCCGGATCAGCGGGTGGCCCACCAGGGGCGACCACGCGACGTTCTCCGGGATCGGCTGCGCCCAGTCCGGCGGCGCCAGCGCGAAGGCGTGGCCCGCGCTGACGGCGGCCAGCTTCACCTCGGCGATCAGCTTCTGGCCCTCGGGGGCGTCGGGGCCCAGGTCGAGACCGTGACTGCGCAGGATCGCCGTCAGCTCGTCGTACCAGGCGGGGCTGCCGGAACGCGGGAAGCCCACCCACGGCAGGCCCGCGAGGGCCTCCAGCGCGATGCCGTCCGGACCGGCCAGCTCCGCGGCCTGTTCGGCGGCGAGCAGCACGCCCAGCCGCTCACGGACGACGAGCTGGGCGTCGAACCCGGGCCCGGCGGGCCGCTCCCGCAGCAGCGCCACGTCCAGCTCCCCGGCCTGCAGCGCGGCGAGCTGCTCCGCCGTGGACATGTGCCGGGCCTGCACCAGGGTCTCCGGGAACTCCTCGGCCAGTTCCGCGAGCGGGGCGACGAGCAGTCCCGTCGGCAGTTCGAGCGGGATGCCGATCCGGAGCACCCCGCCGCCCACGCCCGTGTGCCGCGCCATCGCCCGCACCGCCTGTTCGTGCCGGGCGATCACGGCCCGCGCCTCCCCCAACAGGGTTGCCCCCGCGTCCGTCGGCCGCACCCCGGTGCTGCTGCGCACGAGCAGCTTCACCCCGAGGTGCCGTTCCAGTCCGCCGATGGTCTGGGACAGGGCCGGCTGGCTCAGGTGCAGCCGGCGTGCCGCCGCCGACAGCGCCCCCTCCTCGACCACCGCGACGTACGCGCGCAGCTCCCGCATGTCCATGCGACCATCGCACCATGCCGTCCGCGCCCCTGCCACGAACCGGCAGAAGCGCTGCTTATGGCGTCCTTCGGGGGCGCGCATGGCCACCCGCTTGGGATCGGGGGACGCGCGAGGTTGCCTGGGAGAAGGGGGCGCACGACCTCCCGGCCGTACGGAGCGACCTCGTGAGGAGGAAGTCCATGGACACCGCCGACGTCCGACTGGCGGCGATGCACACGGTCTCGCGGCGCCTGGGCGCCACGGTCGGCGGCCTCACCGGCGAGGAACTGCTCCGGCCCTCGTTCGCCGAGGGGTGGAGCATCGCGCAGGTGCTGGTCCACCTGGGCACGGGGGCCGAGTTGTGCACCGCGGCCGTGCGCCGCGGTCTCACCGGGGACCTCACCAGGCCCTCCCGGGAGGACATCACCGACGTGTACGAGCGGTGGATCCCCCTGAGGCCGGTCGCGCAGCGCGACGCGTGGCACCAGGCGGAATCGGACTTGCTGCGGCTGCTGGACTCCTTCGACGCCGGGGTGCGCGCGTCGGTGACGGTGCCGTACTTCACCGGTCCGGTCGGCTTCACGGACTTCACCGGCTACTGGCTGTCCGAGCAGTCCGTGCACACCTGGGACGTGGAGGTGGGTCTGGACGAGGCCGCCGCCATCCCGGCACCGGAGGTGGCGCTGCTGTGGGACCGGGTCGACATGGTCGCCTCGCGCAGCCGCGACGGGGACACCCTCACCCGGCTCGGCCCGCGCCAGATCGCGGTGGAACTCACCGACCCCGCTCGCACCCTGTGCCTGGCCCTCGGCTCCGAGCTGCACATCCTCCCCTGCGAGGGGGCCGAACCCTCGGGAGCGGTGTCCGGACCGTCCGAGGCCGTGCTCCGCCTCGTCTACGGCCGCAACCGCCCCCGGGACGCCGTGACAGCGCGCGACGGCGTCACCCTGGACGACCTGCGCGCGCTCTTCCCCGGCTACTGACCGCTCCGCGGCGTGCCCGCGGTGGTATCACCTCAGAGGGCGACGAGGCCTGCGGCTGTGGGCCTGAACCCGCAGGCGTCGAGGTAGAACGACCGCAGGTCGTCCTCGAAGTCGACGTGCAGCCATGCGCATGCGGCCGCGCGGGCCTGCCGGGCCGCCTCGGCCACCAGTCCGGCCCCGATCCCCGAGCGGCGGGAGTGCGCTGCGACCACCGTGTCCAGGATGAACGCGTGGAGGCCGCCGTCCCAGGCGACGTTCACGAAGCCGACGAGGTCGCCCTCGTGCCGTGCGCAGACCCATCCGAGACTGTGGTGGTGGACGCGGGACAGCCAGTCGACATCCGGGCTCCGGTCGTCGAAACCCTCCGAGTGGAGAGCGTCGAGGGCCGCGTTGGCGAAGTCGCCCCGCCACTCGTAGGAGATCGCCATGGCGCGAGCCTGGAGCACCGCCCGGCGGCCGCGCCGCCCTCGGTCAAGACCTCAGTCACGGATGTCCTGCAGCAGCCAGGCGATGGGTATCTCGTGGCCGAGCCCGCGTTCGCGGGCGCGTTCGTAGACGACGGATGCGACGGCGTGGAACTGCGCGCCCTGGATGTTGCCGCGCTCGGAGAACGTCACCTGCTCGTCGTCGTCCCGGGCGTGGGCGCGGCCCGTGAGGACGTCGTCGAGGAGCACCACGCGGGCACCCCGCGGCGGCCGGCGGGAGCCCTTCCCGTGGGAGTGGAGCTCCCAGACCGGGGCGCCGGGGCGGGCCCGGTAGGCCACGTACTCCTCTTCGGTGGCCCAGGCGGGGAGGTCCTCGGGGGCGCCCGCGGTGCCGAGCCGCAGCCAGACGTCGAAGCGTTCGCGGGCCCGCGCGTCGAGGCGGCCGCCGATGCAGGTGACGTGGGTGCCGGGGCGCAGTTCGCGGCCGTGGACGACCTCCCCGACCGCATCGGTGCAGCCGGCGACGATGTCCGCGCCCTCGTACACCGCCCCGGGGCCGTCGACGGCGACGACGTCCAGGCCGTGCCGCTCGCGCATCTCGGCGGCGAAGCGCTCGCGGTGGGCCCGGGTCGGGCTGTACACCTGGACGCGCTCCAGGGGGCGCACGGTGAGGAAGGCCTCGACGTGGCTGCGCGCCATGCCGCCCGAGCCGAACAGGCCCAGGACGCGGGCGTCCGCACGGGCGGCGAACCGGGCGCCGACGGCCGAGTCGGCGCCCACCCGGAGGTGCTGCAGGAGGCCGTCGTTGAGCAGGGCGAGCGGTTCGCCGGTGCGCGCGTCGAGGAGCAGCACCAGACCGCAGAAGCGCCCCGGGCGCACGCAGTACTTCTCCTGGGTGCGGCGGTCGCCGGTGCCGGTCTCCAGGAGCACGTCGGACTTCATGCGGATGGCGACGTAGCCGGTGCGGGCGGAGCCGCCCTCCATCGTGCCCCACTGGTAGACCCGGCGGTCGTCGACCGGCAGGCGGAGGTCGATCCGGGGCCGGCACACGCCGTCGCCGGTGGCCAGGTCCCGGTAGGAGTCCTCCAGCGCGCGGACGACGTCGGGCATGGTCAGCACGGCGGCGGTCACCTGGTTGTCGAGGACGAGCATGATCCTCCGGTCGTCAGGGCCGCAAGGGCACCGGGGGTCCTTCGTGGGCGGCGCGTGCCGCCAGATGGCGCCACATGGCCGAGACGTTGAACGACGGCCCGAGGTCGGGCAGTTCGGCCAGGTCCTCGTCGGGGATCGCCCGCAGCGGGGCGCCGGTGGCGGCGACGGCCAGGCTCGTCCTCGCCAGCGCGTCCACGGCCAGGGCCTGCGTGACGGCGGCCGCGACGGCATGGGCGGGATCGCCGGTGCCGACGGAGACCAGCCCGTGCCCCCGCAGGACCACGACCGGTCGGTCCCCGAGGGCGCCGGTCATCTGCTCGGCGAGGTCACGGCGGCGCACCAGCGCCGAGCGGGGCCAGACGGGGATGCCGTCGTGGGCGAGCCGTGCGGCGGGGATGTCGTAGGAGCCGATGACCGGGAGCCAGGGGAGCCCGGCGACCGACGCGGCGACGACCGCGGGCGGATGGGCGTGGACGACGGCGGTGACCTCGGTTCGGGCCCGCATCACCTCGCTGTGGATGGGCAGTTCGCCGGGCGCCGTCCAGCCGTCGGGGACCTTGCCGGTGCCGTCGAGGCCGACCTCCTGGACGTCCTCGACGACGGTGAACGCGAGTCCGCGCTCCTGCGGGCCGCGGCCGCGCACGAGGAAGGCCTCCGGCCCGGTGCGGGCGCTCACGTGGCCGAGGATGTGCTCCACCAGGCCGGTCACGGCCAGGACGCGGCACGCCTCGGCCACCCGCTCGCGCAGCGCCTCGAAGGAGGACGCCGGCCGCTCACTCATCGTCCGTCCCGGTCATGGGCGTCCCTCTCGGTTCATTGGTATTTTGGTATGACGTTAATCCGTTAGTCGGGAAGCCGTCAACAAGGCCGTTCACCGTGGGAGAATGCGCTCATGCCATCGCGACCCAGCCAGTCTCCGGACGCCGTGACCGCCGAGGGGACGTCCGCCAGGCCGATCCCCGTGCCCGACGACCTGTTCAAGACGGTCTCCTCCAGCCGCGTCTCCCAGGTGATCGTCGAGCAGATCCGCCTCCTGCTGAAGGAGGAACGGCTCAAGCCCGGCGACCGGCTGCCCAGCGAACGCGAACTGTGCGTGCACTTCGGTGTCAGCCGCGTGACCGTGCGCGAGGCGCTGCGCATCCTGGAGGCGAGCGGGCTCGTCGAGATCCGCGTCGGCGCCCGCGGCGGCACCTTCGTGACCGCGCCGACCTCGCGCCGGGTGAGCGAGGGCCTCGCCGACCTGCTGAGCCTCTCGCCGCTGACCGCCGCCCAGGTCACCGAGGCGCGGCTGGTCTTCGAGCTGGGGATCGTCCCGCTGATCGTCGAGCGCGCCACGGACGAGGACATCGCCGAGCTCCGCGCGATGTGCGACCAGCACGCCGAGGCCCTCAAGCGGGGCGAGTACTCCATGGAGCTCTCCGCGGCCTTCCACAGCCGGGTCGCGGCCGCGACGCACAACCCGGCGATCGAGATGCTCGTGCAGTCCTTCCACGGGCCGCTGCTGATGAGCCTGCGCGAGGCGCAGTCCGTCGAGCCGGCCATGGGCAGGCGGGGCTCCAAGGAGCACCGCGAGTTCGTCGATGCGGTCGCGGCGCGCGACCTGGAGGCGGCGGGCCGGATCATGCGCACCCATCTGGAGCGGACGGCGTCCCGCGTGAAGGAGGACGGCGACGGCTGACCGCCGCGCGGCCCGGACGGGCGGCACCGGCGGGGAAGCGCCCCGGACCTGAGGGAGGGTCCGGGGCGCTTTCGTGTGCCCGGGGGTCCTGGGCCGGATCCGCCGGGGCACTGGTCTGGCTTGGCTCACAGGTATTATGGTTAGGCCATTGGAGCGCTGTCATCACAGGAGGATCCATGGGCAAGAAGGGACGAGTCTTCGTCCGCGGTCTGACCTCGCAGACGTACGGACTCGGCGAGTTCCGCCGGCAACAGCTCGCCGTCAAGCGGGTCCGCGACGACTCCGTCGTCGTCGACGACGCGAAGGTGGGCCACTCCGGCGACAGCGAACAGTCCCGCACCTGGTGGCGGGTCGGTCCCGGCGACGAGGAGTTCCTGACCCAGACGATCCAGGTGCACTTCGTCGAACTCCCCCCGCGGTCCAGCAACCACGGGCACGGCCACCAGAACGAGGCCGCCTTCTACATCCTCCAGGGCCGCGGCTACGAGATCCACGACGACCAGCGGTACGACTGGAGCGAGGACGATCTGGTCTTCGTCCACACCGACTCCGTCCACCGCCACTTCAACCCCTACGACGAGACCGCCACCGCCCTCGTCGTGAAGGCCAAGAGCACCTGGATGTTCATGGGCCTGCTGCAGCAGGGCCGCAGCGGCCCGGTCGAGCGCGAGGCCGAGTTCGGCCCCCGCGAGGACTGGTCCCGGATCTGGACCCCGGGCGTCGCGGACCGCAAGAAGGTCATCGGTCTCGCGGACACCGTCTGGGAGGACACCCCGCTCGGCAGGGTCCGGGTGATGTCCTCGCCCGAGCGCACCGACGCCCGTATCTTCTCCGTCGACGCCTTCGAGCTCGACATCCCCGAGGGCGGCCGCTCCGGCAGGTACTGGAAGATGGCCGACGAGGTCCTCTACGTCCTCGACGGCGGCGGCTACGCCCTCCAGTGGGAGGTCGAGGCCGAGATCGCCGAGAAGTACTACGCCCGCGTCGCCCTCGAACCCACCCGGCACGAGATCACCAAGGGCGACACCCTGTACGTGCCGCAGAACCACGTCTGCCAGCTCTTCGCCCACGACGGTACGCCGCTGCGGCTGCTGTCGGCGCAGAACCGGGTGTTCAAGCACCTCGGCTACGACACGGTCCACTTCCTCGAGGACGCCCCCGGGTACACCCCCGGTCACACCGCGGCGCAGCGGGACTGACCGCCGCTCACCACGCACGACGGCCCCGGCCCCGCACCGAGCAGGAGGCGGTGCGGGCCGGGGCGGTCACGGGGCCGGAGCGCCCGAACGTCAGTCCTTCAGGCGCAGGATGATGGGGTTGGTCAGCGCGGCCATGGCACCCCACTGCAGGTCGGGGGCCATCGTGTTGCCCTTGCCGGGCGTGCCGTCGGCCTTGGGGTGGCGCACCTCGGCCCGCACGTACGCGGCCAGCGAGGCGGTGGTGCGCCAGACGACCGTGCCCGACCCGCTCGCGTCCAGCGACTCCTGGTGCATCTGGCCCTCGTCGGTGATGAACCGGACGGTGCCGTTCGGGACGCCGGAGACCTCCAGGCGCACGTCGACCGGCGCGTCCGCGCGGAGCCCCAGCGTCTGCGCGATGCCGGCCTGCCGGCCGCCGCCGGTGGCGGTGAAGGCGAGGGTTACCGAGGACGACTCGGCGACGTACGTCCGGCCCTCACGGATGCCGGTCAGCACGGCCCTGCGGTTGAGGTCCTCGGCGTACACCACCGTCTGCGGCAGGCCGATGACCTGCGGGACGCTGTGGGCATCGCTGTTGCCGACCGCCGGCAGCCAGTCGTTCCCGGTGCGCATCGCGGTGCCGAGCATGGCGTCCCAGGTGTCGACCGCCGACTCGTCGTCGTAGGTCCAGGGGCCGTTCCACACTTCGACCGCGTCGGCGTCCTCGTAGCCGAACTTCCACTGGCAGGCCACGTACGGGCAGTACGGGTGGGCAGGGACGACGAGTCCGCCCTGGCGGTGGACCTGGCGGGCGAAGCGGGAGAACGCGTCGTCGCGGGCCCGGTAGCGCCAGTCGATCCACGTGCCCGGCTCCAGGCCCAGCGCCAGCCAGTGGCCGTTGCGGGTGGTGACCTCCTCGCCGGTGACGATCAGCAGGTCGGGTCCCGCGTACTCGCCCCACACGCCGTGCGCCGAGGAGGTGTTGTGGTCGGTGGAGACGATGAAGTCCAGGCCCGCCTGCCGTGCCCCGGCCGCCACCTCCGACGGCAGCCGCTTCCCGTCGGAGTGCACGGTGTGCAGGTGCGCGTCGCCCCGGTACCAGGCCCGGCCGCGGCCCTTGGCACGCTCGGCGGGATAGGACGGCACGAAGGGCGCCCCTGGTGCGCCGTACCGCAGGGTCACGCTCACCGAGTACTCCATGCCCTGCGGGACGACCTGGTACGGGCCCAGCACGATGTGCCACAGGCCCTGGTTCACCGGCCCCGGCAGGTAACCGGGCGTGGTGCTGTCGCTGTTGACGACGAACGACGTGCGCGCCCCGCCCGACCAGCCGCGGAAGCCCCGGCCGCCCAGCGCGGTGCCGCGCTCGTCGAAGACGCCGATGTCGCAGGAGTTGCCCGGCGTGCCGGCCGGCACCGACGGCTTGTCGTAGGTGTACGAGACCGAGATCCGGTGGACGCCGCGGGGGACCTCGACCGGCAGGTACACGAAGTCGGCCACTCCGGTGCCGAGGTGACCGGTGATCACCTTGGTGACCTCGCCGCCCTCGGACGTACCGGCCTCGGCCGCCTCGGCGAAGGTGACGGGCGCGAGCGTCAGGGTGCCCGCCCCGCCGGCGATCCCGCTCGCCATCAGCAGGGCCCGGCGGCCCAGGCCGGACGTCCCGACGCCCGTCCTGTGCGGGGTCGGGGTCGGGGACGCTTCGTGAAGGTGTTCACCTGATCCAGGCTGGCACACGGCGGCTCTCCCGGACGGGTGGTGTATGCACGGACTCCGGCACACTCCTCCGCCCGGGTGAACGCCGGGTAGAGCGGGGGGAACCCCCGGCGACGCCGGCCTGAATCCCGTACCCCCGGGAGCGCGGCTCAGGGGCGCCGCGCCGGCCCCGCCTCCGTCCCGGCGGCCGCCTCCTCCGCGGCGGCGAGCAGGTCCTCGACGCGCAGCGAGGCGGGGTCACGCGCCGTCTCCAGGCGCAGCGCGAGCGCGCCGTGCACGGTCTTGCGGATCCGCCGCCCGTCCAGGCCCGTCAGCAGCTTGCCCACCCGCGCGTGCACCGCCGGATCCTCGGCCAGCGGCCGCAACTCGGGCCACTGCGCGGCCAGTGCGCGCAGCGAATCGGCCACGATGAGCGGCACCACCGACGCGTCCGGCAGCGCGGTGCGCACGACCAGGTCGGCCCGCGACAGGAAGGCGTCGTCCACCGCCTCGGCGAAGTTGGTCGTCACCACCAGCAGCGTCCCGGGACGCCGGGCCCGCAGCGCGTCCAGGCCGCTGAGGACGGCGTCGGTGGCGCGGTGCACGTCCACCGGATTGGTGTCGAAGGACGCGGCGTGCCGGCGCACCGCGAGGGCCTCGACCTCGTCGACGAGCACCACGGTGTGCGGCCGGCGGGCCGCCAGCTCGGGCAGGGTGTCGTGGAAGAGCCGGGACACCGCCCGCTGGCTCTCGCCGAGCAGTTCGCTGGGGAAAGCGTGCGGATCGACCTCCACCAGGGTGGTCGCGCCGTGCGGCGCGAGCGTCCGGGCCGCGGCCTGGGCGACGCCCTGCGCGAGCGTCGTCTTGCCCGTGCCCGGAGGACCGGCGAGCACCACGAGACCGTGCGGGGCCACGGGGGAGCCCGCGAGCCGCCGCCCGTGCCGGAGCACGAGGACGGCGGTCGCGAGCAGCCGCTCCTTGACCCGCGGGTCGGTGATCACGGAGTCCCACGGCCCGTCGTGGTGGTCGGCGGGCAGGGCGTGGATCCCGGCCACGCCGTGCGGCAGTGCGGTGGTCACCGCGTGCGCTCCCCTCTCACGGCCAGGTGGGGCGTTCGAGCGCCGGCCATTCGACGGTCGAGGGGTCGCCGGCCTGCGCGTCGCGGATGTGGTCCGGCGGCTCCTCGAAGAGGACCAGCGGATCGCACAGCGCCCGCATCGTCTCCAGCAGGCTGTCGAACATGTGGATCCGTACGACCTTCGCCGTCCGCTCCGGATCGGTGTTGACGTGCTGGTGCCACAGGAAGTGGTCGACGACGATGATGTCGCCCTTCTTCCAGGGGTGCCGCTCCCCGCCCTCGGGTTCGGTGCCCAGGTAGCTCTCGCCGCTGCCCTCCACGACGTACAGCCACGCCTCGCCCGGGTGGCGGTGCATCGACTGGGCGCGGCCCGGGCCGATCTCGAACATCGCCATCGTGATGCCGGACGCCTGGTAGCCGATGGCCCGGTCCAGGAGGAAGGTGGTGCGGGTGCCGCGTGGGGTGTTGCGCAGCTCCAGCTCGTCCCAGGCGGTGTGCAGCCGACCGGAGCGGCGGGCCTCCTGGTCGCGGGCGAGCCGGCGCAGGCGGGCGGCGTACGGGTCGGCGCCGTCGTGGCCGGGGGAGTACGGCGGGCGCGGCGGCAGTTCGGCGACGGGGGTGTGCCCCGCGTCCTCGATGACGGCCATGCCCATCGTCTCCAGCAGCGGTTCGCTGGAGAAGGTCAGGTAACGCGCCGTCGTGCCGCCGTCGTTGCCGCTGCGGTGCCAGGACCAGGCGGGCAGGTGGAGGGCGTCGCCGGGGCCCCAGTCGACGCGCTCGCCGTCGATCTCGGTCCAGCCGTGCCCGGCGACGACGAACACCATGGCGTCCCAGGAGTGCCGGTGCACGGTGGTCGTCGTCCCCGGCTCGAACTCGTGGGCGAGGGCGTCCATGGTGCGGGTGGGGCGGTCGCCGTCGGCGCCGGTGTAGACACCGACCCGGCTGCCCCGTGCGGTGGGGTGCATCGTCACGTCATCCAGGGCCACGACGGTGCGGTGGTTGTCCCGCCATCGCTCGATGAACTCGGCCCGGCGGCGTTTCTGGACGTGGTAGTGGGTGACCCCGGTGGTGGTACGGGTACTCAACGTGCCTCCCGGCTGGAGTGGACGGACGAAGCGCCGACGTGTGCGTGCGCGTGCACGTACGCGCGGGGAAGGGAACAGGGGAGCGGGTCAGCCGGTGGCCCCGGCGACGCTGTACTCGCGGACGGTACGGCTGCGTGCCGCGCTGAGCAGGGAGGCGAGGGCGGGCACGAGTCCGCCGACGGTGAGCGCGGCCACCGGCCCGACGGCGCCGGCGAAGGCGCCCATCGCCGTGTCGCCGAGCGCGGGTCCTCCCCGGGAGCACATCTGGTAGATCGCCGAGACCCGGCCGCGCAGCTCGTCCGGGGTCTCCAACTGCACCGCGGCGTGGCGGACCGTGGTCGCCACCGCGTCCGCGGCGCCGAGCGCGACCGCCGCCAGCAGCGCCACGGGGAACACCCGTGCCTGGGCGAGGCCCACGACGGCCAGCCCGTATGCGGCTGTGCCCCACAGCACGATGCGCCCCGACCGGGCCGTGCGCACCAGCCGGAACACCCACGCCGACCCGATCAGGGCGCCCGCCGAGGGGGCGGCGGACAGCAGCCCGTACCCGGTGGCGCCGACGTGCAGGACGTCCGCGGCGAAGGCGGGCAGCAGCACCCGGTACGCGCCGAAGACGGTGGCCGCCAGGTCCAGCCCCATCAACTGCCAGACCACCGGCCGCCCGGAGACGTGGCCCACGCCCTCCCGCAGGCTCTCCAGCAGGGGCCGCCGCTTGCCGTCGACCGCGAGCGGCGGTACCCGCAGCAGTGCGAGGACGACGACGAGCACGGCGTATGTCACGGCGTCGAAGACGTACACCGCCCCCGGTCCGCCCAGCGCGATCAGCACACCGGCGAAGGCGGGCCCGACCAGGATCGCCAGTTCCCGCGAGGGGTTGAGCAGGGCGAAGGCGTCGACCAGACGGTCGGGCGGCACCATCGCGGGGATGAGCGCCTGCCGCGCCGGCTGGTCGAAGGTCGCCGCGGCCGTGGCGAGCAGCGACGACACGACGACGGTCCCCACGGTCGCGGCGCCGGTCAGGGTGAGCGCCCCCAGGCCCGCCGAGACCAGCAGCGCCAGCGCCTGCGTCGCCTGGAGCAGCCTGCGCCGGTCCAGGCGGTCGGCGTAGATCCCGCCGACGGGGGAGAGCAGCAGCAGCGCCACGGCCTGGGCCAGACCCACCAGGCCCACCTGCGCGGTGGACCCGGTGAGCTCGTACACCTGGTAGAGGTTGGCGGCGACGGCGCCCCTGGTCCCGATCTGGGAGAGGACGACGCCGCCCCAGTAGAGGTCGAAGTCGCGGTTGCGCAGTACCTCGGGTATCGCCATCGGTCAGTCGACCGGGACCAGGGTGACCTTGTCCGGGGCGACGGAGAAGTGGACCTCGGTGCCCGGCGGGATGGACAGGTTGGGGTTGGAGCGGTTGCGGATCTCCAGGTCCCCCACCCCGACGATGTGGTCGACGACGTCCCCCATGAACGCGCGGGTCAGCACCCGGCCGGACAGCTCGTTGGGGACGTCGCCGCGCCGGTCGGTGGACAGGTCGACGCACTCCGGGCGGATCGAGATCAGCACCGTGTCACCCACCGCGGGGACCCGCTCCACCTTCCGGGCGACCAGCCGGCCCGGCGCGGTGTCGACCACGACCTCGTCGCCGTCCACGCCCACCACCTTCGCCTCGATGAAGTTGGACGTGCCGATGAACTCGGCGACGAAGCGGGTGGCCGGCTTGGTGTAGATCTCGCGGGGCTTGCCGATCTGCTCGATGCGGCCCTCGTTCATCACCGCGATCCGGTTCGACATCACCAGCGCCTCGGACTGGTCGTGGGTCACGTAGATCGCGGTGAGGTTCAGCTCGCGCTGCAGCCGCTTCAGCTCGAAGCGCATGGACTCGCGGAGCTTGGCGTCCAGGTTGGACAGCGGTTCGTCCAGCAGCATCAGCTCGGGCCGGGTCACCAGGGCGCGGGCCAGCGCCAGGCGCTGCTGCTGGCCGCCGGAGAGCTTGGTGGCCGGCCGCCCGGCGTACGCGCCCAGCTCGATGACCTCGAGGACCTGCTGCACCCGCTCCTCGATCTCCTGCCGTCCCGGGCGCTTCGCGCGCGGCATGACCTCCAGCGGGAACGAGACGTTCTTGAAGACCGTCATGTGCGGCCAGATGGCGTACGACTGGAAGACCATGCCGAAGCCGCGGCGGTTGGCGCGCAGGTTGACGCCCTGCCGCGCGTCGAACAGCACCCGGCCGCCGAGGGTGACCCGGCCCTCGGTCGGCCGCTCCAGGCCCGCGACCGAGCGCAGCGTCGTCGTCTTGCCGCACCCGGAGGGGCCGAGCAGCGTGAACAGTTCGCCGTCGTGGACCTCGAAGTCGACCCCGCCGACCGCGTAGACCCGCGTGCCCTCGGCGGCCTTGCGGCGGGAGGCGCGTCCCCCGGTTTCCTCGTAGCTCTTCTTGAGGGATTCGACCGTCAGCATCCCTGTGATTCCTATCGCTAGTTCGCGGAGTCGCCCTGCAGCCCGAAGCGGGCGCCGAGACGGTAGGCAATGGAGACGAGCAGGACGAGGAGCACGACCATGCAGACGCCGAGCGCGGCGAGCGTGGTGAACTGGCCGTTCTCGAACTGCTCCCAGATCAGCACCGACAGCACTTCCTTGCCCGGGCTGTACAGCAGGATCGTGCTGGACAACTCCCTGAAGGAGACCACCAGGATGTAGACCCAGCCGGCGAGGATGCCGCTGCTCATCAGCGGCAGCAGCACCCGCCGGAAGGTCTGGAACCACGAGGCCCCGGACACCGCCGCGGACTCCTCCAGTTCCGGCGACATCTGGGCCATCGCCGACGACGCGTAGCGCATGCCGTAGGGCAGGTAGCGCGTGCAGTACGACACCAGCAGGATGAGCAGCGTGCCGTAGATGGGCAGCGGCATCCTCAGGTAGACGAAGGACAGCGCGAGGCCCAGGACCAGGCCGGGGATGACGATGGGCGTGAAGGCCAGCAGGTCCAGCAGCCGCCGGCCCGGCGCCTTGGTGCGCAGTACGACCCAGGAGACGATCGCGGTGAGCACCATGACCACGGTCGCGGCGCCCACCCCGACGATGAGCGAGTTCTTCAGCGCCGTGAACGCCAGCGGCATGTCGGCGACCTCGCGGTAGTTGTCCAGCGTCATCGAGCCGAACGTCTTCCGGGAGGGAGCGGTGTAGTACTTGAGCAGGCTCGCGTAGACCAGGACGGCGACCGGCAGGACGACCGTGAGCAGGAAGTAGCCGATCACGGCGGCGCCCACGAACGGCCGGGCGCGCCCCAGTTCCACCGGGCGGGGCCGGAACGCCTTGCCGGTGACCGTCTGGAAGTTGCGCGAGGAGCGCTGCAGCCAGCCGGAGACCAGCACCCCCGCCGCGGCGATGACCAGCAGGCCGATCGCGTAGGCCCCGGCGGCACCGTAGTCGGCGGGGTAGGAGCGCAGCACGAAGTAGATCCGGCTGGTGAAGACGTAGATGCCGTTCTGCAGTCCGAGCAGGCCGGGCACCTCGAAGCTCTCCAGCGACTGCACGAACATCAGCAGCGCCGCCGAGATCATCGCCGGGCGCAGCAGCGGGACGGTGACGCGCCGCAGCACGGTGAGCCGGCCGGCCCCCGACATGGCGGCCGACTCCTCCAGCGAGGGGTCCATCGCCCGGAAGGCGGCCACCATCAGCAGGAACGCGACGGGGGCGAGGTGCAGCCCCTGCACCCAGATCATGCCCCACACGCTGAAGATGTTGATCGGCGTGGTGCCGAACAGAGGCTTGAACACCAGGGAGTTGAGCACGCCGCTCGACGGGTCGCCGAGGAAGATCCAGGAGGTGGCGTAGAGGATGCCGGGCACGATGAGCGGTACCAGCGAGGCGGCGAAGAACAGCCCCTTGAACGGGGTGTCGGTGCGCACCTGGACGTAGGCGAGCACGGTGCCGAGCACGAGGGCGAGCGCGGCCGAGCCGAAGGCGAACCACAGCGAGTTCAGCATCATCGATCCGGCCTGCGAGTTGCCCCCGTAGGCACGGGAGAAGGCCGAGACGGACACCCCCGCGCCGTCGGCGCTCAGGAAGGTGTCGTGGACCAGGTAGCCCAGCGGGACGACGGCGAGGTAGCCGACGATCACGACGGCCGCGCCGACCAGCAGGCCCTGCAGGGACAGCGGACGCCTCAGCAGCCGGGCGAGGCGGCCCGGCCCGGCGGTGCCGGCCGGCTCGGGGACGGTGTCCGTCCCGGGGGCCCGGTCGTCGTCCCGGGACGCGGCGGGTGCGGGTACGAGGGTCATCGGCGGTCAGTTCCCCACCGTGGCGGCGCCGCGCAGCAGCGCGTCGTACTTCTTGTCCCAGCTGCCGTCGTCCTTGCTCAGTCCCTCGACGTCGAAGGGGACGAGGGTGAGGCCGTCGAGGCTCTTGTCGCCGGGCACCTTGGTGGAGGGGGTCAGGCCCAGCTTGACCAGCTCGTTCTGCCCGTCGGTGAGCAGCCAGTGGTAGAACAGCCAGGCGGCGGCGGGGTGCTGGGCGCCCTTGATCATGCCGACGCCGTTGGGGCGGGCGAACGCGGGGATCTTCGACACGCCGCCCTGCGGGAGGTAGGTGACGGGGGCGCCCTCCTGGGTGGCCCGGTAGGTGATGTAGGTGTAGTTCATGGCCTCCATCGGGGTCTGGCCGGCGGTGAGGAACTGCATCATCGTGGTGTGGCCCTTGGCGACCTTGGAGTTGGCCGCGATCTGCTTCCAGAGCGTGTCGACCTCGGCCTGGGTCTTGCCGTGCGCCAGCCAGTACTTGGTGACGTTCTCGAACCAGTCGCTGTCGCTGAGCTCCAGGGTGATCTTGCCCTTGTACTTGGGCTGGGCCAGGTCCTCCCAGCTCTGCGGTTCGTCGGCGGGCTTGATCAGCTCGGTGTTCCAGGCGGGCTGGAAGACGTTGAGCCGGCTGGCCGTCCACTGGTCGAACGTGCCGGCCTTCTCCACCTTGTCGAGGGCGGAGCCGTTGAACTTGACGAGGTAGCCGTTGTCGGCGAGCGCGGTCATCTCGAGGAAGTTGGTCTCGACGGCGTCGGCGCCCGGCCGGTTGGCCTTCTCCTCCTGGAGCGTGCGCTGCAGCACCGTCTCGGAGTTGCCGCGGAAGACGCTGACGTGGATGCCGTACTTCTTCTCGAAGGCCTTGCCTATGGGGGTGGCGATGTCCGCCGTCATCGAGGTGTAGAGGGAGAGCACTCTCCCTTCCTTCCCCGCGAGTTCCCTGGCCTTGGCGACCTGCTGCTCCTTGGGCAGCCCGGCGATCTGGGAATAGACGGACTCGGCCTGGCTGTTGGAAGCGCCCGGGACGGCGCCGCCGCACCCTGTGGTGACGGCCGCGACCAGCAGTCCGGCCACGGCGAGAGTCGAGTTGCGGGTCCTCATGTGGAGCTCTCCTGTATCGAGGGTGCGAGAGGGGGTGTGGGTGTGCGGTCAGCCGGTCGCGGGGACGCCGCGCAGCAGCGCGTCGTAGGCGTCGTTCCACTTCTTGCTGTCGGTCTCGGCGGTCTTGGAGAGGCTGTACGTGGTGGTGCCCGGCGGGATCGGGTCCTTGAAGCCCTCGACGGTCTTCGCGGCCGGGATGCGCAGGGACCCGGCGATGACCTTCTGGCCCTCGCTGAGCACCCAGTCGGTCCACAGCAGCGCCGCGGCGGGGTGGCGCGGGTGGGCCATCAGTCCCACGCCGTTGGGCCGCAGGATCACCGGTTCGACGACCGGCTTGTACGTCACGGGCGCGCCCTTGCGGGCGGCCTTGTCGACCGTGTGGGAGTAGACGGACAGGGCCACGGAGAACTGGCCCGCGCTGAGCAGTTCGCCCTGCACGGTGTGGCCCTTGGTGACCTTGACGTTGGCGGCGATGCGCCGGAAGAGGTCGTCGACGGCGGAGGGGCTCATGCCCTTCTCGTCGGTGAGGTAGGTGTGCATCGACGCGTACCAGTCCCAGTCGCCGATCTCGACGGAGAGCCTGCCCTTCCACCGGGGGTCGGCGAGGTCGGCGAAGTCCCTCGGCTCCTGGCCGGCCGGGACCTGGTCGGTGTTCCAGCCGACGACGAAGGCGTTGAAGCGCTCGGCGGTCCAGCCGCCGAACTCCTTGGCGGTGTCCCTCAGGCCCTCCTCGGCCGGGCCGTCGTAGGGCGTGAGCAGGTGCTGGGAGTCCAGGGCGCGCAGCTCCAGGTCGTTGGTGTCCACGACGTCGTTCTGCGGCTTGCCCGCCTGGTTCTCCTGGAGCGCCCGCTGCAGGACGGTCTCGGAGTTGGCGCGGAACGCCCGGACCTTGATGGCGGGGTAGGCCTTCTCGAAGCCGTCAACGAGGTCCTGGATGTCGGTGTTGGAGGTGTAGAGGTCCAGCACCCCGCCCTCGGATCGGGCGTCGGCGAGCAGCTTCTCGGTGCGCCGGCTGCCGGTCAGCGCGGCGTAGTCGGCGTAGGGGTCGGCCCCCTCGGGTGCGGGGCCGCCCGCCCCCGTCGTGGTGGGCGCGGAGCCGCAGCCGGCGAGGACGAGGCCGGCGGCCAGGAGGCCGGCGGTGAGGGCACCATGACGCATCGCACACTCCTTGGACGAAAGCCGGTCGGGGTCGTCAAGAGCAGTCGGATGAGCGCAAAGCCGTGGGGGGAGGGGACCGGGGGCGGGCCCGCGGTCAGCGGGGCGGGTCCTTCACGACCGGTGGCGGCCGGTCGGGGATGACGCCCGGTGGCCGCCGGGCCCTTCGGTCCGCCGGCCCGGCCGGCCGCTGTCACACATCGGTGTCACCTTCCGGTAGCCGGGTCTGTCCCTGCATGAAACAGGAGGTTAGGTCTTATGGTCTAACCATCGGACTTGGATGTTACGTTATTGTTACCGGTCGGGGTTGACGCACCGTCAAGCGTCGGCAAAGCCCCCTGGTAGGGGTCCTTGCCGAACACCAGGGACTTGATCGTCACCGGCACGGTGCCGGACGGGTGGCGCATGCGGCCGATGTCGATCCAGTCGAAGTCCCGCAGGTTCAGCCCGTCGACGACCAGCACGTCCACGGCCACGTCGAGTTCGTCGCGCAGCAGCCGGCCGAGCGTCATGGCGACGTCCCCGTCGAGCATCACGTACACCGGCAGTCCGCGTTCGATGCGTTCCGCCAGGCCGTCGCGGATGCCGCGGGCGAAGGGCAGCAGCCGGTCGTGGCCCGGCGGCCCGCTCCACGACATCGCGAGGGCGACGTCGGCGTCGTCGCGCCCCGCGTCCAGCGCGGCCAGCCGGCGGCGGACCGCGGCGGCGACCGCCTCGGGGTCGACGGTCTCCCCGAGCTCGTACACCGGCCTGACCACCTGCAGGTTGCGGCGTGGCAGCAGTGCACCGGGATCGGTGACGCACCCGGTGTTGCCGCTGAGCTGGACGCTGTACTCCGAGGCCCCGAGCGCCGTGGCGCGGATGCACTCGCCGGGCGGCAGCAGCGGGAAGGGCAGCGAGCCGGCCTCGACCCGGCGGCGCAGCGCACGGCCGAGCGGGCGGCCGAGGTCGCCGAACCCCCGCCGCTCCCGGTCGTACACGTACTCCGCGACGCCGCCGGAGAACATCACCCCGTCGAAGGGACCGGCGTCCGGCAGGGGATCGGTCAGGTACAGCCGGCCGGCGTCCGGGGGAGGCGGATCGCCGGGAGCGGTCAGCAGGGAGACGAGGGCGTCGGCCATCGTCTCCGCCACCCGCTCGGACTCGGCGTCCTGCACGGTGTCGCCGAGTTCCCAGCCGTACCCCGCGCGGGCCGCATGACGGCGGCCCGCCGGATCGAGCCGTACGAGACGGCCCTGTTCGTCGGTCACCTGCAGCCGCCCGCCGACGTGCACGGCGGCGGTGGCCACCACCTGCCCGCGGTCGACCACGGCGAGCTTGGTCGTCCCGCCGCCGATGTCGACGTTGAGGATGCGCTGTCCGCGGTCGTAGGAGGCCTGCGCCGCGCCCGATCCGTACGCGGCGAGCATGGCCTCCATGTGGTGGCCCGCCGTCGCGGTCACCAGTTCGCCGCCGCGCTCGGCCAGCACGCCGGCGATGGCCTCCGCGTTGCGCCGGCGCAGCGCCTCGCCGGTGAGGATCACCACCCCGGTGTCGACGTCAGCGGGGTCCACGGCCGCGTCGTGGTACGCCTTGTCGATGATCGAGCCGAGCGCACCGGCGTCGATGTGCTCGTCGCTCGCGTACGGGGTCAGTTCGACGGGGGACCGGTACACGGTGTCCCTGCGGACCACCAGGTACCGGCTCGTCAGGTCCTCCCCGATCCGGCGCAGGTGCAGCCGGGAGAAGACCACCTGGGTGCCCGACGACCCGATGTCCATCCCGACGCTGTGCAGCGTGACGTTGTCCTGCCGCCAGATCGGGTTGTCCTCCAGGGCGCCGGCCACGTCGTCGTCGTGCACGTGGTCGTGGGCGGGGGTGTACGCCGAGTGGACCGTGCGCACCCCGTCGTCGTCGCTGTGGTCACCGGAGTGCCGCACGGTTCCCGCTCCTTGGCTGTGTCGGTCGTCAGGCGGAGACGGATTCCCCGGTCGGCGCGGGCGGCAGCGTGGCGATCTCCGCCTCGTACACGGCCTCCATCCGCGGCTCCATGCCGTGCTTGGACAGTGCCTCGCGGAAGGTCTCGCGCACGAAGGGCGACTCGTCGGCGTAGTCGATCTGGTCGCCGCCGATGCGCCGGCTGATCCAGGCCTTGGGCACGCCCTGGGCGTTGCGCACCGAGACCACCTCGTGCTTGAAGGCCAGGTAGCGGGCGGGTTCCGGGCCGGTGTTGAAGTGCTGGTGGAACCACATGTTGGGCGGCACGATCAGCGAGCCGGGACCCCACTCGTAGCGCCGCGGCTCCTCGCCCTCGGGCCACATCAGGCTGTAGCCCTCGCCGGAGAGGATGATCACGTGGGCGCCCGGGCCGTGCCGGTGGCCCTTCTTGTAGGTGGCGGTCGGGAACTGCGATATGTGGCTGTTCATCGAGCCCTTGGCCATCGCGAAGCGGATGTGACCGCCGCCCGCACCGCGCTCCTTCGCCTCGACCAGCGGCAGGTTGACCGCGTCCGCGACGAAGTTGGTGTCCAGCAGCAGGCCCTTCTGCTCGCCCTTGGGGGAGAAGTAGTCCGGCTCGCCGGCGAAGCGGTCGGTGAAGTCCCTGGGGGTGTGGAAGACGAAGTCGGCGTCCCCGTAGAGGTTGATCACCGGCGGCAGGTTCGTGGAGGAGACGAAGCGCGCGGTCTTCCGGCCGGAGCCGTTGAAGTGCTGGTGGTGGGCGTTGAGCGGGATCGCGAAGATCGACCCGGCCTGCCACTCGAAGGTGACCTCGGCGCCGGCGTCGTTCCAGACCCGTGTCGAGCCCTGTCCGTCGAGGACGAGGATCATCTCCTCGAACAGCTGCCGCTGGGGCGCCAGCCTCCCGCCCGCCGGGATCTCGCACACGTAGCAGTCGTTCGAGGTCCGGGTGGCCTCGTGGTTGATGAACACGCCGCGCCCGCCGCGCCGTTCCCACGGCTTCAGCTCGACCGTGCGCAGGTCGGGCACGTAGTGGGCGGCGATGATGTCCAGCCCTTCGGCGGCGACCCAGCGGGTGTAGGGGGATTCCTTCTCCGTGGCGAACTTGGCCGCCAGTTTCTCGTTGACGATCGCGTCCTTGGCCATGCGTCGGCCCTTCGTGGTTCGGCTCTCACATCACTGAGTGGGCTGAGTGGGTGGCAGATTGGTAGAACCATAAGTCCACCGTGAAAGCCCGTCAACGCTGTGTCGCACTGGGTTCGCGCCCCTGCCCGGCCACCTCCGCGGCGGCCGCGGCGGCGCCCGGACCGAGGTAACGACCCCCGCGCAGGACCGGTCGGAGGGCCTCGTCCAGGCCGTAGACCAGCGGGTTCCCGGTCGGGATGTTCAGTTCCGTCACCTCCTCGCGGCCGAGTCGGTCCAGGTGGGCGACCAGTGCCCGCAGGGAGTTGCTGTGGGCGACGATCAAGACCGTACGCCCGGCGCGGAGATCGGGCACGACCGCGTCGCGCCAGTGCGGCAGCAGGCGTTCCGTGACGTCCGCCAGCGACTCGGTGCGCGGCAGCAGGCCGGGTGGCAGGTGCGCGTAGCGGGGATCGTCGCAGGTGTCCCACGGGTCGCCCGGTGCGATCGGCGGCGGGGTGCCGTCGTACGAGCGGCGCCAGTGCCGGAACCGCTCCTCGCCGTAGCGGCGCAGCGTCTCGTGCTTGGTACGGCCCTGGAGCGCCCCGTAGTGACGTTCGTTCAGCCGCCAGTGGTGCGTCGCCGGTACGCCGGGCCGGCCGGCCGCCGCCGTGGTGAGTGCACCGGTGCGCACCGCGCGGGTCAGCACCGAGGTGTGCAGCGCGTCCGGGAGCAGTCCCGCCTCGCGGAGCAACCGGCCGCCGTGCCGGGCCTGTTCCTCGCCGCGCGCCGTCAGCCCGACGTCGACCCAGCCGGTGAACCGGTTCTCCGCGTTCCATTCGCTCTCGCCGTGGCGGAGCAGGACCAGTGTTCGCATGGCGCCGATTGTGGCCCGCGCGACGGTCCCTTGTTTCGTTCTCACGGCATCTGGTCTAATGGACAGACCATGAACCGATGGCCATGGCCTTTCGGCCTGTCCATCGCTTCGGCAATGTCCCACCACGAGAGAAAGAGGGACCGTGCCCAAGGTGATCTTCGTCGGCAGTGACGGTCCCGAATACACCGTCGACGCGGCGGTCGGTGACTCGGTCATGTCGGCCGCGGTCAGGAACGGTGTCCCCGGGATCGTCGCGGAATGCGGCGGCAACCAGTCCTGTGCGACCTGCCACGTGTGGGTCCGCGAGGAGTTCGCGGCCCTGGTCGGCCCGCCCGGCGGGATGGAGGACGACCTCCTCGACCTCGCCGTCGAGGAGCGGCGCGACACCAGCCGTCTGGCCTGCCAGATCCGCGTCACCCAGGACCTCGGCGGACTGACCGTCGACATCCCCCCGCAGCAGCCCTGACCGCCCGGCCGGCCCGGCCGGCGCTGCCGCACCGCACGCTCACCCACCGATCCGCCGCCGCCCGGCGGTCAGTTCCGAAAGGGAAACGGCCGTGCTCAGAAAAGACATCAACGAGTTCCTCACGCAGACCGGCCCCGGCACGCCCATGGGCGAGCTGTTCCGGCAGTACTGGATCCCCGCACTGCTCGCCGAGGAGCTCCCCGAGGACGACTGCCCGCCGGTGCGCGTGAAACTGCTGTCGGAACGCATGGTCGCCTTCCGCGACAGCGAGGGACGCTACGGCCTGATCGACGAGTTCTGCGCGCATCGCGGCGCCTCCCTCTGGTTCGGCCGCAACGAGGGCTCCGGGCTGCGCTGCCCGTACCACGGCTGGAAGTACGACGTCACCGGCCAGTGTGTGGAGGTCCCCTCCGAGGCCGACAACAGCAGCTTCTGCCAGAACGTCCAGCTCACCTCGTACCCGCTGGTCAGGATCGGCGACGTGCTGTGGACGTACATGGGCGACAAGGCCACCCAGCCGCCGCTGCCCGAGTTCGAGTGGTGCCACGTGCCGGCCGAGCAGACCTACACCTCCAAGCGCTGGCAGCAGTGCAACTGGCTGCAGGCCTTCGAGGGCGGCATCGACTCCAGCCACGTGACGTTCCTGCACTCCGGCGGGCTGAAGACCGACCCGCTGTTCAAGGGCGCCAAGGGCAACGAGTACAACATGAAGGACACCAAGCCGTTCTTCGAGGTCGCCGACAGCGAAGGGGGACTCTTCGTCGGTGCCCGCCGCAACGCCGAGGAGGGCACCTACTACTGGCGCATCACGCCCTGGGTGATGCCGGCCTTCACGATGGTGCCGCCCCGCGGCGACCACCCCGTGCACGGCCACTTCTGGGTGCCGATCGACGACGAGAACTGCTGGACCTACTCCTTCGACTACCACCCCGTCCGCGCCCTCACCGACACCGAGCGGCAGGCGATGGCCGACGGCCACGGCGTCCACAGCAAGAACATCCCCGGCACCTACCGGCCCGTCGCCAACATGGACAACGACTACCTGATCGACCGTGAGGCCCAGCGCCGCGGCGACACCTACTCCGGCGTGGCCGGCATCGCCATGCAGGACGCCTCGCTCCAGGAGAGCATGGGCCCGGTCGTGGACCGCACCCGCGAACGGCTCGTCCCCGCCGACAGCGGGATCATCAAGGCCCGCCAGAAGCTCCGCAAGGCCGCGCTCGCCCTGCGGGACCAGGGGGTGACACCGCCCGGCGTGGACCCCGAGCACCAGCGGGTCCGCTCGGCGGCGGTGGTCCTGCCGCAGGCCGAGTCCTTCCTCGACTCCTGCCGCGACGCGGTCAAGGTCACCCCCGGCGTCCCCCAGGCCTCGGTCTGACATGGCGGCGCCCACCGTGTACCCGAGCGAGAGCGCGCGGGCGGCCTCCGCCGGCGAGTCCCGGTTCAGGATCCGCGTGCCCATCGCGCCGGCCCGCGCCGCCCGCGTCATCGGGCTGGACGGCCGGGCGACCGCCGTCGCCCGCCGGCTGGCCGAACGCCCCTGGGCCCACGCCCGGTTCTACACCGGCGGCGGCCCCCGCCCGGCCGGGACCGACGACCCCCTGCTGCACGCCCTCGACGGCACGCCCGCGTCGCTGCCCGCGGTCCTGGACGGCAGCGACGTCGTCGTCGTCCTCGCCACCGAGGACGGCGGCCGGGCCACGGCCGCGACCATCGGCCGGTTCTGCTGGCAGCACGGCATCACCACCGCGGGCGTCGTCCTCGGCGACGGCTTCGAGGCCGACGACGCCGTCGCTGCGCTGCGCCCCTACGCGCGGGTGCTGCTGCTCTCCGCCGACGAGGGCGACGTCTTCGAACTGCTCACCGCACTCAGGGTCTAGGGGGACGTGGCATGACCGGCAAGACCAGCCTGCGCGATCTGCGGCGCATGAAGGAGGAGGGCCGCAAGATCGTCGGCGTCGTCGCCTGGGACCACCAGATGGCACGCATCGTGGACCGGGCCGGGGTCGACCTGGTCTCCGTCGGCGACACGGTCGGGGTCAACCTGTGGGGGCACGCCAACCCCCTCGAGATCACGATGGACGAGATGCTCGTCGTCACCAAGGCCGTCCGGCGCGGCGTCAGCAGGGCCCTGCTCAGCGCCGACTTCCCCTTCGGCCCGCTCCAGGAGGGCACCGGCAGCGCCGTACGGGCGGCGATCCGCTTCGTGAAGGAGGCGGGCGTCGACATGGTCAAGCTCGACGGCGCCCCGGACTTCCTGGAGGCGGTGGAGGCCGTCACCCGCGCCGGCATCCCGGTGTTCGCCCAGTTCGGCATCACGCCCCAGACCGCCCTGCGCTACGGGGTCGCGTACCGGGCGGTCCCCTCGGCCGCCGACCAGGTGCCGGAGGAGATGACCGGCGCCCTCGTCGCCGAGGCCAGACGGCTGGAGGACGCCGGCGCCGCGCTGCTCAACTTCACCAACTCAGGACCCGTCGTCGGCGCCGCCGTCGCCGCCGCCGTATCGGTCCCGGTCGTCGGCGGATTCGGCGGCGGCCCCTGGCTCGACGGCCGGATGCGGATGGCCCACGCGGCCATCGGCTACTCCGCGGACGCCATCGACGACCCGCCCGAGACGTACGCCAACGTCGCCGCCGTCACGCTCGACGCGATCACCGCGTACGCGGCGGACGTCCGCGCGGCCCGGCAGATCCCCGGCGGCGTGCCCGTGCCGCCCGCCGGCTGACCCGCACCACCGAGAGGACCACCGCGCATGCCCACCGCCGTCATCGACGGGATCCCCACGCGCTACGAGACGGACGGCTCGGGGCCGCCGCTGCTGATGTTCTCGCCCGGCGGCTTCGACTCCAGCCTGGAGGGCTGGCGGACGGTCGGGGTGTACCGGAGGCTGCGGCTGCTCGACCGGCTCACCGAGCGGTACACCTGCATCACCTTCGACCGGCGCGAGTCGGGGCGCTCCGGCGGCCGGGTCGAGCGCCTGTCCTGGGCGGCCTACGCCGCCCAGGGCCGCGGCCTCCTCGACCACCTCGGCATCGCGCGGGCCCACCTGATGGGCGGCTGCGTCGGCTGCTCGACCGCGGCCGCGCTGGCGGTGGCCCACCCGGAACGGGTGCTGGGCATGGTGCTGTACTCCCCGGCGGGCGGGGTGAGCTACCGGATGAAGCAGCACGCCCGCTTCGAGCGGCACCTCGCGTACGCCGCCGAGCACGGGCTCGGCGGGGTCGTCGACCTCGCCAGGACCACCGCTGCCGGTTTCACCGCCGACCCACGCGTCGGACCGTGGGCCCATGTCATCCGCGGCGACGCGGAGTTCGCCGACGCCTATGCCCGCACCGACCCCGAGCGGTACCGGGTGACCGTCGCCGGGTCGGCCCGGCTGCTCTTCGACCGCGACACGGCCCCCGGCCCCGAGCCCGAGGACCTGCTCCTGCTCGACGTCCCGGCCCTGGTCGTCCCCGGCCAGGACGACTCCCACGCGCCCTCGGCGGCCCGCTACCTCCAGGAGTGCCTGACGCGCTCGGAGTTCTGGGACGTCCCGGTCGCGGAGCAGACGTCGGTGACCGCGGCGGACCGGGTGCTGGGGTTCCTGGGCGGCGCGGACGGCGGCTGACGGACGTCGCCGCGTCATCGGCGTGGTGCCGGGCAACGGCCGGGCGGGCGCCCCCCACAACCCCGGTGCCCGCCCGGCCGCTCGGCCGTGCTCAGCGGCGCAGGAGGCGGCGGCTGACGATCGCGCAGATCGCGATCAGCACGGCGGCGAAACCGAGGAGCGCCAGCCGCTGCGAGACGTACAGCGTGCCCACGCCGAGCCCGAGGACGGGCACCGCCAGGCCGATGTACGCGGCCAGGAACAGGCCCGCGAGGGCCTCGCCGCGGCGGCGCGCCTCCGCCAGGGAGACGACCGTGGACACGGTGCCCTTGAAGAGCACGCCGGCACCGGCACCGGCGGCCATGCCGCCGGCCAGGAACAGGCCGAAGCTCGGCAGCCACACGGCCGCGGTCACCGCGGCCAGTCCGGCCACCATCGAGGCGAGGCCGGTCGCCAGCTGACGCCGGGCGCCGACCCGCAGCAGCAGAGCCTGCGCGCCGGCCGCGCAACCGAAGTCCAGGAACGGCACCAGACCGGCCAGCGCGCGCGACGGGTGGTGCAGCGTACCGGCGACGAACGACGGCCCCACCGACGTGAACAGGCCCAGCACCGCGAAGGCCGCCAGGGTCGCCCCGCAGGCGGCGAAGAACGCCGGGCGCGCGGCCGGGGGGACCGTGACGCGCTGCGGCCGGTAGGCGGGTCGCTCCGCGGCCCGTTCCACGGTCTCCGGCACGAGCGCCACACCCGCGGCGGCGAGCAGCAGCAGCCCGAGGAAGACCAGGTACGGGGTGCGCAGCGGCGCGCCCGCGTACTGGGCGAGCAGCCCGGACACCAGCGGGCCCACCGCGAAGCCGCCCATGTTGGCGGTGCTGGAGATCAGGTCGGAGCGGCCCCGTCCCGCGTGCGGCCGCACGGCGGTGTGACCGCCGACTACGTCCGGCAGGGCCTCGGCGTGGCCATCATGCCGTCCTTCGCGGTTGCCGCGGACGACCCGGGCGTGTGCGTGCGCCCCGTCGCGGGCGGGCCCCTCGAGTGGTCGCTGGGGGTCGCCTACTCCTCGGTGCGCCGGCCCGGCGCCGCGCTCACTGCGCAGCTGGCGCTCATCGGCCGGTTCGTACGCGTCCCGCCCGGAGCCCCGTGAGGACGGCCGTGGTGACCAGGGCGTACGCCACGTGCGGCACGAGGTCGGAGATCCAGTCCGACCGCGACCAGGTGCGCGGATCGGTCACACGCAGCACGGTCATGGGGCCGTTGGTGCCGATCAGCGCTCCCACGGTCGCCGTCGCCGTCAGCACGGCCGTGGCCGGGCGCCAGCCGCAGCCCACGGCCAGGCCGAGCGTCGCGCCCATGCCCGCCCCGGCCGCGATGCCCGTGAGGGCGCCCAGCGAGGAGATGCGGTTGCGGCGGGCGCCGTCGTCGCCGGGGATCGGTACGTGCGTGGCCTCGGAGAGCCGCTCGACCGTGGTCGCCGGGGCGGAGCTGGCGGCACGGCCACGCAGCAGCATGTCCAGGTAGCCCACGGTGTTGAGGGCCGTCGTGCCCGCCGCGCCCGCGGCCGCCCCGCACAGCACCCCGTGCACGGGCCCGAAACCGTTGCGGCCTGTCACGGGGTCACCGCGCCACGGCGAGGCGCGCCGTCGCGCCGAGGGGAGGGAGTGCCGGTCGTCGCGTGCATACCTCCCAGTAACGCGCCGGACCCCGCACCGCGCCACCGGAGCGGGGGCACGCACGCCGCGCGGCTCAGGCCCCCGGGGATCCCGGCACCGTGGGGGAGGGGCGCCGCTCCAGGGCGGCGATCTGCTCGACGCGGCGCTGGTGCACCCCGCCCTTGAACGGGGTCTCCAGCCAGGCTGCCACGATCTCCTCGGCCAGGTCGGCGGTGAGCACCATCGCCGCCAGCACGAGCACGTTGGAGTCGTTGTTCCCCCGCGAGATGCGGGTGCTCCACACGTCGTGGCACAGGCCCGCCCGGATGCCGGGGACCTTGTTGCAGGCGACGGTCTCGCCCAGGCCGCTGCCGCCCAGGACGATGCCGCGGTCGGCGGAGCCGGCGACGACCCGGTCGCAGACGTCCGCGCACAGCGGCGGGTAGTCGACGGTCTCGGCGCTGTGGCTGCCGCGGTCGTCGACGGTGTGGCCGCGGGCGGTGAGCCAGGCGGTCAGCCGGGCCTTGAGGGCGACCCCGTTGTGGTCCCCGGCGATGGCGATGCGCACCGTGTCTCCTCCTTCGGGGGACGTCAGGCGGTCAGGTCGCGGGTGGTCTCGGCGAACAGGCCGTCGAGCGGCACCGCGCGGTCCAGGATGCGCTGGTCCACCGCGTGCCGCAGCAGTTCCTCCAGCACCGCCCTGTTGGGCTCGATGCCGTACGGCAGCGGGTCGGCGCCGGTGGTCTCCATGACCCGGCGGTACATGCGGTCCGTCGCCGTGCCGGAGCCGGGGGTGCCGTCCCGCAGCCCCTCGACGTAGCGCGACTTGGCGCGCGCGAAGGCGTCGAAGACCTCGGCACCCAGTTCGGGCCGTGCGGCGAGGAGTTCGTCCTTGACGACGACGAGGTGGTTGACCGGGTAGAGGCCGCGTTCGCGCAGGGCCGTGAAGCCCGCCTCCTGCGGGTCGGGGATCAGCGGCGCCAGGGCGGGCGACTTCGGGGGCGGCCCGATGACGGCGGCGAGTTCGCCGGCGAGCAGCATCTCCTCCAGGGAGCGTCCCGGTTCCATCGGGACGACGTTGGCCGGCGGCCGGTAGTCGGCGACGTGCTCGTCACCGGAGAGCACCCAGGTCACCCGGTTGAGGTCGACCCCGTGCTCGTTCCGCAGGACGGCCCGCGCCCACACGCCCGTGGTGACCGTGTAGCCGCGGCTCACGCCGACCCGGCGGCCCTCCAGGTCCTTGGGCCCGCGGACGTCCGAGGCGGGGTCGTGGTGGATCGCGCCGTGGTGGAAACCGCGGACGAGGAAGGCGGGGACGGCCGTGAACCGTGCGCCTTCGCCACGAGGTAGGTGGTGAGCGCCATCTCGCTGACGTCGAACTCCAGCCCGCGGACCATGCGCCGGAAGGCGTCGACGAGGACGGGCACCTCCTCGAAGTCGAAGCGGAAGCCGTGCGGGGTGACGGCGCCGGTCTTGAGCGCCTCGTTGTTGCCCTGCGTGCGCGTGACCGTCCTGAGCCGCGGTGTCCCGTCCATGCCGTCCGCCCTTCTCATGCTTACTGACGCAGAGAAAGGTACCATGGTCAGACCATAAGGCCATAGACTAAGGTGCCTCGCGAACAGCCCCCTACACGAGGAGAGGCCATGGCCGAGAAGGTGCTGGCGGCGGTCAGGACGGGCCCGGGCACGACCGAGCTGCGCGAGTTCGCGATGCCCGACGTCCCTGACGACGGAGCCCTGTTGAAGGTCGAGGTCGCGGGCATCTGCGGCACCGACGTGAAGATGTACCGCAAGCCGCCCTTCGCCGATCCCGTGATCATGGGCCACGAGAACGTCGGCGTCATCGCGAGGGCCGGCCGCACCTTCACCGAGCGCAAGGGCCTGCGCGAGGGCGACCGCGTCTTCGCCGAGCACTACGTCGGCTGCTTCCGCTGCGAATGGTGCCACCGCGGCGAGTACCGGCACTGCGAGGCCACGGACTGGCGCACCAACCCCGACGCCCGCCGCTACGGCTACACCTCGGCCGACCACCCCTACCACCTGTGGGGCGGCTTCGCCCAGTACCTCTACCTGCCCTGGAACGCCGTGACGCACCGCGTCCCCGACGGGGTCTCCGCCGAACTCGCGGGACTGGTCACGCCGTTGTCCAACGGCATCGAATGGGCCCTGGTCACCGCGGGCGTCGGCTACGCCTCCACCGTCCTCATCCAGGGGCCCGGGCAACAGGGCCTGTCCCAGGTCGTCGCCTGCAAGCAGGCCGGCGCGGCCACCGTCGTCGTCACCGGCACCACCCGCGACGCCGCGCGGCTCTCCCTCGCCCGTGAACTCGGCGCCGACCACGTCGTCGACGTCCAGCGGGAGGACGCCCTCACCCGCGTGCTGGAGATCACCGGCGGCCGCGGCGTCGACGTCGTCCTGGACTGCACCGCGGGCGCCGGCACCGCACCCGTCCTCCTCGGCATCGACGCGCTCAAGCGCCGCGAGGGCGTCATGGTCGTCCAGGGTGAACTCGCCGCCTTCCCCGACTTCCCCATGAAGAAGCTCACCGAGAAGTCCATCAGCCTCAAGAGCGCCCGCGGCCACAGCTACCGCTCCTGCGAACTCGCCCTCGAACAGCTCGCGTCCGGACGCTTCTCCCTGGAGAAGCTGAGCACCCACAGCTTCCCGCTCGCCGAGGCCGACCGCGCCATCAGGACCGTCGGCGGGGAGACGGGCGAGGACGCCGTGCACGTCTCCCTGCTGCCGTGGGCGGCGGCATGAGCGTCGTCGTCCGCAACCCCCGCCGCGCCGACCGCGCCACCGTCGACGCCCTCGCCGCGTACGGTGTCGCCACCGTCCACGAGGCCCAGGGGCGCACCGGGCTGCTCTCCCCGGCGCTGCGCCCCGTCTGGCCGGGAGCGCACATCGCCGGCACCGCCGTCACCGTCGCCGTGCCGCCGGGCGACAACTGGATGATCCACGTCGCGGTCGAGCAGTGCCACGACGGCGACGTCCTCGTCGTCGCCCCCACCTCCCCCTCGGAAGCGGGGTACTTCGGGGACCTGCTCGCCACCTCCGTCGCCGCCCGCGGGGTGCGCGGCGTCGTCATCGACGCCGGCTGCCGCGACGTCGCCGACCTGCAGCGGATGGGCTTCCCCGTCTGGGCACGGCACATCAGCGCCTTCGGCACCGTCAAGGAGACCCTCGGCGACGTCAACCTCCCCGTGGTGTGCGCCGGGCAGCACGTCGCCCCGGGCGACGTGATCGTCGCCGACGACGACGGCGTGGTCGTCGTCCCCCGGCTGTGCGCCGCCGACGTGCTGGCGGCCTCCCGCGCCCGCGAGGAGAAGGAGGCGGGCACCCGCGAACGCTACGCGAACGGCGAACTCGGGCTCGACGTCAACGCCATGCGCGACCGCCTCGCCCGCAAGGGCCTGATCTACGCCGACGCCGACCAGGAGGCCACCGGTGATCATTGACGTCCACGGCCACTACACCACCGCCCCGCCGCAGCACCAGGCCTACCGCGACGCCCAGCTCGCCCGGCTCCGCGATCCCGCACTCCCCGTCCCGGCGCCCACCGCCATCAGCGACGACGCCGTCCGAGAGAGCATCGAGAACCACCAGCTCAAGCTGCTCCGCGAACGCGGCGCCGACCTCATGCTCCTGTCCCCGAAGGCCTCGGCGATGGAGCACCACGTCCCCGACCCCGCCACCGCCCGCGACTGGGCCCGCGCGAACAACGACCTCGTCCACCGCGTCACCACCCTCTTCCCCCGGCACTTCGCCGGGGTGTGCCAGCTGCCCCAGACCCCCGGCGGCCCGCTCGACGACGCCGTCGCCGAGCTGCGTCGCTGCGTCACCGGCCTCGGGTTCGTCGGCTGCAACCTCAACCCCGACCCCTCGGGCGGCCACTGGACCTCACCGCCGCTCACCGACCCGTACTGGTACCCCCTCTACGAGGCCATGACCGAATTGGACGTCCCCGCGATGATCCACGTGTCGGCCTCCTGCAACCCCGCCTTCCACGCCCTCGGCGCGCACTACCTCAACGCCGACACCTCCGCCTTCATGCAGTTCGTGGAGGGCGACCTCTTCGCCCGCTTCCCCGCGCTGCGCTTCGTCCTGCCGCACGGCGGCGGCGCCGTCCCCTACCACTGGGGCCGCTACCGGGGCCTGGCCGTCCGCCTCGGCCGCCCCGACCCCGCCGAACACGTCATGAAGAACGTCTGGTTCGACACCTGCGTCTACCACCAGCCCGGTATCGACCTGCTCCACCGGGTCGTGGACACCGGCAACATCCTGTTCGCCTCGGAGATGCTCGGCGCCGTCCGCGGCGTCGACCCCGCCACCGGCATCGCCTGGGACGACACCAAGCAGTACGTCGACCGGACCGGCCTCAACGACGGACAACTGCGCAAGGTCTACGAGGGCAACGCCCGGCGCGTCTACCCGCGCCTGGACGCCCGGCTCACAGCGGAAGGCAGGTAGCCCGCACCATGACCCGACTGCACCTCACCTTCGCCTGCGGCGACTACGACCGCACCCGCGCACTGGAGGAGGGCACGATCCGCCCCGACGGCATCGACCTGACCTACCTGCGGCTGCCCGTGGAGGAGACCTTCTTCCGGATGATGCGGCACCGCGAGTTCGAGGTCGCCGAGATGTCGCTCTCCTCGTACGTCCTGTCCCTCGGCGACGGCACCGAGCCCTCGCCCTTCGTGGCCCTGCCGGTCTTCACCTCCCGCATGTTCCGGCACGGCGCGCTGTACTGCCACGCCGACTCCGGCATCACCGGCCCCGAGGACCTGCGCGGCAAGCGCGTCGGCACCCCCGAGTTCCAGCTCACCGCCTGCGTGTGGATGCGCGGCATCCTCGCCGACCGGCACGGCGTGCCCTTCGACTCCGTCACCTACGTCACGGGCGGCCAGGAGACCCCCGGCCGCGTCGAGAAGGCCGCGGTCGACCTCCCCGGCACGGTGCGGGTCGAGCGCGTCGCGCAGGGCCGTACCCTCTCCGAACTCCTCGCCGCCGGGGAGATCGACGCCCTGTGCACCCCCCGCGTCCCCGGTCCCTTCACCGCCGGAGACCCCCGGGTGCGCCGGGTCTTCTCCGACGTCGTCGCCGCCGAGAAGGAGTACCACGCGGCCACGGGGATCTTCCCGATCATGCACGTGGTCGTCGTCCGCCGCGACGTGTACGACCGCCACCCCTGGGTCGCCCAGTCCCTCCACAAGGCGCTGCTCGCCGCCAAGGACGCCGCGTACGCCACCCTCTACGACACCTCGGCGCTGCGCTTCATGCTGCCCTGGCTCACCCCGCAACTGGAGGAGGCCAGAGCCCTGTTGGGCCGCGACTACTGGTCGTACGGGCTCGGCGCCAACCGCGACACCCTCGCCACCTTCCTGCGCTACCACCACGAGCAGGGCCTCTCCCGCCGCCGCTGGACCCCGGAGGAGCTCTTCGCCCCGGAGTCGCTGGAGGCGGCGGTCATCTGAGGGCGGGGTCCAGGTCCGTGAGCGGGCGCGCCACGTCCAGTCCCGCGGTGAGGTACTCCACGAAGATCCCGTTGTCCGTCCGGTTCCCCCGACCTCCCTCGTCCTGGCGGAGGTTCCCTTTTCCGGAACCGGCTGCATGAACCCGCCTCACCCGGGAACCCGGGCAGTACGGCCGCGCCGCGACCACACCCCCCCTGGTCGCCGGCGCGGCCTTCACGCGTGGCGGATCAGCCCGCCGCCTGGAAGGCGCGGCCCGCGGGGGTCGTGTGGGTGCCGTCGGTGAACAGGCCGCTGCTGGGTTTGGCCGGGTCGGCGCCGAGGCCGAACCAGGCGTAGCGCTGTAGGTAGGGGAGCGCCTCCAGGGCCTTGGTGGAGGCGGTGACGAAGGCGGCCTGCTGGTCCGGGGTGGGGAAACGGGTGCCGTGGGAGAAGTCGATCAGGGCGTACTCGGTCAGCCAGATCGGCTTGTGGTAGCGCTGGTGGACCGCCTCCAGATAGGACGTCAGCTGCGACACGGCCTCCGCGGAGCGGAAGTCGCCGCCGTACCAGTGCAGGGTGACGAAGTCGACGCGGTAGCCCTTGGCCGCGGCGCCCGACATGAAGCGGTCGAGCCAGCCGCCGGGGGTGGCACCGTTCGTGGCGACGGCCGGGCTGCCCAGGATCCGGCCTGCGTCCATCAGCCGCGGCCACAGGGTCAGGGCCTGCTCCACCGACATGTTCGACTGCTGCGCCATGTCGGGCTCGTTGAAGCCCAGTAGGTACGGGCCCTGCGCCTTCGCCTGGGCCAGGGAGTCCGCGGTGACGGAGGCGGGCCCCCAGATCATGGGAACGAAGCGGCCCGACGGGGGCGAGGCGACGTCCTGGTGGCCCGTGGACCAGGTGTAGTACCAGCTCGCACCGGACGAGGCGAGGGCCTTGCCCACGCCCGGGAAGGTCCACACGCCGACGCCCTTCTTGCCGGACGAGGCGACCCGCACCGCGGGTGCCTGCCGGGTCGGCTTCGGTGACGGGGCCTTCTTCGTGGGCTTCTTGGAGGGGCTCGGCGAGGGCGACGGGCTGGGGGAGCGGGGTGAGGCCGAGGCCGTCGCCGTGGCGACCGGGGCGGAGGCCGCCGGGAGCGCGTCCGCCTGCGGCGCCGGCGACGGACCGGTCAGGAGCCGGGTGGCGACCAGCGCCGCGGCCACCACCGCCGCGACGGCCGCCCCGCCGAGGACGGGGGTCCGCAGCCCGCGCGACGCGGCCCGGCCGGTGGCCCGGTGGGCGCCGCGCGCGGCCGGACGGGGCACCGGCGCCGGCCCGGTCCCGGCCTGCCCGGTCACCGCGGCGACCACCCGCCCCGGGTCCAGCGCCGGCGGCACCGCGAGCAGCGGCAGCCCACTGAGCAGCCGGTCCATGGGGAGCAGCCCCTCCTCCATCCCGCCGCAGACACCGCACCCGCGGATGTGCCGGGCGAACCGCTTGCGCCACAGCGGGCTCGGCACGCCGTCCCAGGTGGCGGCCGTCGCCCGCAACTCGCCGCAGCCGGGCGCCGCGGCCAGCGCCCGGACGACCACGCGGGAGGCCTCCATCTGCTTCTTCATGCGCTGCACCCGCACCGCCGCGTGCCGGTCCGACAGGCCCAGCGCGGAGGCGAGGTCGGCCCGGTCCAGTTCCCCGGTCTCCTCCAGCCACCACAGCGACAGCAGCTCCCGGTCGTCCTCGTCGAGCCACCGGGTGGCCTCGGCGACCTCACGGCGCTGCTCGGTGAGCCCGAGGCGCAGGATCGTCAGCCCCGCGAAGTCCAGGGCCGGGTCCGGTATGCGCTCGGCGTCCTCCAGCCCGGCGCTGCGGTGCCGGGCCACGGCACGGTCCCGCTCACGGTCACGGACCTGCCGGATCGTGATCGCCACCAGCCAGGACCGGAACGCCGCCGGGTCCCGCAGCTCCGACAGCCCCCGCACCATGCGCAACAGCGTCTCCTGTACGACGTCGTCGACGTCGGCATGGCCGTCCAGCGCCCGTCCGACGATGTTGTAGACCAGCGGCAGGCACTCCGCCACCAGCCGGTCGAGGGCCTGCCGGTCGCCCGAGCGTGCTGCCACCACCACCCCGGCGCCGGGTCCGCTCCGGTGCGTCTTGCGCATGTGGCCCCACTCTTCCCTACTTGGTCTCGCTGTCCACGACCGCGCGGCCGCCCGGCGACCGCGATGCCTCCACCTACAGGAGACGGGCCGCGCGCGCCCGGACAACACAAATCCCGCAGGGTCCGTCAGTGGATTTGTGTTGTCCGCCGGTGGCCCCGGCGTCCCCGATACGTGCGTACGCACCGGGCGAGGACGAGGAAGGCACAAGAATGGCACGACACAGCCGGCACGGAACCGGATCCAGGACCGGGCGCGGACGGTGGGCGGCCGTCGCGGTGCTCGCGGCGGCCGGGATCGTCGTCACGGCGCTGATCGCCGGGGGCACGCTGTCGCCGTTCCGGCCAGGCGGGGCGACGGCCGAAGGCGGGCGCGGCGCCACCACGGCCCACGGCACGTCCGCCGCCCCGTCACGCGGGACGCGTCCGTCCGTGTCGCCCTCGCCCTCGGCCACGCTCCCCTCACCGAGCGCCCGTCCTACGGGAACGCCCGGCCCTACGGCCGGTACCGCCACGAAGGCCCCCGGGACGCGACGGACGTCCGCCGCCACCGTCCCGCCCGGCACACGGCAGATCACCCTGGTCAACCGCACGCAGGAAACGGTCTGGGCGGTCGTCACCGACTCGCCGGCCTACCCACGGGGACGCCGGCTCGCCCCCGGGCAGGGGACCTCGCTCACGGTGCCGGACGGCTGGGGCGGCCGCGTCTGGGGCCGGACGGGATGCGACTCCACGGCAGCGGGGCCCTGCCGTACCGGGGACTGCACATCCGTGTGCACCGGGCCCAACCCGCCCACCACGCTGGGGGAGTTCAGCTTCGACGCCTACGCGGGGATGGACTTCTACGACGTCAGCATGGTCGACGGCGCCAACCTGCCCATGTACATCAACATCTCCCGCACCACCACCCGCGACCCGGTCAGCCCCGACGGCTGCTACCGCGGGGCGTGCACCGAGCCGGTCGACTGCCCGGCCGTCATGCAGGCGAAGGCCGGCGGGCAGGTGATCGGCTGCAAGCCGCCCTGCACGGCCTTCGGCGGCGACGTCTACTGCTGCCGCGGTGCCTGGGCGGGCCGCGAGCACTGCGTGCCGTCGAAGTGGCCCGTCGACTACACCCGGGTCTTCAAGGACGCCGCGCCGTACGCGTACTCGTACGCCTTCGACGACGCGGCGACCATGGCGTGCAAGGGCCGGTGCGACTACCGGGTGACCTTCGGCACCACGGGGTAGCCCGCGCCGCGCTACGCGGCGTCGAGGGCACGGCGCAGCTCGGCGAGGCCGGCCGCCGGGCTGCCCGGGTCCTCCCGGAGCCGGGCGTGCGGCACCTGGGGTACGGCCTTGAGCGGGACGGTGACCACGTGCCGGGCCGTTCGGACGTACGGCCGTACGTGGACGCGGACGGCGCGTCAGGCGGACTTCAGCACCTCGGGAGGCGCGGTGATCAGCGACTTGAGCGGTGTCCCGGTGTCCTCGGCCCGGGACGGGGGGATGGTCGCGTCCTGCGAGAGCGCCTTGCGCACCGCCATGTAGTCGGCCGGGCTGTTGACCGCGTCGGCCGCCAGCAGCCGGCCGCGCCGGTAGTAGAGGACCGAGAAGCGTTCGCTACCGGGCTCGCCCCGCACCACGTACGTGTCGTAGCCGGTGGAGAGCCCGGCGATCTGCAGTTTGAGGTCGCCTTGGTGGGACCAGAACCACGGCACGTTCCTGGTCTCCCGCGGCCTGCCGAGCAGCGTGGCGGCGGCCACGGTCGCCTGCGCGACCGCGTTCTGCACGGACTCCAGGCGGACCCTGCCCTCGCCGGTCGTCGGGTGGGGCTGGACGGTGCAGTCACCGGCGGCGGCCACCAGCGGTTCGCTGGTGCGGGCGTGGGCGTCGACCAGGATGCCGTTGTCGCACTCCAGGCCCAGCTGCTCGGCGAGTTCGGTACGGGGGACGACGCCGACGCCGACGAGGACGAGGTCGGCCGGCACGCGGGTGCCGTCGGCCAGGAGCACCGCGCCGACCTCGCCGTCGGCCCCCTCGAACGCGGACACCGCGCGGGAGAGCAGGACGTCCGTGCCGCGGCGCAGATGGGCCTGCCGGTAGAACTCCGAGACGACCGGCGCCACGGCGCGGGGGATGAGCCGTGGGGCCGCCTCGACGACGGTCACGTCCCTGCCGAGCGCCCGGGCCACCGCCGCGGCCTCCAGGCCGATGAAGCCCCCGCCGACGATGACGACCCGCGACGCCGCGCCAAGCCGTGACCGCAGGGCCGTCGCGTCGTCACGGTCGCGGAGGTAGCAGATCCCGCCGAGCCCGGAGCCCGGCACCGTCAGCCGGCGCGGGCTCGACCCCACGGTGAGGGCGAGCCGGCCGAAGCGCAGCGTGCGCCCGTTCGCGGTGACCGCGGTGCCCGATCCCGGACGGTCCCCGGCGGCCAGCGACACCTCAGTGACGCGCTCGCCGCTCACGAGGTCGATGCCGGCGTCGGCGTAGAAGGAGGGCGCACGGAAAGCGAGCGACTCCGGCCCCACCTCCCCGGCGAGGAACTCCTTCGACAGCGGGGGCCGCTGGTAGGGGGCGTGCTCCTCCTCGCCCACCAGGGTGATGGCTGAGGTGTCGCCCAACTGCCGCAGCGAGACGGCCAATTGGAGACCGGCCTGACTCGCGCCCACGATCAGCGTTCCGCTGCCCACTGTGGCCCCTCCCGGTTCCCGGTACCGCATTAATGTCAGACCATTATACCAATGGACGGTCCGCCGTGGGGTTGTTCGAAGGCGGAGGGGTGGCGGCGTGGCGAGTAGCTGCTAAAGTCGAAGTCATAACTTCTGTTCTAGCAGTCACCCGGAGTGCAGTGTGAGCCTCGCCCCGAACGAATCCCTCGCCGGCCGTCGTGCCCTGGTCACCGGAGGCACCAAAGGTGTCGGCGCGGCCATCGCCCGCCGGCTGGCCCAGGCCGGTGCGACCGTCCTGGTGACGGCCCGCCACGAGCCGGCGGACGCCGACCCGAAGACCTTCGTCGCGGCGGACCTGACCACCCCCGAAGGGGCCGCCGCCGTCGTTCGCGAAGTCATCGACCGGGTGGGCGGGGTGGACGTCCTCGTCAACAACCTCGGCCACTCCGAGGCACCGGCCGGGGGCTTCGCGGCGCTGGGCGAGGACGACTGGGCGAAGGAGCTGAACACCAACCTCCTCGCCGCCGTCCGCCTCGACCGCGGACTGCTCCCCGGCATGATCGAGTCCGGTGGGGGCGCCGTCGTCCACGTCACCTCGATCCAGCGCCGCATGCCGTTGTGGAACGGCACCCTCGCCTACGCCGCGGCCAAGGCCGCCCTGGCGACCTACAGCAAGGGCCTGGCGAACGAGGTCGCGCCGCACGGCGTCCGCGTCAACACCGTCTCGCCGGGCTTCGTCCGGACGGCGGCCGCGGACGCCCTCGTCGACCGCATCGCCCGCGAGGCGGGCATCTCGGCCGAGGCCGCCCTCGGTCGCCTGATGGACTCCCTCGGCGGCATCCCCCTCGGCCGGCCCAACGAACCCGCGGAGGTCGCCGAGCTGGTGGCCTTCCTCGTCTCCGACCGCGCTTTGGCCATCGTCGGCGCCGAACACGTCATCGACGGCGGCACCGTCCCCACCCTCTGACCGACCCCCTCCCCTGGAAGGACCACGATGAACACCACCGGCCCGCAGTCCATCCCCACCACCGGCCTCCCCGAGGTGATCACCCGTTACCTGGCCGCCCACCGCGTCCGCGACACCGCCACCGCCCTCTCGGCCTTCACCGGCGACGCGGTCGTGACGGACGAGGGCGCGACACGGCACGGCACGGCGGCGATCCGGGAATGGCTGGAGACCGCGGCGAGCGAGTACGCCTACACCACGGAACTGACCGGCGCCGAGCGCGCCGACGCCCACCACTACGTCGCCCTCCAGCACCTCGAGGGGGACTTCCCCGGCGGCACCGTCGACCTGCGCTACCGGTTCGCCCTGCGCGACGGCCTCATCCAACGCCTGGTGATCGGGGCCTGACCTCCGGAGCCGTGCCCGACGGGTGGTGCCAGGGTTGCTGCTAACATGAAACCCACGGCGTACACCGACCCTGGCACCAAGCGCGCGGAGGTGGTCGACATGGTGAGCCGCATCCGGCTGGAGGACCGTGAGTGCCCGCTGTCGACGACCGTCGGGCACGTCGGCGAGTGGTGGACGCTGCTCATCCTGCACGACGCCTTCGACGGGTACACCCGCTTCGACCAGTTCCAGGAGAACCTCGGCATCTCGTCGAGCATGCTCACCACCCGCCTGAAGACCCTCGTCGAGGACGGGCTGCTGGAACGGCGGCCGTACCAGAGCCACCCGACCCGCTACGAGTACCTCCTCACCGACCTCGGCCGCTCGCTGCGCCCGGTCGTCGTGGCCCTCGCCGCATGGGGCAACTCCCGCCTGGCGCCGCAGCAGCGCAGCATGATCCTGGTCGACGCGGAGACCGGCGAGGAGGTCGAGCCGGTCGTGGTCGACGCCGCCACGGGCCGGCGGCTCGACGACAGCGAGGCCTTCGTCTACGCCGCGGGGCCCGCCGCGAGCGAGATCATGCGCGCCCGCTACGCGGGCCGCGACCGTACCTGACCCACCGGAGGAAGAGGTCCCGTGCCCACCGCGGACGAACTGCTCGGCCCCGCCGCCGTCGCCGGACTCGCCGACTGCCTGGCGGCGGCCGGCCCGGCACCGATGGCCGCCGCGGTGCGCGACACCCTTCCGGCGCTCGACGGCCTGGCACTGCGTGAACGCAGCGACCTCGTCCGGGACGCGATGCTCGCCTCCGGCCCGACGGATCCCGCGGCCCTGGAGGCCGTCGTACGGGCCGCGCTGCCCGACCCGCGCTTCACCGGCTGGATGATCTGGCCGGTCACCGAGGCGGTCGCCGCCCTCGCCTCCGGCACCCTTGAGGGCACGGCCTTCGAGGACGGACTCCACCTGCTGGCGGACCTGACCCCGCGCCTGACCGCCGAGTTCGCCATCCGCCGCCTGCTCAACGCCGACCTCGACCGGGCGCTCGCCGTCGTCACCCGGTGGACCGAACACCCAGACGAGCACGTACGCCGCCTGGCAAGCGAGGGAACCCGCCCCCGTCTGCCGTGGGCGGTGCGGGTTCCGGCGATCCTCGCCCGGCCCGAGGCGACCCTGCCGATCCTGGGGGCCCTCTACAAGGACCCCTCGGAGTACGTCCGCAGGTCCGTCGCCAACCACGTCAACGACATCAGCCACGCCCGGGTGGACCTGGCCGTGGAGACGGCCCGGCGGTGGTCGGTGGCCCCCGACCCGCACACGCCCCGGCTCGTCCGCCACGCGCTGCGCACCGCCGTCAAGCGCGGCGACCAGGGAGCCCTGGCACTGCTGGGGTTCGAGCCCGCCACGGGCCTGACCGTCGAAGGGCCTTCCGTGGCCCGGCCCGTCGTCGCCGTGGGCGGGGAACTGCGCTTCGCCTTCACCCTGGAGAACCAGGGCGACACGCCGCTCCGCCTCGTCGTCGACTACGTCGTGCACTACCGCAAGGCCAACGGCAGCACGGCGCCCAAGGTCTACAAGCTGACGACCCGCACCCTCCAGCCAGGGGAGCGGAGCGAGCACACCGGCACCCGCTCCTTCAAGCAGATCAGCACCCGGGTCTTCCACCCCGGGGAGCACTCCCTCGAACTGCAGGTCAACGGCGAGCCGCGCGGCAAGGTGCCCTTCGACGTCGTCACCGTCTGACACACCGCTCGATACGCTGTCGCGCGTGAAGAGGAAGCAGGCGGCCGCCGAGCAGCCGACCCTGGACGCCGTCGCGGAGACGGCGCTCGCCGTCATCGACGAGGACGGTCCCGCCGGGCTCAGTTTCCGCGCCGTGGCCACGCGCCTCGGCGTCTCGCACGCCACGGTCTTCCGGCGCTGCGGCGACTTCGACGGGCTGCTGAGCGCCTGCGCCGACCACGTCGCCGCGTCGCTCGCCCTGGTGCCGCTGGAGGGCGACTGGGCCGCCGCGACGGAGACCCGCTTCACCGGCCTGTACCGCCTGCTCGCCCGGCACCCGGGACTGGTGGCGCTGCGCGCCGGCCGTTCCTGGCTGGGCCCGCAGATGCTGGGCCGGCTCGTCGAGCCGCAGATGGCCCACAGCGTCGCCGCCGGCATGGACGCCGCGACGGCCATCCGTGTCTACCGCAGGCTCTACCTGCTCACCCTCGGCGCCGTCGCCTTCGGCGACCACCGCGACGAGAAGAAGGTCGTCGCATCCGCCCGCACGGCCCTGGCCGCGCTCGACCCCGAGGACTTCCCCACGCTGACCGGTGCGATGAACGTCGTCCTCCCCGCCCTGGTCGACCACGAGGTCTACTACGAAGCGCTGCGCGCCCTCATCCACGCCGCCCGCACCGAGCACCTCCCGGCCGGGCACCGCTGACGGCCCGCGGGCGCGGCGCGGGCGTACGCGGTCACCTCGCGCGCAGTCGGTACGGCCGGCCCACCACGCCGCCGCGCCGCGCCACCGCACGCCGCCACCCGCGCACGTGCCGCGGCAGCAGGTACGCCGCCGGTTCGCGGTGGCAATCAGCGCCGCGTCCATGGGCGTGTGCCCGGTAGGATCCGCGAGGTGCGGATCGGCGCCGTCGGCCGGCCGTCGTCCGTCACTACGGCAGGCTGCGCCCCCGGGTCCTCAGGAGGCGCGCGTCAGGTCGGACGGATCCGTGTTGGCCCCGCAGAGGATGACGGCGACGCGCTCGCCGGGGGCGGGGCGGTGGGCGCCGCAGGCGAGGGCGGCGAGGGCGGTCGCGGCACCGTGCTCGACGGCGAGGCGGCGGTGGTCCCACAGCGTGCGGCGGGCCGCGACGATCGCCTCGTCGGGGACGAGGACGGAGCGCACGTCGTCCTTCAGCGCCCACTCCAGGGCCATGCGGGAGGCCCGGCGCGCGCCCAGGGAGTCCGCCGCGACGGACCGTACGGGTACGTCGACCACCTCGCCGGCGGCGACGGCCGCGTGCAGCGCGCACGAACCCTCGGGCTCGGCCGCCACCACGCGTACCCCGTGCTCCAGCGCGGACGCGGCGACCCCGGTGAGGAGCCCGCCGCCGCCGACCGCCACGACCACGGTGTCCAGGCCGGGGAGCGCCGCGACGACCTCCTCCATCAGGGTCCCCGCCCCGGCCGCGATCAGCGGATGGTCGTAGGCGTGGGACTCCAGGGCGCCGCTCTCGGCGGCGTACTTCTGCGAGGCCTCCAGGGCCTCGGCGTACTCGCTGCCCGCCCGGCGGACGTCCGCGCCGAGTTCGCGCAGCTTCCCGATCTTGACCGCCGGCGCCGTCTCGGGGACGAACACCGTGGCGGGCACGCCGTGCCGGGCCGCTGCCCAGGCGCAGGCCAGTCCCGCGTTGCCGCCGGAGGCGATGACCACGCCGGCCTCGGGCATGGCGTCCCGCTCGACGTGGCTCCGGACGAAGTTGAACGCTCCGCGCGCCTTGTACGACCCCGTGTGCTGCATGAACTCCAGGGCCAGCACGCCCTGTACGGCGGCGCCGAACGCCCCCTGGTCCACCGGGGCGAGCGTGACGGGGCGGATGTGCCCGGAGATGCGGGCGGCCGCGGCCCGTACGTCGGCGTGGGTGATGGTCACGGTTCTCTCCGGGCGGGTGATGGAGTCGGCGTCCGGAGAAACAGTGTAACAACCACTGTTCCGGCAGATCGGGCCGCGGGCGGGACGATCAGCGGACGACGAGCCGGTACTCACCGGCCGGTACCAGCTCCCCGATGACGGGGGCACCGGGCACCTCCCCGGCCACCAGCAGGCCGCCGGAGGTCTGGGCGTCCGCCAGCAGCAACCGGGTCACCTCGTCGGCGCCGCCGAAGTCGGTGTGCGGGGCGACCCAGTCCAGGTTGCGGCGCGTGCCGCCGCTGACGTAGCCGTCCGTCGCGGCCTCCCGGGCGCCGTCGAGGTGCGGGACCGCCGAGGCGTGGACGACGGCGCACACCCCGGAGGCGCGGGCGAGCTTGTACAGGTGGCCCAGGAGCCCGAAGCCGGTCACGTCGGTCGCGCACACCGCGCCCGCCGCCAGTGCCCGCTCGGCGGCGTCCCGGTTGAGCGTGGTCATGGTCTGCACGGCCTGCGGGAAGACCTCGCCGGTCGTCTTGTGGCGGTTGTTGAGGACGCCCAGTCCCAGGGGCTTGGTCAGCGACAGCGGCACACCGGGCCGGCCGGTGTCGTTGCGCAGCAGGCGGTCCGGGTCGGCGGTGCCGGTGACGGCCATGCCGTACTTCGGTTCCGGGTCGTCGACGCTGTGGCCGCCGCCCACGGCGCAGCCCGCCTCGGCCGCGACGTCCAGCCCCCCGCGCAGCACCTCCCGGGCCAGTTCCAGCGGCAGGACGTCCCGCGGCCAGCACAGGAGGTTGACCGCCACCAGCGGGGTGCCGCCCATGGCGTAGACGTCGGAAAGGGCGTTGGCGGCGGCGATCCGGCCCCAGTCGTACGGATCGTCGACCACCGGGGTGAAGAAGTCTGCGGTGGTCACCACCGCCCGCGCGCCGGGCCCGCCGGGCAGCCGGACCACGGCGGCGTCGTCGCCGGTGTCCAGGCCGACGAGCAGATCGGCCCCGAGGGCGCCCGCCATGCCCCCGGGGGTCAGCCCCGCCACCATCTGCTCCAGTTCCCCCGGGGGGATCTTGCAGGCGCAGCCGCCGCCGTGGGCGTACTGCGTCAGCCGCACGCTGTCCTGCCGGACGCCGGTTCCCGTCATGGCTGCTGGGGTCCTTCCGCTGTGGGGTCGGGCGTGGTCGCGCGGGCCCGGGTGACATCGCCGTGTGGCGGGTTGACTTGGGTGGTGGCCGGCTGTTCCATGGGCCTCCGGTCCGGCGGGGAGACGTAAGGGTGCCTGGTGGCCCTCCCGGTCTTCAAAACCGAGGTGTCCGAGCAACTCGGGCAGGCGGGTTCGATTCCCGTCCGTCTCCGCGGGCCGGCCCGCACCGGTGCCTCACCCCTCATCGGGCTCGCCCGGCGCTTTCGCGGCGTCCGCCCCGCGGCAGCGGCGGACGGCACCGTCCAGCCGGACGGTGCGGCCCTGCCGGTCCAGGTGCTCCAGCAGGGGGATGACGACGCGCCGGGTGGTGTCCAGGGCCCTGCGCGCCTCGCTCGCGGTGAACGGCTGCTCCAGCCCGGCCAGTACGGCCGCCGCCCGCGCGTCCGCGCCCGGCAGCAGCACGATGCCCTCGCCGATCCTCAGCAGCGCGCCCGCCGATTCGGCCGCCGCGAGGAGCTTCGGGGTCAGCCCGAGCCGCTCCAGCCGTTCGGCCTCCGGCGCGCGGAACGGCGTACGTGCCAGATCGGCGCGCACCGCCTCGACGGCGGCCTGGGCCGCGGGCGGCAGCGTCGGGCGCGCGTGGCTCCCGTACAGCCTGCCGTCGCCGTGCCGCAGGCCCGGTAGGGCCGAGGCGAGTGCCTCCACCAGGGAGCGGTCCGGCAGGCCGAGCGCCTTGCGGGCCGCCTCCAAGGGCATGCCCGGCTCCAAGGGATGCCGTACGGCGTGCTCCTCGACCGCCTCCCGCAGCCGCTCGAGCAGCGCCGCCCAGTGCTCCGGGTCCGCCAGCCAGTCGCCCGCCACCGGGTCGCCCGGTGCCGGGACCCCCATGGCGAGCAGTTCCGCGCGCCGGACCAGGCCACGGCGGCGCAGTTCCGCCGCCCCGTCCGCGACCCCGGCGGCGGAGCGGAGTTCGGCGGCCCGCGCCGCCGCCGCGCCACGGCGGGTCAGCCGGGGCGGACGGACGTCGAGGACGGTGAGCCCCGCGGGGATGCGGTGCCGCCCCGGGTCGCGCAACAGGGCCGTGTCGGCGACCCGCAGGGGCAGTCCCGTCGCCAGCCGCAGGCGCGCGCTGCCGTCGCCGAGCGGACGGACCGTCACCGGCACGGCGGCCGAGCCGGCGTGCAGCATGAGTTCGCGGGGCAGGTCGCCGGCAGGGTCGCCGCGCAGCCGCACGTCGACGAGGTCGGTGATCAGCCAGCGGTCCGGGGTGAGGAGCGCGTCCCCGCGCCGCAGGTCTCCCGCTGCGGGCCCGGTGACGTTGACCGCCACCCGGGCGACCGCGCCCACCTCCTGCCTCGGCTCCTTCAGGGACTCCAGGCCCCGCACGCGCAACGGCCGTCCGTCACGGGCGAGATGGAGGTGGTCGCCGACCCGGACGGTGCCCGCCGCCAGCGTGCCGGTGACGACCGTGCCCCGGCCCCGCACGGTGAAGGCGCGGTCGACCCACAGCCGTACGTCCGCCGCCGGATCGGGGGCGGGCAGCCCGCCCGCCAGCCGGACCAGGGCCGCCCGCAGTTCGTCGAGCCCGGCGCCGGTGACGGGGCTGACGGCCACGCACTCCACATCGCCGAGCGAGGACTCCGCGATGCGGGCCCCGGCCTCCTTGCGTGCCGCGTCGGGGTCGGCGAGGTCGCAGCGGGAGACGGCCAGGACGCCGTGCCGCACGCCGAGGGCGTCCAGGACGGCGAGGTGCTCCTCGGACTGCGGCTGCCAGCCCTGGTCGGCGGCGACCACGAAGAGCACCGCGGGAACCGGGCCGACACCGGCCAGCATGTTGCCCACCAGGCGCTCGTGGCCGGGCACGTCCACGAAGGCCACGTCCCCCGCGCCGGGGAGCCGCGTCCACACGAACCCGAGGTCCAGCGTCATGCCGCGCCGCCGCTCCTCCGCCCAGCGGTCGGGCTCCATCCCGGTCAGGGCCCGCAGCAGCGCGGACTTGCCGTGGTCGACGTGGCCCGCGGTGGCGACGACGTGCACGTCAGCCCCCCGTCCCCGGCAGGATGCCGGCCCGGCGCACGGCCACCGCAAGCTCCTCGTCAGCCTCCTCCGGCACCGCCCGCAGGTCGAGCAGGCACCGGCCCTCCTCCACACGGGCCACCACGGCGGGATCGGCCCGTCGCAGCAGGACCGCGTACGCGGCGGGCAGCGACACGGCGGCGCTGGGCAGAGTGACGCCGGGGGCACCGCCACCGCCGACGACCGCCAGCGTGTCGCACGCGTGGCTGTCGAACCCGTCGGCGCGCAGCCCGGCGGCGAGACGTCCGGCGCGGGCCCGCAGCCGCGCGGGGTCGGCGTGCAGCGCCATCCGGGTCGGGGTGGCGGGGCCGCGGACGGTCGCCTCCAGGGCCGCCAGGGTCAGCTTGTCCACGCGCAGCGCACGGGCCAGCGGGTGGCGGGCCAGCCTCCGCACCAGGTCGGCGCGGCCCAGCACGAGGCCGCACTGCGGTCCGCCCAGCAGCTTGTCGCCGCTGGCGGTGACCAGGGACGCCCCCGCGCGCAGCCGGCTCGTCGCGTCGGGTTCGTCCGGCAGCACCGGGTCGGGGACCAGCAGGCCGGAACCGATGTCTGCCACCACGGGCACGCCGAGCCGCGCCAGGTCCGCGACGGGCACGTCCCGGGTGAAGCCGGTGATGCGGAAGTTGGAGGGGTGCACCTTCAGGATGAACCCGGTGTCCGGCCCCACGGCCGCGGCGTAGTCCTCCGGCGCGGACCGATTGGTCGTCCCCACCTCGCGCAGCCGGGCGCCGGTGGAGACCAGCAGGTCGGGCAGCCGGAAGCCGTCCCCGATCTCCACCAGCTCACCGCGGCTGACGACGATCTCCCGGCCCTGCGCGAGCGCCGTGGCCGCCAGCACCAGCGCCGCGGCGCCGTTGTTGACCACATGGGCCGCCTCGGCGGCGGGCACCTGCCGCAGCAGCGCCTCCAGCGCCGAACGCCCCCTGCGGGAGCGCGCGCCGGTGGCGAGGTCCAGCTCCACGTCCGTCGTCCCGGAGGCGGCCAGCACCGCGTCGCGGGCCGCCCCCGACAGCGGGGCACGACCGAGGTTCGTGTGCAGCAGCACGCCGGTGGCGTTGAGCACCGGACGCAGCCCGGCGGCGGTCGCCGGGAGCGCCGCGACGGCCCGCTCGGCGAGTTCGTCGACGGGGACCTCCCCGGACCGCGCCCGCTCCTGGACCCCGGCCACCACCTCCTTGACCACGGTCCGCCCGAGCCGCTCCGCGGCCGCGGCGAGCCGGGGGTCGGCGAGCAGCGTGTCCGTGCGTGGCACCCGGCGGCGCGCGTCGGCGGGCGGGGAGGGAGCGGTGGAGGTCTGGTCGCGGTCCATCAGCAGCACCTTCGCTCTGGCCTGGCTGCGGCCAAGGGTACGGCGGCGGCCGCCGCGGGGCGTTCCCGCCACACCGGCGCGGTTCCCGGGGCCCGGTTGTCGTGTGCGGGTGCGTTGTGGTGGGCGTGGGGGTTGCCCACCCTCCCACCCGATTGCCCCGGATGGTTGGTGCGGGCCTGCGCGCGGTTCGTGGTGGGCCGGGGCGGGGCCTGCGGGGCTGGGCATTCTGTACCGCATATTTATTGGCGGGCGGTCCAGGTCGGGCCCCGGATGCCGCACAACAAGTACCGCCCGTCATGCACGTAAACAACCCAGTCCAGGACGTGCAGCCCCGGAGGCCCCGCCCCCGGCCCACCACGCACGCCGCGAGGCGGTCACTGACCGTGCCGGGCAATAGGGCGGGTGGACGCCCGCCGCAGGCGCAAACAACCCGCACACAACAACCGGGGCACCCTCGGGCTCACCCCCCGCCGGAGGCGTTCTCGCCCTCGGCGCGTGCCTGGAGGCGTTCGCGCTGGGGCTTCACCACGTAGGCGGGGTCCTTCGTGGAGGTGACGCCCGCCTCGAAGGTGCCGAAGCGCTGCAGCACGCTGCCCGCCATCAGGGCCAGTCCGCCCACGGCGGCGCAGACGCGGCTTCGCCGGGCGAGGGTCAGCGCGGTGAGCGCACCGCCCAGGGTGAGGTACTCGGACGCCTTGCGCAGGCGGTGCGGCCGGCCGGTGGTGTACGCCTCCGTCACCAGGCCCGGGCGCCGGTCGATCAGCCGGGAGGCGACGACCTCGGCCGCCGCGCCGACCACGCCGAGCCGCCGCGCGGGGCCCGCCTCGGCCACGGGGGCCAGGAGCATGCCCAGGCCCGCGCCGCTCGCGGCCGCCGAGCCGGTGAAGACGAACGGCAGCTCGCGACGGGCGTCGTGCCACGCCGGTACGGCTGTCTGCGACAGGAGCACGGCCGTGTACGAGGCGACGCCCGGCGCGAGGAGGGCCGCCGACAGTCCGGCCGGGCGCGCGGCCGCGCGGAGCAGCTTCCCGGGCAGCGTGGCGCGCACGCCCGCCGGCAGCACCTCGGCCGCGGCCGCCAGGGCGCTCCCCGGCCCGTACGCGACGAGGATCCAGGTGCCCACCGACATCGGCGAACTCGGCTTGGCGACCCGCAGCATGTGGTGGAAGCGCTCCGGCCGCCCGAGGTCCGCGACGAGCAGGTACATGCTCGCGAGCAGGGCGCCGAAGCCGCCGACCCGGCCCGCCCGGGCCAGCTCGGGACGCCGCGTCAGGTCCGCGCCCGCCGCGAGCAGCGCGGCGCCGGCCGACAGCCCGCCGGTGAACAGGTACGCGGGGATCTTCCACTCCCACACCGGCGGCTTGAGCACCGGACGCCCGTAGTACGAGCGGAACGTGGCCCGCGGCACCATGGGGCGCTCGCGGCTCCCGTCGTCGTCGCGGCCGCCCCTGCCGTGCCGCACGGCCCGGTCGCCGCTCACCGCCGCCGCCCGCCGAGGAACACCGCGGCCGAGGCCGCGAGCAGCGCCGACGCCGCCACGCCCGCGTGCTTCCACATCGACGCCAGGTCGCGGGTCGGCACGACCGGATCCGGCGGGAACCCGTACACCTCCGGGTCGTCGAGCAGCAGGAAGAACGCGCCGTCCCCGCCGACCCCGTCGTCGGGGTCGCGTCCGTACAGCTGGGCCTCGGCGACCCCCGCTTCGTGCAGCGTCTCAAGGCGTTGGTCGGCGCGTTCGCGCAGCTCGTCAAGGGGGCCGTACTGGATGGAGTCGGTGGGGCAGGCCTTGGCGCACGCCGGTTCCATGCCGTCGCGCAGCCGGTCGTAGCACATGGTGCACTTCCAGGCCCGGCCGTCGTCGGGCCGCCGGTCGATGACGCCGTACGGGCAGCCGGACACGCAGTAGCCGCAGCCGTTGCAGATGTCGGGCTGGACGACGACCGTGCCGAACTCGGTGCGGAACAGCGCGCCGGTGGGGCACACGTCCAGGCAGCCGGCGTGCGTGCAGTGCTTGCACACGTCCGAGGACATCAGCCAGCGGAACTCGGAACGGGCCTCCGCGCCCGTCCCGGCGCCGGGCAGGTCGAAGGAGGGGAAGCCCAGGTCCACCGGGGCCGTGCCCAGGTCGCCGCCACCGCGCTTCGCGACTTCCAGGGCGTCGGCCACCACCTCCTCCGTCGCCTCCGTTGCGGACGGGCCCACGGGCAGCCCCGCCAGCCCCGCGTCCTGGCGGCCGAGCGGGCGCTGCTGCTCGATGAAGGCGACGTGCCGCCACGAACTCGCGCCGAGCATCCCGGTGTTGTCGAACGACATGCCCAACAGGTCGATGCCGTCCTCGGGGATGGCGTTCCACTCCTTGCAGGCCACCTCGCACGCCTTGCAGCCGATGCACACGGAGGTGTCGGTGAAGAAGCCCATGCGCGGCGGGTGGTCGCGGTGGCCGGCGTCCTCGGCGGGGTCCGCGAGCGGCCCGTAGAAGCTGTTGTCCTGCGTCATGACGGCTCCTCCGGCGGGTCCGGTTCGAGGTGCGCCCGCTCGGCGCGGCCGCCGGCCGTCGCTATGCGGGTGCCGGTCTCCGGCGTGATCCCGGCGCGGCGGCGGTAGTCCTCGACGTACGCGAGCAGTTCGGGCCCCCGCGGGCGCCGCCCGGGCCGGACGTCGCAGGTCAGCACCTTGCTCTCCTGGATGAACACGTTCGGGTCGGCCACCACGCCGATCAGGTCGTTGACCACGTCGCCCTTGGTGAGCCCGGTCTGGCCCCAGTGGTAGGGCATCCAGACCTGGTGGACGACCCGTCCGTCGACGCGCAGCGGCGCCATCCGGTCGGTCACCATCACGCGCGCGTCGACCGCGGTCCTGCTGGTGACCACATGGGCCCAGTCCAGGTGGCGCAGCCCGCGCTCGGCCGCCAGCTCCGGCGAGACCTCCACGAACAACTCGGGCTGGAGTTCCGCCAGATAGGGCAGCTGCCGGCTCATCGCGCCCGCCGTGTGGTGCTCGGTCAGCCGTGCCGCGGTGAACACGTACGGGAACACCTCGGAGTGCGCCTCGGGCGGGGCCGGGTTGGACGGGTTGTCGGGGCGACCGTAGACCTTGCGCACCGGGTTGCCCTGCTGGCCGTAGAGCAGGTTGCGCATCGGCGACTCGTGCGGCTCGTAGTGCGTGGGCAGCGGGCCGTCCGCGAGCCCGGCCGGGGCGAACAGCCAGCCCTTCCCGTCGCGCATCATGATGAACGGGTCGTCGCCGTCGAGCGCCTCGACGCCCGACGCGCCCTCCGGCGCCCGGTAGTCCGGCGGCTTGTTCCGCTCGAAGTCCGGGGTGTCGTGGCCGGTCCACTCACCGGCCTCCGCGTCCCACCAGACCAGCTTCTTCCGCTCGCTCCAGGGCCGCCCCTGCGGGTCGGCGGAGGCGCGGTTGTAGAGCACCCTGCGGTTGAGGGGCCAAGTCCAGCCCCATTCGGCGTCGTACGGGCCCGTCTCGAAGCGGGAGGTCCGGCGCCGGGACTGGTTGGTCTCGTTCGCGTAGACGCCGCTGTAGATCCAGCAGCCGCAGGCGGTGGTGCCGTCGGCCTTCAGGTCGAGGTAGCCGTCGACCGTCCGGCCGGTGCGCAGGTCGATGCCGTTGATGTGGCGCAGCACGTCCGCCGGGGACGGCTCGTCGCCCTCCGTCTCGTAGTCCCAGGCCAGGTCCAGCAGGGGGCGGTCGCGCTCGTCGGCCGAGCCGGCCAGCTTCTCCTTCAGCAGCACGCCCAGTCGGTGGAAGAACCACAGCTCCGACCGCTGGTCCCCGGACGGTTCGACGGCCTGGTCGCGCCACTGGAGCATCCGCTGCGTCTGTGTGAAGGTGCCGGCCTTCTCCACGTGCGAGGCGGCGGGGAAGAAGAACACCTCGGTGCGGCACCGCTCGGTGGCGATCTCCCCGGTCTCGATCTCGGGCGCGTCCTTCCAGAACGTGGCGCTCTCGATCATGGTGAGGTCGCGGACGACCAGCCAGTCGAGGTTCGCCATGCCCAGGCGCTGCAGCCGGCCGTGGGCCGAGCCGACCGCGGGGTTCTGCCCGAGCAGGAAGTAGCCGAAGACCTTGCCGCCGTCGACCATGTCCATCACGGTGCGGTACGTGCCGTGGTCACCGTTGATCCTGGGCAGGTAGTCGAAGCAGTAGTCGTTCTCCGCGGTCGCGGCGTCGCCCCAGTACTCCTTGAGCAGCGAGACCGTGTAGGCGTCGGCGGCGCCCCAGAAACCCTTCTGCCCCCGGCCGCGGACCCCTTCCAGGTAGGTGGCCAGGTCCTCGTGGGTGGTGTCCGGCATCGGCAGGTAGCCCGGCAGCAGGTTGAAGAGGGTCGGCACGTCCGTGGAGCCCTGGATGCTGGCGTGGCCGCGCAGCGCGAAGATCCCGCCGCCTGGGCGGCCGATGTTGCCCAGCAGCAGCTGGATGATCGACGCGGCCCGGATGTACTGGACGCCCACCGAGTGCTGGGTCCAGCCGACGCTGTACACCAGCGCGGTGGTGCGCTCCCGGCCGGAGTTCTCCGTCCAGGCGCGGCACACCTGGAGGAACAGCTCCTGGGGCACGCCGCAGATCCGCTCCACCATCTCGGGGGTGTAGCGGGAGAAGTGCCGCTTGAGCACCTGGAACACGCAGCGCGGGTGCTCCAGCGTGGGATCGGACTCGATCCCGCCCTCGGCCCCCTCGATGAACGGCCCGCCCGCGCCGTGCTGGAAGGGGGCGGACACCTCCTTGAGGTGGTGGCCCGGCCGCTCGTCCATGGGAACGCTCGCGTACGTCCAGCTCGACGCGTCGTACGCGGCGGTGTGCGGGTCGTACCCGCTGAACAGCCCGTCCAGGTCCTCGGTGTCCTGGTAGCGCTCGCCCAGCAGGAAGGGCGCGTTGCTGTACGCCTCCACGTACTCCCGGAAGTCGAGGTCGTTCGTGAGGATGTGGTTGATCACGCCGCCGAGGAACGCGATGTCGGTGCCGGCCCGGATGGTGACGTGCTGGTCCGCGTGCGCGCTCGTCCGCGTGAACCGCGGGTCGACGTGGATGACCCTGGCGCCGCGCGCCTTGGCCTCCATGACCCACTGGAACCCGACCGGATGGGCCTCGGCCATGTTGGATCCCATGATGACGATGCAGTCGGAGTTGACCAGGTCCTGCTGGTAGTCGGTGGCGCCGCCACGTCCGAACGAGGCTCCCAGACCGGGAACCGTGGCGGAGTGTCAAATGCGGGCCTGGTTCTCGATCTGCAGGGCGCCCAGGGCTGTGAACAACTTCTTGATGAGGTAGTTCTCCTCGTTGTCCAGCGTCGCCCCGCCGAGACTGGCCAGGCCCATGGTGCGGCGCAGCGTCCTGCCGTCCGCGTCCGTGTCCTGCCAGCCCTTGCGCCGTGCGTCGAGCACCCGGTCGGCCACCATGTCCATGGCCGTGTCCAGGTCCAGCTCCTGCCAGGCGGTGCCGTACGGCGGGCGGTAGAGCACCCGCTGCTCCCGCTGGGGCCCGGTGACCAGCTGCTTGCTGGCCGAGCCCTTCGGGCACAGCCGGCCGCGGGAGATCGGGCTGTCGGGGTCGCCCTCGATCTGGACGACCTTCTCGTCCTTGACGTACACGCGCTGCGCGCAGCCCACGGCGCAGTAGGGGCACACCGAGCCCACCACCCGGTCGGCGCTCTCCGTGCGGGCCCCGAGCGTGGCCGAGCGGGCCGACTGCGCGGCCTTTCCCCGGCCCAGCGGGTCCGTCCCGGTGAGCTGCCGGTACACCGGCCATGCTTCGATCCACCGTTTCACGCCCATCCGCGTGCTCCTTCGTGCGGGGGCCGTGCCCTTCGTCCGCCTTTTCGACGCTACCGCTCGGGGGGCCGCCCGCAAGTCCGTGGCGGCTCCCGTCTCAGGCGAGGGCGCCGACGGCCGCGGCGAGCAGCCCGGTGGCACGGTCGACGTCGTCCGCGGTGGTCCAGCGACCCACCGACAGGCGTACGGCGGCCTGGGCGCGGGCGTCGTCCAGGCCCATCGCGCGCAGCACCGGGGACGCGGTACGGCTGCCGCTGTGGCAGGCCGAGCCGGTGGACGCCGCCAGCCGGGGCACCGAGGCGAGCAGCTCGTGCGCCGGGACACCGTCGATGCTGACGTTCAGCGTGGTGGGCAGGCGGTGGCGGACGGACCCGTTGAGGTGGACCCGGCCGGGCAGCGCCCGCGTCAGGCCCTGGTGCAGGCGGTCCCGCAACGCCTCGGCACGCGCGGCCCCGCCGTCGGCGAGTTCGGCGGCCGCCAGGTCGGCGGCGGCCCCCAGCGCCACCGCGAGGGCGACGTTCTCGGTGCCGGCCCGCAGCCCGCCCTCCTGCCCGCCCCCGTACACCAGGGGCTCCAGGCGGAGCCCGGGGCGCACGTACAGGGCTGCGACCCCCTTCGGCGCGTACATCTTGTGCCCCACCACCGTCAGCAGGTCCACCCCCAGCCCGCGCACGTCCAGCGGGACCTTCCCGGCGGCCTGGGCGGCGTCGCAGTGGAACAGAGCGCCCCGGGCGCGGGCGAGCCGGGCGAGTTCCGCGACGGGCTGCAGGGTGCCGGTCTCGTTGTTGGCGGCCATGACGGAGACCAGCACGGTGCGCCCGGTGAGGGCCGCGGCCAGCGCGGCCGGGGCGACCCGGCCCTCCCGGTCCACCGGCAGGTACGTCACCCGCACCCCATGCAGCCGGCGCAGCGCGCGGCAGGTCTCCAGCACCGCCGGGTGCTCGGTGACCTGGGTGATCACGTGCGGACGGTCGGTACCCGCGGCGAGCACCGCGCCGCGCAGGGCGAGGTTGTCCGCCTCGGACCCCGACCCGGTGAACACGATCCCCTCCGCGGTCGCCCCGATGAGCGCCGCGACCTGCCGCCGCGCCCGCGCGAGTGCCGCGGCCGGCTCCGCGGCCCAGGCGTGCCCGCTGGAGGGGTTGCCGAACCCGGTGGTGAGGCAGGGACCCATCGCCTCCACCACCCTCGGGTCGACGGGCGTGGTGGCGTTGTGGTCCAGGTAGACGCGGTCCCCGCCGAGGCCGGGATGCGGCGGCACCTTCATGGGCGACGGTCCTTCCGGAGGGGGTGCCGTCAGCCGATCGCCGGCTGACCGCCGTACGCGTCCAGGACGGCGCCGGTGACGTACCCCGCGCGGTCCGAGGCCAGGAAGACGATCGCCTCGACGATCTCGTCGACCTCGGCGACCCGGCCCATGACGGTGTTCCGCGCGACGGCCGCGAGCGCGTCCTCGCCCATCCCGACGGTTCCGGGGGTGCGGACCGGACCGGAGGCCACGGCGTTCACCCGTACCCCGCGGGCGCCGAACTCGTCGGCCCACACGCGGGTCATGAGTTCCAGCGCCGCCTTCGAGGCACCGTAGGCGGCGGCCCCACGGGCGGGGACGCTCGCGGCCAGGGTGCTCAGGTTGACGACGGCGCCCCGGCCGCGTGAGGCCATGCCGGGCGCGAGGGCCCCGACCAGCAGCAGGGGCGCGCGGGCGTTGACGGCCATGTGGAGGTCGAACATCCCGGCCGTGGTGTCGGCGGCGCCCGCGAACCGGTAGATGCCCGCGTTGTTGACCAGCACGTCCACCGCGCCCGCGGCCTCGGCGAGGCGCAGCACGTCGCCGGGGTCGGACAGGTCGGCGGCGACGAACCGGGCGCGCCCGCCCGCGTCCGCCACCTCCGCGACGACCTCCGCACCGCGCTCCGCGTCCCGCCCGTGGACGACGACCTCGGCGCCCAGCGCCGCCAGCCGCAGCGCGACCCCCCGCCCGATCCCTGCGGTGGCGCCCGTGACGAGGGCGGTGGATCCGGAGAACTCCTGGGTCACGGCTGGCTCCTCGGGGCGGCGACGTGAGCGGCGGGCACACACGCTCCGTGTCCGCGCTGGTTGTCTACCTCACGTACCGTCACCCCCGAAGTCGGCTCGCCGCCGGGACGGCCGTTCGGGACACCCGTTCGGGACGGCCGGCCCTCCGGCCCGGTGGTCACCGCGCCGTCGTTCAGCCCTCGTCCTCCAGGACGCCCGCGAAGTGCCGGAACCCGGTCCGTTCCCGGTGGATCGCCCACAGGGCGCGCGCCAGCGCGGCCGGATCGTTCCTCGGGTGCCCGGGGGCGATGACCCCGGGGATGATCATCTGCGCGACGTGGATGGCCTCGGCGGCCAGCGTGTCGTGCAGCATCCGCGCGTAGGCGGTCTCGGCCGCGTACGCCACGGAGGTCCCCGCGCGGGCCGGCAGCGGCCGTACCGCACTGCCTCCGTTGACGAGGAGGATCGTGCCGCGGCCCAGGAAGCGCATGTCGGGCAGCACCGCGTGGACGGCGGTGACCACGCCGTACAGGGAGAACTCCAGCGGCCCCGCGAAGTCGGCGGGCGTGCTGTCCAGGAGGGGCTTCATGAAGTCCCTGTGCGGCGCGGGACTGTACTGCAGGACCTCGATCGGCCCGAGCGCGGCCGCGGCGGCGTCCAGCGCGGCCCCGAGGGCGACCGGGTCGCGGACGTCGGCGGCGAACCCCCGCGCGGTCACGCCGTCCTTGTCCAGGTCGGCCGCCAGGCAGTCCACGCGGTCCTGGTCGCGGGCGACGAGCGCGACGTCGAAGCCGTCGCGGCCGAACTGGCGCGCCGCGGCGGCGCCCAGACCCGGCCCCGCCCCGACGATGACCATGGTCGTCATGTCAGCGCGGCACGAGCTTGAGCGTCGCGGCGCGCGCGGTCCCGGCCACCATGGGCTCCACGTACTCCGCGCTGTAGTGGCCGTACTTGCCGCGGTAGGCGGCGTCGAGGCGTTCGTTGACGTCCGGGTCGTCGACCTCGACGAAGGTGACGTCCCGCTCGACGCCGCCGGCGGTGATCCGGCCCTCGTGCCGCGCCTGCGCGGCGCGGAACCAGGTGCCGCCGCGCCCGCGGTAGGCCCGTACGTACAGGTCGGCTCCGTCGCGGACCACCCAGATGGTGGTCGGCGGGTCCAGCGTGCCGGGGTCGCGCCGCGGCGCGATGGCCAGCTCGTCGGCGTGCTCGATGCGGTCCAGTTCGTCCTTCGTCCACGTCGTCATCGGCGCGACTCCTCGGCGGTGTCGGGAACCAGGTCCGTGCGTCCTGCTGCAATGATCGACAATTTCGGCCCCCGCCTGTAGCCGCGTGGGGCCAGACGGGTACCTGACCGGGCGGTTCACTCCACGGGAGGGCCTGCGGTGGCTGCGGGGGCGATTGCCGGGGAGCGTGTAGGGATCGCCAGCGGGAGATACCGGGAGGGTGCGTGGGGAGGGCCGACGACGAGATCTTCGGTGGCCCGGCCGAGGTGGGCTGGTACGTACGGCTGCTCCCGGTCGTGGTGCTCGTCGGCGGCCTCGTCGTGGACTTCCTCACCCCGACGCAGTACACGAGCGCGTCGTTCTACTCCGTCGCCCCGGTGCTCGCGGCTCCGCTGCTGTCGATGCAGGGCACCATGGTGGTCGGTCTGGCGGCGATCGTCGCGGACGCGGCGATCCTCGCCCACTTCGGCCGGCTGCGGGGGCTGAGCGGGATGAGCGAGTTGCTGACCGTCTCGCTGGTCGCCGTGGTCGCGGTGTTCATCAACCGGCTGCTGGAGGCGCGTGAGGACCGGTTGCGCTCCGCCCGCTCGATCACCGCGGCCGTCCAGCGGGCGGTGCTCCCCAAACCGCCCGCACGCGTCCGGGACCTGCGGATCGCGGCCCGCTACGAGGCGGCGGAGACGGAGGCCGAGATCGGCGGGGACCTGTACGCCGTCCAGGACACGCCGTACGGGCTGCGCTGCATCCTCGGGGACGTACGGGGCAAGGGTCTGGACGCCGTGGAGGAGGCGACGCTGGTCCTCGGCAGCTTCCGGATGGCGGCCGACGAGCAGACGACCCTGGCGGACGTGGCGGGGCAGATGATGCGGGCCCTGTGGCGGGAGGTGGGCCGGCGCGAGGAGGGCGAGCAACTGGAGTGGTTCGCCACCGCGGTCCTGGCCGAGTTCCCGCACGGCGGCGACCACGTCCGGTTGGTGAACCTCGGTCACCCGGCACCGCTGCTGCTGCGGCGCGGAAAGGTGCGCGCCGCCGAGCCCTCGCAGTACGGGCTGCTGCTGGTGGAGGGCCTGGGGGAAGGAGAGGCCGTGGTGGACACGGTGCCGTTCCCGCCGGGTTCGACTTTGCTGCTGTGCACGGACGGCGTCACCGAGGCCCGCGACGCCAAGGGGCGCTTCTACGACCCGCTGGCGCGACTGGCCGGGGTGGAGCGCGGCGGTCCGGCCGAGTTGCTGGAGGCGCTGCTCGACGACGTGCACCGGCACGCGGGCGGTCCGACCGACGACGACATGGCGCTCCTCGCGGTGACGCGCGACAGCTGACGCGGCGCCCGCCCTGCTCTCGCGCGGCCCCTTGCCCGCCGGGCGAGTCGCCGACCGCCTCGGCCCCGCTCGCGTGGCGGCCGTGCGGTTCGCCCTGACCGCCGTCGGCATCTGCCTGCTGGGCGTCCACATGCAGCGGTCACCTTCGTCGTGGCCGGCGGCTCCACGACGGAGAACCGCGCCGCCGCTCTCGGCCGACCGCCGGGCAGGACGCTTCGCCACCGCCATGATCGGCCTCACCGGCCTGCGCGGCCCGCGTCCCAGCTCCCGGAAGACCACCGCCCAGCCACCGTCTGCCACCGGCTGACCGCGCGGGCGCGCCGCCGCGGGACGCCTCCCCCGCGCGGTCCCGCGGCGCCGCGCCCCGGCCCCGTGAAATGCGGTGGAGCCGGACGGAGCCCGCTGCTTAAGGTCGGCGGATGAGCACACGCACCTTCCGCGTCACCGTCCGCGGCGCCTTCGACGGACTCACCGCCGAGCAGCGCGCCGAACTCCTCGCCCGCGCACCGGAACACGACGTCCTGCACGCCGCCTTCACCCCCGAGGGCCACCTCAGCTACGACATCGCGGCACGCCCGGCCTTCACCTTCCGCTTCGTGGACTCCGGCGAGGCGGAGGAGGACATCCTCGACGCGACCGAACGCGCGGAGGAGGCGGCCAGGGCGTGGCTGGACGAGCGCGGCTACGGCTACAAGAACCTCAGGTCCCAGGCCGAGGACCTCTCCCAGGCGCCCCTGGGCAAGCGGCAGCGCCGCGCCGCCGCACAAGGGCACGCCTGACGTCCCGACCCCGTCCCCGCCCCGCGCCCACGGGCCGCTGTCAACCAGAGTTGACATCGCCATGTCTGTCAACGTAAATTGACAGACATGACCGAGGCAACCGATCTCGCCGAGCGGGCGGGCGACCGCGACCCGAGGGTCGGGCTGCGGGCCGTCGCCGCGCTGCGGCGGCTGCTGGAGCAGCTGGAGACCGTACAAGTCAGGAGCGCGCGGGCGCAGGGGTGGTCGTGGCAGGAGATCGCCCACGAACTCGGCGTCAGCAGGCAGGCCGTGCACAAGAAGTACGGGAGGCATTGAGGATGTTCGAGAGGTTCACCAAGAGCGCGCGCGAGGTCGTCGAGGGCGCGGTCGGGCACGCCGAACGGGCGGGCGACCCGACGATCGGCGAGGAGCACCTGCTGCTGTCGCTGCTCGACCTGGAGGGCACCCGGGCCTCCTCGGCCCTGGCCGCGCTCGGCGTCGACCGGCGCCGCGAGGCCCTGGAGGAGGCGCTGGGGGAGACCCGGCGGCGCGGCGGGGTCTCACGGGCCGACGCCGAGGCGCTCGCCGGGCTCGGCATCGACGTCGCCGCGATCGTCGCCCGCGTGGAGGACGCCCACGGCGCCGGGGCCCTCGCCGCCCGCCGCGGGCCCCGGCGGTGGCGGCCCGCCGGACGACGGCCCTTCACCCGCGGGGCCAAGGGCGTCCTGGAGCGCTCCCTTCGGTCCGCCGTGGCCCGGGGCGACCGTCACATCGGCGACGAGCACGTCCTGCTCGCCCTCACCATCGGCCCCGGCGTGGTCGCGGACGTCCTCGCCGAGCACGGGGCGTCGTGGGCCGACGTCGAGCGCGTGCTCGCGGCGGACGGTCAGGGCCGGGCCGAGGCGAGCTGAACGCCCGCTCCCGGCGGGCAAATCGGTTGAGCGGCCGACGGCGGCCGTGCTAACCCTTTCGGGTTCCACGACGTCGATCATGCCGACCCTAAGGAGGGCCGCCCCCATGGTGCCCGGACGACTGGTGAAGTTGCGCCCGATGGAGCCCGCGGACGCCGATGCGCTGTGGCGCTGGAACCACGACCCCGAGGTCATGCGCTGGATGGACGACGGCTACGCCCAGCCCCTCGCACAGGTGAGGAAGCGCATGGAGGAGCGGCCCCGCAACGCCTACGGCGACGTGCTCCACGGGATCGAGGTGCAGGAGGACGGCCGGCTCATCGGCCTGGTGCGGCTGCGCGACGCCGAGCCCGAGACCGGATGCGCCGAACTCGACATCTATCTCGGCGAGAAGGAGTACTGGGGCCGCGGCTACGCCACCGACGCCATGCGCACGATGTGCCGCTACGGCTTCGAGAAGATGCGCCTGCACAAGATCTCGCTCACCGTCGTGACCGAGAACGAGGCGGCGCACCACGTCTACCGGAAGGTCGGCTTCGTCGAGGAGGGCCGGCTGCGGCAGGTCTTCCGGCGCGACGGCCGGTGGTACGACATGTTCACCATGGGCCTCCTGGAGGGCGAACTCCGCGACTGAGCCGCGGGTCCGCCACGGTGGGACGCCCCGGGACGCCGATCGCGCGCGACGTGCGCTTGACGTAGCCTGGGCGTCCATCGGCAGTGATCCGCAGACGGCACAGGGGGCCGGCGTGACGACAGCAGCATGTCCCGATCTCGAGCAGGCCCCGGCCGACGTCGCGGCCGCACCGCCGGTCGACGGCTGCGCCGACTGCCTGGCCGCCGGACACCACGACTGGGTCCATCTGCGGCTGTGCCTCACCTGCGGCCACATCGGATGCTGCGACAGCTCGCCGGGCCGGCACGCCACCGGACACTACGAGGCCGTCGGCCACCCCGTGATCCGCTCCTACCAGCCGGGCGAGAACTGGCGCTGGTGCTTCGTCCACGAGTCGATGGACTGAGGCCCGGGCCCACCGCTACTCGCGCTGCAGCGCCGCCTCCTCCAGATCCAGTTCGCGCATGACGCGGCGCAGCACCTCGTCGTCGATGAGCCGTTCGTCGCGGTAGCGCACGAACTCCTGCCGTTCGGCGTCCAGCATCGCGCGGCGCAGCCGCCGGTAGGCCACGCTCGGCGGCTCTGCGCCGCCGCCGGTGGGGCCGCCCAGCCGCTCCCAGGCGGCGTTGCGGCGGGCCTCCGCGGTCTGCCGCAGGGTCTCCAGCACGGCCTGGTGGGAGCGCTTGTCCCCGGCCAGTTCCTCCAGGCGTGCCAGTGCCGCCCGGGCGGCACTGTGCTGGGCGTTCGCCTCGGCCAGGGCGTCCTCGTACGCCTCCTTGTTGCAGATGCCGAGCCGCCGGATGAGCGGGGGCAGGGTCATTCCGTGCAGCAGCAGCGTGCCGACCGTGACGAAGAAGGTCAGGAACAGGATCTCGTCGCGGCCGGGGAACGGCGCGCCGCTGTCGGTGGTCTCCGGCACCGCGAAGGCGGCGGCCAGCGAGACCACGCCGCGCATGCCCGCCCAGGAGATCACCACCGGGTACTGCCATGGGGGATACGGGTCGCGTGCCCGGATCCGCGGGAACATCAGCCGTGGCAGGTACGTCCCGGGGTAGACCCACACGACGCGCGCGAGGACGGTCACCGCCGTCAGCGCGGCACCGGCCGCGACCAGTCGCCCCACGCCCGTGTCGACGGTGTCGACGATGCCCCGCACCTGCAGGCCGATCAGGGCGAAGACGAGGGCTTCCAGCACCGTGTCGAGGGCGCTCCACACCGCGTACACCTGCAGCCGGGAGGTCGCCTCCGTGTCGGGGGACCGGTGCCCCAGGTACAGGCCGGCCACGACCACGGCCAGCACTCCCGAGGTGTGCGCCTCCTCGCCGACGAGGTAGGCGAGGAACGGCACAAGCAGCCCGAGCGCGCTGGCCAGGTCCCCGGGCAGGAAGCGGTGGCCGATGCGGGCCAGCCAGCCGATCGCCAGGCCGATCAGCGAGCCCCCGACGGCCGCCATCAGGAAGACCCCCACACCCTGCAGCAGGGTGTAGCCGGCGCCGGCCACGGACGCGATGGCCACGCGATAGGCCGTCAGCCCGGTGGCGTCGTTCACCAGGCTCTCGCCGCCGAGTACGGTCAGCAGCCGGCGCGGCAGCCCCAGCCGGCGCCCGATGGAGGTCGCCGCGACCGCGTCGGGCGGCGACAGCACCGCCCCGAGCACCAGCGCCGAGCCCAGTGGCAGCCCCGGCACCAGCCAGAACGCCGCGTAGCCGATCACGACGGTGGTGAACAGCACCAGCCCCACGGCCAGCAGCCCGATGGGGCGCAGGTTCTCCCGGAAGCGCAGGTAGGAGCTCTCCCGCGCCGAGGAGTACAGCAGCGGGGGCAGGACCAGCACCATCACCAGCTCGGGCTCGATGGCGTACGCGGGGATGCCCGGCACGAAGGACGCGCACAGGCCGACGGCGACCAGCAGCAGCGGGGGAGACACCCCCAGACGCCGGGCGACGGCGGTGACCAGCACCGCACCGACCATGAGCGCGACGAGCGCCAGCCCCTCCACGGACGTCTCCTCCACCCCTGTGGCGGCACGCGCCGCACGTGTGGCTCGACTGTACTGGTGTGTACTGGTGACGCGGCCGGGTCTCAGTCCTCGGTGGTGGCGGCTCCCGGGACGGCCTCGGGGAGACCGATGAACATCGTCCGGTGCAGCGCCTCGACGTGCTCCTGGGCGACCGCGGCGGCCGCCGCGCGGTCACCCTGCCGCAGGGCGCGGACCAGGGCCCGGTGCTCGGCGTTGGAGGCGCGCAGCGCGTCGAGCGGGTAGGGCAGGTAGTACCGGTAGAGCTCGCGGACGACGGCCGCGTAGGGGACGACGACCGACGGTGTCCCGGTGGCGGAGGCGACGGCGAGGTGGAACTCCTCGTCATGGCGGTGGAACTCGGCCCAGCTGGTCACCGCGTCCATGAGGTCGACCAGGTGCTCCAGTTCGCGCAGCGCGGAGTCGTCGGCGTGGCCGGCGGCGAGGTGGGCGATGCCGCACTCCAGGACCAGCCGGTGGTCGATCAGCCGGCGCACCGCGTCGGTGTCGGAGCGGTAGCTGCCGACGGCGCTGACCGAGCCCTTCGCCGGTTGCCGGGCGACCAGCGTGCCGCCGTTGCGGCCGCGGCGGCGCTCCAGCAGCCCGTCGTCGCACAGGGCCACCAGGGCCCGGCGCACCGTGATCTCCCCGACGTCCAGCGCCGCGGCGATCTCGCCGGCGGCGGGCAACCGCTCCCCGGGGGCGAGCAGGCCCAGGTCGATGGCCATGGCTATCCGGGCGCGGACGGTGTCCAGCGCGGACAGACGGCGGATGCCGCCGAGGGCCGGGGTGCTCAGCGGCGGAACGGCGGCTGCCGTGACCTGGCCGGTCCGGTTCTCCGTGTCGGGCATGGGACCGACTGTAGTACCGGAAAACATCTCACCTTGAGCACTCTTGTTTATCTGATCAGAATGCTCTAATTTCCACAGCACTCGAACGAAGCAGGTGCACCATGTCCCGACCCCTTCCCGTGACCCTCGCCCAGGCCGGGCCCCGCCCCGCCGGGGAACCCGTGTCCGGCTTCGCAGCAGAGGCGGGGACCCTGCTGGCGCGCTTCCCGCAGACCCGGCTGCTGGCCTTCCCCGAGCTGCACCTGTTCGGCGTGGACGGCGGGCCGCAGGACACGGAGCGGCACCTGCGCGACTGCGCGCAGCCGCTGGACGGACGCCTCGTACGGGAGCTCGGCGAGATCGCCGGGGACCTGGGCGTGTGGCTGCTGCCCGGCAGCATCTGCGAACGCGGCCCGGACGGCGAGCTGTTCAACACCGCGCTCGCCTTCTCGCCCGAAGGGCGGCTCGTCGCGCACTACCGCAAGGTCTTCCCCTGGCGGCCCCGCGAGCCCTACACCCCGGGCGACCGGTTCGTGGTCTTCGACATCCCCGAGGCCGGCCGCGTCGGATTCTCCATCTGCTACGACGCGTGGTTCCCCGAGGTCGCCCGGCACCTGGCCTGGATGGGCGCCGAGGTCATCGTCAACCCGGTCATGACCACGACCGGCGACCGCGCCCAGGAACTCGTGCTGGCCCGCGCCAACGCCATCACCAACCAGGTCTACGTCGTCAGCGTCAACACCGCCGGCCCCCTCGGCACCGGCCGCAGCCTCGTCGTCGACCCCGAGGGGCGCGTCCGCACCGAGGCGCCCGACAGCGCCGCCACCGCCCTCACCGACGTCCTGGACCTGGACGACGTGACCCGCGTCCGCACCTACGGCACGGCCGGCCTCAACCGCATGTGGTCCCAGTTCACCGACACCGACCGCCCCCTCGAACTCCCCCTGTACGACGGGCGCATAGACCCCCGCAGCTGGCGCCCCGCCCGCCGCGGCTGAACCATCCCCGGAGCCCCACGATGACCGACCACGCCGCGCGCGCCGCGACCACGGCCCCCGCGCTGTCCCGCACCCTCGGACTCAGAGCCGTCGTCTCCTTCGGCCTGGCCTACATGACCCCGCTGATCGTGCTCGGCACCTTCGGCGTCGTCGCCGAGAAGACCGGCGGCGCGGTCCCCACCGCGTACGCCCTGGCACTCGTCGCCATGCTCTTCACGGCCTACAGCTACGGGAAGATGGCCGCCGAGCACCCCGTCGCCGGCTCCGCCTACACCTACGTACGGCGCTCCATCGACGGACGGGCCGGCTTCCTCGTCGGCTGGGCCACGCTCCTGGACTACTTCTTCCTGCCCATGGTCATCTGGCTGATCGGCGGCGCCTACCTGCAGGCGGAGTGGCCCGGCGTGCCGATGTGGGTGTGGATCCTCGCCTTCATCCTCACCACCACCGCGCTCAACCTGCTCGGCATCCAGGCCGCGGACCGGGCCAACTCCCTGCTGATGGCGTTCCAGATCCTCGTCATCGTCATCTTCGCGCTGCTCTCGCTGCGGCACGTCTTCCACATCGAGGGCGCCGGGGGCCTGTTCAGCACCGGGCCGTTCCACAACGACGCCACCACGCTGGCCGGGATCTCCGGCGGCGCGGCCATCGCGGCGTACTCCTTCCTCGGCTTCGACGCCGTCACCACGCTCACCGAGGAGACCGTCGAGCCCCGCAGGACCATGCCCCGCGCGATCATGCTCACCGCCCTCATCGGCGGCGGCATCTTCATCGCGCTCGCCTACACCACCCAGCTCGCCCACCCCGGCAGCCGGTTCGACGACCCCAGTTCGGCCGCCTTCGAGATCGCCAGGACCATCGGCGGCGACCTCTTCTCGTCCGTCTTCCTCGCCGGACTCGTCGTCGCCCAGTTCGCCTCCGGCGTCGCCGCCCAGGCCAGCACCTCCCGCCTCCTGTACGCCATGGGCCGCGACGACGTCCTGCCGCGCAAGGTGTTCGGCTACCTCCACCCCCGCCACCTGACGCCGGCCTTCAACATCCTCCTGACCGGCGTGGTCGGGCTGATCGCCCTCCGCCTGGACGTCGCCACCTCCACCTCCTTCATCAACTTCGGCGCCTTCACCGCCTTCACCTTCGTCAACCTCAGCGTGATCGCGACCTACTTGCGCAAGCGCCGCGCGGGCGAGCACGTGGGCCTGTTCGGCTACGCCGTCGTCCCCGCAGTCGGCGCCCTGATCGACCTCTGGCTCCTGTTCCACCTCGACGGCAAGGCCCTCACCCTCGGCGTCATCTGGCTCGCCCTCGGCGTCGCCTACCTCGCCTACCTGACCCGCGGCTTCCGCACCCCGCCGCCCGAGCTCAGCTTCGACGAGCGGGAGAGCACGGCCGACGCCTGAGCCGCCCGGCGCCGGCGGGTCAGTGGCCGGCCGCGCGGAGCCGGGCGAGGGTGCGCAGGCCGCGTTCGAGGACCTCGGGATCGTCGTGTGCGGCGCCGTACCGGATGCCCGAGACGGCGTCGAGGGCGGCGTCGACGGCCAGGCGTTCGTGCTCGAGCGGGGTGAGCTCCCGCCCGTAGCCGGTCAGGAAGGCCTGGTGGAGGTCCGGTCGGCCGGACCAGGCGTCGGAGAGCCGTACGAAGTCACGGAGCGCCGGTCGCGGCTCGCTGCGCTCGAAGTCGATCACGGCGAGCCGGTCCGACCACAGCAGGTTGCGCGGCTTTCTCTAGGCTCTCCAGAGTCGTCGTCCACCTTGCTCATGGATCTTCTGGAGGAGAAGTGTCGAACCGTTGGGGCGTTGTGTTCTACGACTTCCTGAAGCCTCCGCCGGGCCTGGGCGGGAGTGTGCTGGAGGGGTTCGGTGACCTCTATAAGCGGGCGGCGCGAAACGGAGCTCAGCATGGCACGCCGGTCCTGGTGACGGTCTCGGGCTTTACTGATCCGGGCGTGAATCTGTTCTTTCGTGTCTCGCCGATGGTGGGGCGCGGAATCCGAACCTGGCGGCGGTACGCATACACCTTGGTTGTGTGGCTGAACTTCCTGCAGGTGTTCGGCAGAAGCTGGCGTGACGCCACGGCTCGGGATGTGGAGGCGTTCAAGGACTGGCGGCTCACCGACGTGTGCGCAACGATGAGCGGATCATGGCAGGGAGTTTCGACGCCGACCGAGCGGCTCTGAACACCTTCTACACGTGGGCTTCCGGCAAGTACGGGCTGCTGAACCCGGTGACAGGGATCTCTCCGGCGTCGGGTACTGGCGGCCGGTCCGGGCAGGAGCTCGGGCCCGGGGGCCGTCGGCGGGAGGGCATCCGGCCGTCGGGCTCCCGCCGGCGTCAGGTGGAGTGGATGCTTCGGGTGCCCTTCGAGTAGTGGCGTGACGTCGGTTTGTGTGGCTACGGCTTCGACAGTGCGCGGCGGGCCGGATGGCGCGGGCCGAACGAGGATCGCGACGCGGCGTTCGTCGACGGCCTGTACGGCACCGGGCTGCGTCGTCAGGAGTGGGGCAGTGTCCTTGACGTGGAGCTGCCGCGCTCTTCGACCGCGCGTCTTTCGGGGGCCTGGCTGGCGGCGGCGTGCCTGAAGGGGGCGAAGGAGGGCCGGTGGTACCGGATCCCGCGTACGGTGCTGCGTGAAGTCGGGGGTTACGCCGACCCGTTGGAAGGCTCGCGGACGGAGGCGATACGCAGGGCCCAGCGTCGGGGCAGCTACGAGCGGCTCGCGTACCTGCGGGTGGGCCGCGGCTACAACGCCCGAAGCCGGGTGCTGTATCTGGAGGGCGGGGGCTCGCTGTCGGTTGACTTGCTGGGCCCCGATGAGAGGCGTCTGCTGTTCCGTCGGACCGCATCCGGACTCGAACCGCTGGCGGTGTGGCTCTCGCCGAACGGCATGCCGAAGAAGGTGGAGGGCTGGGAGGACACGTTCACCGCGGCCAAGGAGCGGGTGCAGCGGGTCTGGACGGAGGCGGGCGGGGAGGGGCTGGTGCCGCTGTGGTGCCGTCCGCATATGTGCCGGCACTCGTTCGCGCTCAAGTGGTACTCGTTGCTGTCGGCGGTGTGGCAGCCGCACCTCGACGGGTTCACCGAGCAGGAACTGCTGGACATACGGGAGATGTTCGGCGGTGTGTGGTAAGCGCTGTCGCTTTTGATGGGGCACGCGGACCCGTCCACGACGCGGGACACGTATCTGGAACCGTTCGCCGCGCTCCAGGTCGACTACCTGATGGAGTTGCTGGACGGCGACGAGGCCAAGGGCATCGAGGCGTTGATCCGTACGGTCGCCGAGCGGGGCGGGCGGACGCTGACGGGTGTCGCCCGTCCTGGCGTCCAGCCGTCGGCTGCGGGCCGCGCATGAGCGCCGGGGGACGGGGCGGACGCCAGGCGGCCATGCCGCCGACGGGGTGGCAGCCACCGGAGCGGATGCTTGAGGCATCGGGTGGGACGGCGGTGCGTGTCATCGAGCAGTCGGGGGCGCGTTCGCGGGTGTTCGACTTCGCCGACATCCATGACCGTAAAGGCCGGCGGGTGGTGATCGCCGAGGGCCTGCAACGCTGGTTGGCGTCGGCCTTCGCCGCTCGGACCTCGAACCGTTCGGGGGTGACGCGGCTCGGCGCCGCTGAGGGCATCTATGCGGTGCTGTCCTGGCTAGCCCGGTTCTTCGCGGCTCAGAGCCCTCCCGTTCGGGGCCGGGCGACGTCACAGCAGATCATGTGCGGGCGCTGTGGACGCATATGGAGGGGCGCAATAGCGCCACTCAGCGGGATCACCTCTACCGGTTGCGTCTGCTGTGGCGCGATGATGACCAGTTGTCGGAGGAGACGCGGGCAGCACTGTACGAGCAGCCGCTGCCCGAGGTGACGGACATCGTAGATGTGCCCGCGTACGACGACGCGGGCATGCAGCGGATCATGACCGCGTTGCGGCACGACATCCGGGTGGCGCGGGACCGGGTACGGGCTGGGCAGGGTCTCCTGGTGCGCTTTCGCGCCGGCCGGGTGCCGCCCGAGGATCCAGATCATCGACTCGCGAGCCTGCTGGACGTCTTTGACCGTACGGGGGACATCCCGCGCACGGCCGGTGGCTCGCCGGTGCTGGCGGTGAGGCAGGCGGGCGGGGTGCGCGAGATTGCCCCGTGGCTGTGCCTGAACTCCCAGGAGCTGACCGCGTTCTGCTTGCTGCTGACGGCGTTGACGGCGGAGAACTTCGACACGGTGGCCGAGTGGCCCGCGGCGCACTACAGGCCGGACGCCGGGATCGAGGGCATCCCGCGGGTTGCCCTGGTCGAATCGTCCAAGCCCCGGCGCGGCCCGGAGCGCGAGCACATGGTGACCCCCGTGGAAGACGTGCCGGAAGACCTGGCCGCGCTCCTAGTGGACAGTGATCCAGAGCCTCGGCTCTTCCGTTCCCCGCTGCGGGTCTACCAGCTGCTGGAGCTGACCCAGGTCGCGCGCCGTCACGGGGGTCATGACCTGGCTATGGCCGGGTTCCGCGCGACGGGCGCCACCAGAGACGGACGCTGGACGCGCGGGGCCGATGCCAAGAACATCGCCCGATGGTCCGCTCAGCACGGCTTTCCCACCAGGGAGCCGACGGCGGAGGGGATCGAGCCGGTGGAGGCCAGACGGCTTCGGCAGACCGGAATCGAACGCAAGCGCCGCCCGGTCGCGCACACCCGGTCCACCATGAACGACCGCTACCTGGCCGGCAGTGAGGTGGTCGTCGCCCAGTCCCGCACCGTTGTCGCCGACGCACTGCGCGCCCAGGTGGCCATGGCCCGCGAGCGGCGCAGTGTTCCCGTCCTGCCGGCCTCGCTGGTTGCCCGGGCCGCTACCGATCTGGACGGAGCGGCCCGCGAGCTCACCACGCCGCCCCATTCGGCGCGGCGACACAGCAGATCAGAACTGCCTGCGCGACTCACGGCGTCACAGTCCCCTGAGCAGGATCGGGGACTGGAAACGGAGCATCGGCCACCGCGCCAGTCCCCGACCACCCGCGCGGCAGCCGCCTGAAGACCTCCGCTGCCATTCGGCCACCTGTCGCTGCGGCATGTCCTGATCGAATTCCCGGCGTAGGGCACTACTCGGGAAGGGGTTGCTCGTGGGTCAGTTCGTCGTGCCGCAGGCCACTTGAGCTTTCTCCCCGGCCGGGCCCAACGCCCCAGGCCAACCAGGTCAGGACAGTGCCGTCCACCGCCCGGGCACGCCGTGGGGCCAGGGTGAGCCGACGGCCCACGCGCGGAAGCTCGATCGCGTCCAGCCGGAATCCCGGCGCACCGCCGAGCAACCGGCCGGCAGGCGTGGATGTGGGCGGGAGGGCGAGCGAGTCGCTGTCGACCGGGATCAGTGGCAACCATGATTCGGAGAGGGGCGTCGAGAGCCGGTAGTGCAAGGGATTCTCCACTGTCGCCTCATCTCCCGAGCGGGCCCGGCGGGCGTATTCGACCTCCCGGCGTTCGACGACCGCTCCCATCGGCCCGGCCACACGGAGCTCGACGGCGTAGGCGATATTGGCCATCTCGTCGCGCGCTATCAGAACCTCTTCGAGGGACCCGCCCTGTATGACGTCCACCGCGGACGGCGCGAGCACCAGTCCGGTGGCCCCCGGGGCCTCGCGGGCGGTGGGGGAGGTGCTGTCGCAGTGGAACATCCTCCAGGCCCGGTGTCCGGCGGCCGGGCCGTCGTAGGTCAAGGTCGAAGGGATGGGCACGGTCTCGTCGAAGCACGTGTCGACTTCGAGGCTCAGTACGCGGCACACCGAACCGGGATCCATCGACACCGGTATCGCGAAGAAATCGTTGCCGTAGACCAGTGCGAACTCGGCCAGCAGCAGTCGGCCCAGGTCGTCCGGGGCGGCGTCGATCCGACCCAGATCGACCGCCGCGTCCTCGAACTCCCACCAGCGAGGGCGCGGCATGCCGGGAAAGCTGATCCGGGTCGGCAGGGCCGTGGCCGTGGCGGCGGCCGAGGGCGGCTCGCCCGCGGCCATGGACGTGGCGCCCGCGTCGTCGAACGTGTGCCAGTCGATTCGGCCGCCCCGGTGGTCGGGGGCGACGAGGGTGATCGGCCCGGACGATGCGGCGGCCGCCAACCGGAACGGCGCCGCCAGCCGGTTCGCCACCCAGGCCCCAGCGCCGGCCGGGAACCGCTCGTCCCACCAGTGCGCGAACTGGCGCGCCGCGGTCAGCACTGCGGGCCGGTCGGTGATGTCGATCGGCAGCGCCGTCGGCAGCGCGGGGTTATCGGCCGGGCCCAGCACCGTCCTCAAGGCCGCGCCGTCGATCGCCCGCCCGGCGAGCAGCCGTGACCATCGCAGGTCGAGTTCATCGCTGCCCTCCTCTTCGGCCGGGCTGAGCGGGGGGAGGGCGAGATGCTCACGGAAACCGGCCGCGTACCGGCCGGCGAGTTCGGCGCCGAGCAACCGTACGAAGTACTGCCCGGCTCGCGCCCGATCCGCGAGCCCGGGCGCGACGGGCACGGCATCGACCCGGCTCTCGATCGGCTGCCCGGCCGGCAGGGGATTGCCGTCGCCCGCCGGTGTCTGCGTTCCTGCGGCCCAGCGGGTGATCGGCGAGTGCTCGGCGGTCAGCCGGACGAGGGTCGGTGACCCGGTGTCCGATCCGGTCAGTTCCCCGCACTGCCACTGACGGGCGATCATCCACAGCGGGTCGGCCACCCGCGCGGCGACCGACGGCAGGTCGGCGGTGCGGGTGCGCGGCTCAAGTCGCCGCCAGGTCGTCACGGACGGCATGTCAGGCCTCGAATCGCGTGGATACGGTGTCGCCGCCCGGATCGCCGCCGACATTGTGAGGGAGCAGCAGCGCCGGGAGGAGATGCCCATAGGCCGGGACCAGATCAGGGTCGACGGCGCGGACCTCGGCCAGCCCGGCGGTCTCGGCCACGACGTCGCTCAGGGCGGCCCACGTCCACCGCCGGGCCGGGTCCGGCGCCACTGCCACCAGGATCGACTGGGGCGCGCAAGCGTCCGGAGCGTCCAAGTGGAAGGTCACGGCGGTGTTCTCCTCGGTCGAGGCCACGACCTCCACCCATGCGTCGATCAGCAGTGCCGCGGCCGGGGCCCCGGAGCGCCACTGCCGGTCCGGGGTGCAGGCGACGACCGAGACGCGGCCGGCCGGGATACGCGTCGCCCCGGGATCCGGGGCCAGCGCGACCCAGCGTTGCGTGGCACCGGCCGGGAGCTGCACGACATCCCAGCCCGCGGGGGCACCACCCGTTACCTCGCTGCCGAGAAGGAACTCCTGCAACCGGGCAGCGCCGGCCCGGACTCCGGCCACGTCGTCGAGCCACCGGGCGACCTCGTTCACCGTCGCGCCGGACGGCGTCACGTCCATCGCCAAGCCAGGGTTGAAGAGCGGCAGGACCCGGAAGCCCTCACCGAACAGGGTGTCCACCGCGGCGCGTCCGTCCCCTTCGGCGGTGGCCTGCTCGGATGCGGTCAGCCGGCCGGTGGCCTGGGTGTGGGCGGCCCGCGACTGCACGGCCAGGGCCGACCGGTCGGCCTCGGCATCGGCGGAGGCTGGCCGTGCCGCGGCGTCGGCTATCCCGAAGCCGCTGAGCCGGTCGAGCACGTCGATCAGGCCGGGCCCGGGCATCGCAGGCAGGAGCACTGCGGTCGCTGCCGGGGCGACGTCGCAGTACATGGGCAGGTCGAGGAGGTTGTGCAGGGCGGTGACGTCGAGCCCGGGGAAGACCTCGGCCAGGGCGGACCGCTGCTGGGCGCCGAGGGTGAAGTAGGACCGCAGGTCGTCCACCGTGTCGGACAGGTCATCCCGGGCCGAGCTCGCACGCGCGGCGAGCTCCGCGCCGTCCACCTCGGAGTCCTGAGCGTTCCCGGCCCGCAGGTCGCTCGCGTCGACGGGCCGGGCGGCCATCACGAGGTTGCGGCCACTCTGGGCCAACGTCAGCAGCTCCGGCACGCTGAGCAGCTCCGCGTCCCAGTCGTCGGCCCGGTCGGTGACCAGGACGAGGACCTCGGCGCCGGAAACGGATCCGATCATGGTCTGGGCGTGCCGCAGCAGTCGTCGGCCGAGGTTGGTCTCGGCCAGGCCGGCGACGCCGGGGGCGGAGGCCGCCATCACGTCCCACGGGCACAAGCCCACCTCGGCGAGCGTGAACTCGGCCGGATCGAGCGGGTCACCGAGCGGGTCCTCTACGGGGTTGCCGGTGACCGGGTCGAGCCGAGCGACCCGGTACCGGACGCGTGCTGGGTCACCGAGCGCCAGCGCCGCCCAGGCGTTCAGGCGTGGCTCGGCGACCGCGCGCGCGTGCCGAGCCCGCTGAACGGGCGAGGCCGGCCACATCGCCAGGGCCGCGTTCGCGGGCGCGGTCTGCGGATCGGGTGCGACCATCAGCAGCCGATGGGTGACGCCGGTGCCCTGCCGCGGGGTCCGCAGCACGTCGGGGTCGTCCGAGGCCGGGACCTCGCCACGGGTGAGGGCGTCGAGGGTTCCCGCGGCCCGGATCGGATTGCGCTGCAGCATCTGATGAACACTCTCCGCAGTGCCGATGTCGGCGATGGCGTCGGCCACGTTACGAAGCGTCTCGATCGCCGCCTCGATCGCCTTCTGGTCGTCGCTCCCGGCCGCCGGCAGCGACTGCTGCTGGCCGGGCGGCGTCGTGCCCCAGGGCAGGCCCGCCCCCTCGTGCAGGGTGAGTAGGGCCAGCCCGTCGGTGGTCACCATCGCGGCCACGGTGGACACGTCCACACCCGCGGGGGCGGGCGTGAGCAGGCCGACGTCCAGCGGGACGAGCTGCCGCACGGCAGTCAGGTACTGGGCCACATCCAGGTCATAGAGCGCTCGTTCGAATCGGTACCCGAGGGCCGCGCCGAGCGACTGGCCCTCCCGGAGCGCACCGAGCACATCTAGTGCCGCCCGTACCCGACCGGAGGACAGGTTTACGGCCAGCTGCTCGCCCTTGTGGGTCAGATGGCCCGAGCGCAGCACAGCGGCGGTGGCGGCATGTGACATGGACGGCGCGTGCACGTATCCGGTGGACGGCCCGGACGTCGCCGGCTGCAGGTCACAAACGAAGCCGTACCCGCCGGTGTGTACTCCCGACGGCACTGATGCGCGCAGTTCCTCCATCCGCCGGGTGGCGACTGCGGTGATCCAGGCGTCGAGCCGGTGGTTGGCCAGATCGAGGACGCCGCCCGCGAGGCGGGCAAGCTCGCCGGCCGGCCGCGCCGCGAGACGGCGCAGCGCGGCAATGGCCTCGGTCAGGGGCTGGATCTGGAGCTGGATCCGGGGCGGCGCGTCACCGGCACGCGCCAGGCGGTGGAGCAGGTCCGCGACCGGCTCGCCCTGGTACGTGGCCGTCGTGAGGTGCCGCCAGGAAGTCAGCGTGCGCGTCACGACCGGGTCGGCCGAAGTCGCGTCGATCAGGTCGACGAGTTCCGGCTCGGTCAGCGGGGGCGGATCGGCAAACGGCACCGGCACCAGTGCGAACGCGGCGTCGGCGTAGGCCTGCAGCAGGCTGTGCCGGACCAGCCGGGCCAGCAGCGACACGTCGGGGCCGATCCACGTGTCGTGCAACTCGGCCGGGGTCGCGTCGAGCATCCGCCGCAGCCAGGGCAGCGGCCGATCCCGGCCGGGTCCCGGAGCGGTGCCGGTCAGGTCCTCTCCCGGGTTGGTCGGGGTGATGGTGGTGGCCAGGTCGGTGTAGCCGCCGAGCCCGAGCCGCACCGGGCGCGACGGAGAGATACCGAGCTCCGCCAGGAGGGCGTCGATGACGGCTGTGGCCGAGCCGCCGGCCTGGTTCCGGCCGAGCACCCGCCATGTGTTGTTGAGCGTCGTCCCGCCGACGAACGGCCGCGCCTCGAACGTTTCCGAGACGGCGTCGGTGGCGAGCAGGTCGAGCAGGGTCCGGTCAGGGTCGTCGTCGGCGGCGTGCACGTGTGCGACTTCCCCGACGGCCGCCTTCCAGCGCCCGGTCAGACGGCGGAGCACATTCACCTGCCGACTCGACGTGCCGAGCCCGACCGCCGGGTCGCGGAACGGCGTCCACGGCACCCAGCAGAACGACGCGCTGAGTAACGCGCCGTGGTCGAGCGGCCGGCCGAGGTGGCGAAACCATCCGCTGGGCCAGGTGAAGACGCCGTCGACCGGCGAGAATCCGACGTCGTAGCTCGCCGAGGCCGTTCCGTCGGGGTGGGCCCAGTAGTTCGCGAGCAGGGCCTCCGGGACGCCGTCGCCGTCCACGTCGGCGAGGGTGAGAGCCGTTCCGGCGGAGCCGGTCCCGGCGGACGCCCACGAGCCGACGGCGGAGGGGCCGGTCCAGACGGAAACCTGCCCGTCGGTGCCGAGACGGTGGCCCACGTGCCACCGTCCTGGTGGTGTGTCCTGCTGGGCGGACGCGTCCTCGGTCACGACTATCAGGTCGGTGCCGCCGTCGGTCCGTGGTAGCAATGCGGCCGACGTGACTCGTTCGCTCGCGGCGAATTGCGCCGAGACGTCGACGAGCGCGGACCAACCGGTGGCCGCAGTGCCAGTGAAGCCGTTGCCCACCAGCACGAACGTCCGGTCCGAGCCACCGGGCCCGGCTGGTTCGTATTGCAGAACGAGGACCAGATCCGGTGGCGTGTCGCCCCCGCCCGGGGCGACCCGCCCCAGCGCCGTCGCCAGGCCGAGGAGTCGGCCTTCGGGGAAGCCGTCGGGCAGCGGGCCGATGGTCACACCGACCGGCGGCGTGCACCCGTCGTCACCGAGCCCGGTGGTGATGCAGTGGATTCCGCCGGTCACCGGATCGGCGGCCACGGCGTGCGCGACGACGATCTGTAGTCGCTCGTCGTTGGTGATGGCGGCTGCGGCTACTGCCACCGAGCTCGCCCCGGGCGGCGTCGCCAGCGGGAAGACGCGCGCTTCGAGGAAGTTCCAGCTCGCCTGTCCGTCCAAGCCGCCGAACACCCGGACCTGAGTGACCGCGGGGCGCGGACCGTCCGCCCTCGGCAGCGGCCGCACCAGCTCCACCGACACCAGACCGGCCGCACCGGACGCCGGGGGACGCCAGCGCTCCATCGAGGTCACCGGCAGCACGCCGTAGGGCTGTCGGCCAACTCGCAACACGGGCAGCGGGCCGCCGGCCCGGACGGAGTCGGTGATCCAGCGCCGCCATTCGGCGCCGGCCCGGTCGTATTCGTCCAGCCGCAGCAACTGGGTCAGGTAGTAGCCCCAAGTCGCCGGCCAGAGCAGCGTCGCCAGGTCGGTTTCGAGGGATACCCGGCGGTGCCCGGCCCCCGTCAGCCCGCCAACCCCCTCGAACGGGATACCGAGGGCGGAAGCCAGGCGGTCGGCGTCACCGCCGTCGCCCGCGACCGGTCGGGACGGCGGGTCGAACGGGTCGACGAAACGTCCCGTCCCGGTCGGGTCGGCGGTGCCGTGGACCGAGGGTGCGTCGTCCGTGTTGTTGGTCGGTGCCCCGTCGGCGACCAGGTCGAGGCCGCTGCCGATCCCGTACCGGTGGGCCTCGAGCAGGCCCGCGAGCTCTGCCGACCCGTCCGCCGCCGATTGCGTGGCGCGCACGCCGACGACGGTGAGCAGATCGATCGGGTCGCGATCCGGGAGGTCCATCACCAGGCCCATCCCGGCGTCCACGGCAGCGGTGAAGTGGGTCATCCAGCGCAGGCCCGCATCGATGGGACCGTCCCCGGATCCGATCGGGTCCGGGCCGGCCGCGAGTGGGCGGCGGATCAGTCCGCCCGTGGCCGTGGCGATGCGTACACCCCCGCGCCAGGCCTCGGCCCGCCAGCAGTCGGGCAGCAACCGGGCCTGGGTGGCGCGGGTCCAGAGGCCGGCGCGGATCTCGGGGGCCGGGAACTCAGGTCCGGGATCGCTGTGCAGGTTGGTCGGGGTGAGCACCCTGGCGATCCACGCGGCGCGTTCCGGCCCGGCCGTGGTGACCAGCATCGTCCAGGCCCGCAGCCGGTCCGGCGCCGACGCGGTCCAGCAAGTGCGCCAGTACTGCCTGCCGGCCTCGGCCTCCGTCTCGGTGAGTTCCGGCTCGTGGGCGTCGAGGTGGATGTCGTCGGGATAGACCCGGATCCGCAGCCGCAGGCTGCCCGGGTCAGCGTCGTAGCGGGTCTCCAGCCGGACGGGGAACAGGACGAGTGGCACGCCCTGGTCCAGGTCACCGATCGTGGCCTCCAGCGCAGCGCCAAGCTGTCGCACGAGCGTTGCCTCGGTCAGCTGGGCGCGGGCCAGCCGCCGCCGGGCGACCACCACCTTGCGTGGATCGGGCGTGGCGTCAGCCAGGGCCTCGTTCAGTTCCTGGACGGCGGCGGCGACCGCGGCCGCGGCCTCCTGCCGGCGGCGCCACAGGGCCGCGAGTCGGACGTAGGTTGTCACGCCGCTTCCTCGGGCAGCAGGTCCGAGGCATGGATGCACACCCGGTAAGGCTTCTGCTCGCACCACTGGGCCAGGTCGGCCGAGGTCGCCTGCAGCCCCCAGCCGGGCAACGTGAGCTGGGACAGTGGGCCGGACAGGTCGACGTGACCGGATGCGCTGGTCGCGACGGCGGGCCAGGAGAGATCGGCCGGCCCCTGACCGGGTACGTTCTCCGAGCGGGTCGCGTCGAGCCCGAAGCGGGTCTGCGCCGAGGGCTGCTGGAGGACAAAGAACCAGCCTGGCCGACCCGCCGCCGGGTCGGCATCGCCACGGACGTCGTCCGGCAGGTCAAATCCGAAGAAGGAGACGTCGGGCGGGATGGTGCCCCCGAACCGCGGGTACCACTCGGGGTGGGCGGGGTCGCTCACCAGCAGACCGGGCGGCACGGCAACCGGCCGACGGCGCCCTTGCACCCATTCCGCCCGGACCGCGTAGACGGCCGTGTGCGGATACCGGCGCAGCACCTCGCCGCGCACGACAAGCACCACCTGGTCGAGGGCGCCCAGCAGGTGAGAGCCGAGCTCCCCGGCCCAGTTCTCGTCGATGGCCGGGATGTCGTCGGCCGCCCCGCTCACCGACCCGTTCCGGTCCCAGAACCGGTGCAGGCAGGTGCCGCGCTGGTCGGTGGGATACCCGCGCCAGATCAGCTCGCGCATCATCTCGTGATTGGCCCCGACCATCAGGGCCTCGATGAACCGGGGATTGGCGGGGACGGCTGTCACCGCCTCGGGGGGCAGGGCCGACACCCCGGGCAGGAGCAGGTTCGACGACAGCGCGATCAGATCACGGCTGAGCGGCGTGTCGATACGCGGCGTGGCCAAGATGGGGGCAAGCGGGTCGACCGGCGACCAACCGGGCGGGCCGGCGATCCGGGCCGTGATCCGGGCCGGAACGGTGGTCGCCGGGTCGGTCGCGACCAGGACCGCGGTCTTCGCCTCCACCAGCGGGATCGGCCCACCGTGCGGTGGCGCCGGCCTGCACGGCGGTTTGTTCCGCTGGGCGTCGGCGAGCGCCGCCACCAGGTCGCGCCACTGCTTCTCGGTCGTCGGCCGCACCCGTGTGCTGGTGCGCTCGGACACGCTCTGCGGGGTGATCGTGCACCAGGCCGGGACGCCGTCCGGGGACTCGTCGTCGATCGTCACGATCCCGTCCGGCTTGCGACGGGGCGGAACGACGGGCGTTCCGGAGTCGACGGTCGCGAGCAGGTCGGCCGCTCCCCGCCCGGAGCGCCGCGCGAGAGGCCCACGCGGGCGCAGCACCCGCCGAAAGGCACCGGACATCATCCGGTGCGGCACCCGGCTGCCCGCGATCCGGTGGCTCACCGTCGTACCGGACGCGGGCTCGATAAGACGGGTCAGCATCGGGCCGGCCAGTTGGACGAGAACGGCCGCGTCGAGGGCGGCCAGCCGGCCGTGGAGGGCAGTGGCCGCCGCGCGGGCCATCTGGGCCTGCCGCAGCAGCGCGTTCGCGGCCTCCACCTCGCCGATCTGGGCCCAGGCGGCGGCCATCAGCTCCTCTTGATGCTCCTGCACCAGGAGGGTCCCCAGGGCTGCGGCGCTGCGGTAGCGCGGATCCAGGTTCAGGCGCCTCAGCCAGGCCTTCACCGACCCACCGATCGTCGCTTCGGCGGCGTGCCGGCCGCCGTAGAGCGGTGGCGGAACGGGATGCCCGTGCGCCACGGTCGTGCCGTCGACGAGGGAACGGAGGGCGGAGATGAAGTCCGGTTCCGGCGATGGGTCGGGGCATACCCCGAGCGCACCCGGGAACCGCCATTCGGCCAGCGCCGGCAACCCGGCCTGCGCGTCGACGGCCGCGAGCCGGCCGGCTGCGGTGTCGCCGCCGAGGTGCACACGCCGCAGGCGTGAGACCAGAGCTTCGAAATCTCCGTCGTCGCCCGTGGCGAACGTCCACGAGTGATAGACGGGCAGATCGAGCGCCCCGGCCGTGGCCGTGTCCCAGGCAGGCTGCATCGTCGGGGTGTCCGGCACCGTCAGCCCGAGACCGGCGAGCCGACCCGGCTCGAACGCAGGTACCACGGCGGCGATGTACGCCGTATGGGAGTGCAGCAGGCGCGGGCACATCAGCCGGGAGATCCCGGGCGGCCGCGCCGACTCGGCAAGCGCGGCCACGCTCGGCACCTCCGCGTGGGCCCAGGCATGGGACTGGTTGAGGTCCGGCAGCTGGGTGCTGACGTCGTCCACATGCAGGACCGCCAAGCGGTCCGACGACCCGGGATCCAGCGAACAGGTATCGGCCGGTACGACGACCAGGACCAGGAAAGGGCGCAGACGGTCCTGGTTGGCCGCGGCTGGGGTGAACATCCAGGGCAGATCGCTGGTGCGCAGCTCGGCCACGCAGAAGTAGTTCGGCTCCACCTCGATCGCCTTGTCCTGCGGCTGCTCGCGGGTGACGAGGCCGGTGTCGGTGCCGGTGACATCGCCGGGCCCCATCACCCGGACGTCGACCGAGCGGGCCTGACCAGGATCCACAAAAGCTGTCGCGCTGAACGTGGTCCGGGTCGGCAGTGGCCCGGTCAGCGGGTCGGCGTTGGTGACCACGGCGGCCAGCCCGGCCCGGACCCAGGGCAGATACGTCGGTCGGCTCATGGCGTCACCTCGTGCGCTCCGACCACCTGGAGACCAGGGCGGCCGACGCGGGCCTCGTTCGCCTCGACCCACGACTGGTGACCGCCGCCGTCCGGTGTCAGACGGGTGGTGTCAGCCACCCGGTAGCCGGGCGAGGACACGCTCACCGTCTGGTCCGGACCGGTATAGCCGACCGCGCGCCGGGCGGCGTCGAACGCGGCGAGCATCGGCCGGACGGAGGCCGGAACCTGGTAGCCGGCGGCCGGCCGGGGAAGCTCGTCGGCGTCGATCACCCGCGTCTCGTAGTCGGCCTCGGCACCGGCGCGGGCCGCGCCGTGGGTGACGCCGACGGCCGCGATGCCTGCGTTGCCGCTGGCCAGGTGCTCGAACGAGGGCCGGGACAGCTTCTGGTCGTCGTTCAGGGCGAAGAAGTCGCCGGGGGCCCAGGCGTCGCGCACCGTGTCTCCGCTGAGGACCGGGGCGCCGCCGATCCGGTAGCCCAGGGTGTAGCTGCGCGGCCCCCCGTCGATCGGGGCGCCTGCGAACCGCTCGATCCGGACTCCGAGCGGAACGATGCGCTGGCGCACGGTCAGCTCTCCCATCGGGTGGGCGAGCAAGGCGTCGGAACTCGTGTCCCGCAGTGAGATGCCGACCTCGTCCCGGGCCGGGTGGGCGCTCCAGGACTCGGTCCGAGCGAGTTCGGCAAGGAGCGCGCCGAGCGGGTCGACCGCCGCGAGGACCGCCGCCGCGGCGGCCGGACCCACGGTGACGTCGAACGGAATTCGGTGTGTGCCGAGGAAGTGCACCTCGGCGTAACCGACCGCCCGCATGGGTTGTGGCCCGTAGAGGGTGAGCAGTACGTCGGCGCCGATGAACGGCGAGCCGTTGCGGCGGATGACGATGCCGCCGGCGATGTCGACGATGAACTCGAACGGCACGATGGTGATCAGCGTGTCGAACCCGAGGTAGACGTCGGCGGTGAAGAGGCCGATCCAGCCTGCGTCGAGCTGGGCATGGGCGCTGAGCCGGGCCCCCACCTGGATGGTGTTGGACGTCAAGGCCAGATAGGTTTCCAGGCGAATGCTCGGATTCTCGCCGGAAGCCAGGGCGATGGTCAGGCGCTTGAGGTCCGGGAACCCGCTCGGCCGCTCGAATCTCGGGTTCAGGCCGCCCACGGAGATGACGAACGCCGGAGTCGCCCCCCAGCCCACCCGGACGGCCATGTCGCCCGAGATGTCGAACACGGCCAACCGGGAGTCGTGCAGGCTGGCGTCGACCGACAGTTCGCCCCGACCGAGGTCGAGGATCCCGACTATGTCGAGGTGGAACTCCACGACAGCCGCGTCGTCGGCCGGCAGCACCACGCCGATCCGCCCGATCAGGGCGATCCGCAGCGGCAGCGGGAGCTCCACGATCACACCCAGATCGACCGTGACCAGCCGGGGGCTGCCCCAGCCGATCCGGGCCATCAGCCCGATCACGAACCGGCCCGGGGCGATCGGGAACACCGCCTCGACGTCGCTTATCACCTTGGTCGCGCGGGCGACCGGATCGACCGGGAAGAGGATGGAGTCGAGTACGCCGGTGCGCGCGCCGTCCCGCAGCGCCTGCACGTTCATCGTGCGGTTGAGACCGAGCAGGCCGCCCAGCCCGGCCAGGGTGAAGCCGAACCCCAGCTGGATCGGCGGAAAGGTCGCGGTAATGATGACGAGCAGGCTGAATCCGCGCGACCCGTCCGGAAGTCTCGTGGTGACCAGGCCGATGGCGGTCACGGTGACGATGTCGCCGATCCTCAGCCGCAGGATGCCGGCGTACCGGCCGTGCTCGTGGTCGTTGAGCACATAACCGCCGCCGGTGATCACCGAGGCGTTGATCACCATGCCCACGCCGCGCGGTGCTACGAATTGCGGGCTGACGTCGAACGGACCTACGTTGCCACCGCCGGCCGCGAGCTCGGCCTGCGCACCCAGCCCCATCCGCTCGACCGTGGCCGCGATCGAGCCGAGTTTGAGTGCCGCAGTGGCTGCCACCGCGATGTCGAGGCCGGTGCCGTCGGCACTCAGCCGCAGGTGGACGAGGTCGATCGTGAGCACGCCGAGAAGGCTTGTGTGCAGCGGGAATTCGGCCTCAAGTCCGGCCGCGCCGCTGAAGTAGAGGCCCCGCCGGGAAGACCAACCGATGCCCAGGTCGAAGTCGAAGTGGATGCCGTCGGCCGGCAGCACCTTGCCCAGAAACCCGTCGCCTTCGCCGGGGGCCAGGTGGAAACTCGCCTTCTGCACGGCGGCGCCCAGGTCGAGGTCGAGGCTCGGGTCGTCCGGACGACCGAAACGCGCGTCGACGGTCGCCTTCACACCGCCGACAGTCAGCCCGAGGGTGTCGGCCCCCAGCGTGATCGCCGCCGCTCCCGCAGCCGGCGGCACAGTGGCGAACTCCACCTGAACGTGAACGCCTTCGGCGCTCTGCGCGTGCACGACCGGCGCGCCGCCCTGGGCGAAGAAAACCGTTCCGATGCCGGCCGTCACATGCAGCTCCAGCCGCGAACCGGGCAACGGGACGGTGATATCAAGGCTCCCGCCAGGCTCAACAAACAGTCCGGGCCCGACGTCCCCTGCTGTACTCGAGGAGTCGGCCGGGACCAGGGCCACAGCCAGGGAGATCCACGCCCTCACCTTGTCGCCGCCCGTGCCGAGCGGCAGCATCAGGACTGCCCGTCGCCGGGCCGGGTCGGCCGCTGCCAGGGGCGCCGGGTCAGAGCCGAGGCTGCCGGTCCCCCCGGCCGTCGCGACCAGTTCGCGGATCGGGGTGAACACGCTCTCCAGTACTTTCTCGGCCACGTCGGCCGAGGTCAGCTGCTGGACGCCGAGCCTGCCGCGTAAGTACCCGGCCGGGTCACTGCACAGGGCGGCGAAGGCCTCCGGCACCAGAACCGGGCGCTCCACCGCCGCCCGCAGCAACAACGGGTCGGGCCCGGCGGTCGCGACGGCTGTCGCGACCCGGAGGTCGATGATCCCGATTAGGCTCAACGCACTGTAGACCGGCCGGGACCGCCCGGCGATCCAGATCAGGACCAGGTGCTGCAGCACGTCTGCGGCCAGTTCCCTCACCACGGCGGCCGATGCGGCGGGGTCGCCGGCCGCCCGGCCCAAGGCGGTGGCGAAATCGGCCATCGCGGTGGCGGTTCCGCTCAGCGATTCGAGGGTCTCGACAAGCTTGGGCAAGGAGTCGAAGGAGAGGTCGTCGGCCAGGCCCTCCAGGGTGTTGACCAGGATGCTCACCGCGGAGGCGACGTCGTCGAGGTCGAGCGTCCGCGCCGTCCAGCCGATCTGGGCCAGGAAGCGACCGAAGGTCGCGTCGTCCTGCGCCGCGTCGACCAGGGGTGAGACGAGATCGACGAGTGCGTCGACGATCCCCTCCAGGGCGTTGCTCTCGCTCATGGCGTCACCACCGGTAGCTTGAAGACCCGCGGGCGTTCGGCTGCCGCGGGCGTGGTCAACGGCGCGACGTGTTCGGTGTAGGCGAGGATCGCCGTGTCCGGATCCATGTCCGGTTCTGGGGCCAGCCAGTGAAGCCGGTGCACGACCTCCAGGTCGCCTTGCACCATGCGGAGCCGGATCTGACCGATGTTGGGCTCCCCCACCACGGTGACACCGAGCCAGCGGATGTAGTCCAGCGTGCCCCGCGGGAGGTCCGTGGTGGCGGTGATCCCCAGGTCGGTGAGGCGCTCTGCGCCGGTGCGCAGGTCTCTGACGTAGGTGATGCCGTAGGCCCAGTCGTCCGGCCGGGCAAGCGCGACGATCTGACCGACCTCGGCCGTCGCGGAGTCACTGAACCACGGGCCGGAGGGGATGACCGGCGGCGTCGAGAGCCGGTCCTCGACGACAAGCCGGAAGTAGAGGTCCCGCAGCGACCGGTCGGCCGGCCTGCCCTCGGATCCGGACTTGAGACTTGCCCGCAGATTCGCGCCGCCGTCGCTCGTGATCGGTGTGCTGAATCCGAACCAGCCGCGGCCTGCAATCTTCAGGAACCCGATGGCCTGGATCATTCTGGTGAGGGTGTCCGCGTTCTTGGCCGCGCTCGAACACAGTTGCACGATCCGGGCCGGGGCCTGCGGGGCGGCGCCGAAGTAGGCAGTGTGGTTGGTGTAGCCGTAGTGCACATCCCCGGAGAGCAGCACCACCTGGCCGAATGCGCCGAGACGGCGCATGAACGCCTCGTAAGCATTGCGGTTCACGCACCAGGCCTCGTTGTCAGCCGTCCGGCTGCCCTTCGCGGCCGCCATCAGAGGCTGCAGTGCCTCCTCCACCAGGGGGTGACCGGTCACCGGCGCGGGTGCGATCACGAACGCCAGCATCGCGGGGTCGGTGGGCTGGTTGGCCGAGAGCTGGCGGGCCATCTCAGCCTCGGTCAGCAGCCCGGCCTTGTCCGGCCCGGCCGATATGTAGTCCCGGTGGGTGCGGGTGTCGAGCGCGATCACCCGGTGCTGCGGGCCGTCCAGGGTCCAGTCCCACATGACCCGCTGACTGGCCTCGGACGGGCCCGTCGGGGCGATGTCGAGGAGCGTGTCGGCCGCTGCGGGCGTGACCGACAGGGGTGAGCTCAGCTGACCGGCCGGGACAGTGATCAGGTCGAGCAATGACCGGCTGGGCCCGGTCTCGAACTGGTCAGGCACGTTGCCCCATGCCTGGAACAGCGCGTGGGCCAGAAGGCCGTTGCGCACAATCCGATGCATGCCCGGGTTGGTCCGGGAGTGGTTCGCCCACCGCCCGTCGAGGTTCCAGTCGTCGCTGATCTCGTGGTCGTCGAACATCATCATGGTCGGCACATTGGCCAGGGCACGACGCACCCGGCGGGCCGTGCCCGCGAACGACAGCACCTCCGCCCGATCGCTCAGAGCCCGCTCACGCGCCTTCTCGTCGTCCTTGGTCCATGGCGTCGGGTAGATCACGTCGAGATCCAGCGGATCGAGCTGCGGGACACCGTCGGCATTCCGGGCCCAGAGTTCGTCGGACCAGGCCAGAACGTACATCGCGCAGAATTCGGCGAAGTACATCAGGTGGTTCTCCATGGCCTCGCTGGAGAGCCTGGTGTTCTCCTTCAGGTAGTCGCGGCGTGCGGGGCCGGGCTTAACCGCTTCGTCGGTCATCGTGATGTTTCCGGGGAAGCGCTCCTTGACCGCTTCGCCGAGCAGCAGCCCGCCGACGTCGATCAGCACGGGCAGCAGGCTGACCGCCACATCGTCGGCGTAGATCTGATCGCCGGTCAAAAGCAGCTGGTGCGGACGCCTCCGAGCATCCTCCGCCGTGTTGGTGATCCACTGATTGTCGTGCGCGTCCGCGATCAGGCTGTCGACCATGACGAGGGCGTCCGGCCCGCCGCCGTGCGGCTTGCGGCACGAGGAGTGCACGATATGTAGGTGCCGCTGGACGTTCGGCAGTGAAAAGGTGGGCAGCAGGCCAGGCTTGTAGCCTAGCGGCCGAGCCCCGGTGAGCAGCCCCGGTTGGTCGGCCAGCGTCACGGGCGGTCCGGCCGGAGCGGTGGGCGTCATGCGGACGTCATAGGTATAGACCACGTCCGGCGTGAGCGCATCCGACTTGGGGATCACAACGGTCACTACGCTCACGTGAAGGAACGCGCCGATAACGCGGGTGGGGGTCGCCGGGCTGGCGGCGACCTGCTGGCCGCCGGTGCCGAGAAGAATCTCGACCGTACACGCGGCCGAGGTGGCCACGAAAACGCTGACCCTGGTGGGCGTCACACGCCGAAGAACCGGCCCACAGATGAGGAGGGGCCAGTCGGCGAGTGGCCGGAAGAGACTCACAGGCGGGCAGCGGCGACGAGTTTCATCCCTCGACGTTGAGTCATCCCACCCCCCGGCACTTGACCCGCCGGTGCCATGTTCACACAGCGGAGCAAAACGGGCAAGGAGACGTGCATCGCATCCAGTTCCCGCAACTCCGTCCGGATCATGAGGAGTTCGGGTCGGTGTCGGCGTACGCAGGAACTTCTCCCGAGCAGGACGTCGCCCAGCATGAGTACACTGTCAGAGGTATCCATCGGGGAACGTCGACATCCCGCTGTCAGAAGTGGGGACGAAGTACGCTCGCGAAGCGAAACTCGACAAGTTGAAACTCGACATGTGGCTTGCCTAGTGAAGCGGCTGGAAGTCGCCGTGCGTGGGCACCAGGTCGAGAGCGGGAAGCGCGGCTGCCCCGGCCGTCAGCGCGCGGACGAACTCCTCGTCACCCGGGGCCAGGTGGGCACGGGCGCCGTCCAGGTGCAGGTCGAGCTTCCCCGTGGCGGGCCCCTTGTCTCCGGAGGACGGCCGTGGCGGTGCGCTGCCGTGGACGGCGGCGGCGAGCGCGCCGATGCGGACGAAGAGCGCCCGTTCCTCCTCCGGGGGCCGGACGCCGACGTGGAGCGGGCGTCCGGGGACGGCGGTCACGACGACCGCGCGCAGCCGTTCGTCGGCCGCCACCAGGCGCGGCGTGGCGGCTCCCAGGGTCGGCACCCAGGTCCGGTAGGCGGTCACCTCCCGGCTGTGGAAGCGGTCGTTCTGGTGGATCTTGACGTAGCCGACGAGGCCGTCCGCGCCGCGGACCCGCCACACCCGACTGCTCTCGCGGGGCCAGGACGTGTCCGTCCACCGCTCGATCGGGCCGAGCGCGTGTTGCGCGAACCGCCGCACCTCGGGTTCCGGCAGGCCCGGCCCGCGGGTCACGTCCAGCCCGACTCGGTGTAGCGGCGGCCGGCCCGGATGCCCTCGATCGCGGCGCGGGTGTACGGCACGAGGCGTTCGGGGAGGGCGTCCGGGTGCCACCAGCGCCAGGACAGGCACTTGTCGGGCTCGCGGACCACCGGTTCGCCCTGCCAGTGGCGTACGCGGAAGACGAGTTGCAGCCGGGGGCGGCCGCCCGTCGCGTCGATGAGGTGCACGGCGTGCGCGAACTCGGCGTCCTCCGGCCTGATCCGCAGGCCCGTCTCCTCGTCCGCCTCGCGGACCAGGCACGCGACGGCGCTCTCCTGCTCGCAGTGCCCGGCGGGGAAGTGCCACTCGCCACCGGCGAAGGCGGAGTCGGGGTGACGCAGTCCGAGCAGGACCTCGCCGGCGGCGTTCTCCAGGTACAGGTGCGCGCCGACGACGTGGAGGACGCCCCGCCCGGCCGTCGGGGCCGCGGTGCCGGGCGGCACGGACAGCCCGGCGTGCCGGCGGACGAGCTCCAGGGTCGCGTGGCCCAACCGCAGCCGCGGCATGACCTCGGGCCGGAACCAGCGCAGTAGGACGCCCTCGGTCAGCTTCAGGGCGTCGGGATCGCCGTTCCAGCGGCCGGTGAACACCTGGACCGGCAGGAGCGATCCGTCCGGCTCGCGGACGTGCTCCACCGCGAAGGCGCGCAGCGCGGGCAGGTCGAGCCCCGCCTCCTCGCGCAGTTCACGCCGGGCGGTCGCCTCCAGGGACACGTCGCCCGGCTCACGGCCGCCGCCGAGCAGTGACCAGGCGCCGGGGTTCCGGATGTCCGGGCGGTGGTCGCGCAGGTGCAGGAGGTACTCGCCCCGGTCGTTGTGGATGAGCACCGAGGCGTTGCGCGGTTCACCGGCGGCCGGTGCACCGTCGTGGATCGACGTCAAGCGAGCCTCCAGGGGAGCTCCGGGGTCGTGCGGTCACCAAGGTCAACGAGCGGGGACGGCCAACGGGAGGGCAGGTTCCGGCCTTTCTGCGCGCTCCTGCCCGGACCGCCCGCACGAGTGGGCGGGGGTTGCGCCAACTCGCCGTTTCACCAGCTAAGTTGTGTGCAGATCAGATCGCGTATTCGAGTCCCCAGGGGATGGCCATGAGCAGCGGCAGCGACGCTCCCGACGACTACGACTCCGCCGAGCAGCTCCGCCGGCGGATCGACACCACCAAGGCGCACCCGGCGCGCGTCTACGACGTCTTCCTCGGCGGCAAGGACAACTACCCCGTCGACCGCGAGGCGGCCGCGGCCGCGCTGGCCGCCAATCCCCGGGGCTACCTGGACGTGCGGCACAACCGGGACTTCCTGCGCCGCGCGGTGAACCACATCGCGGGGGAGACCGGCACACGCCAGTTCCTCGACATCGGCACCGGACTGCCCACGCAGGAGAACGTGCACCAGATCGCGCAGCGGATCGCCCCCGAGGCGCGGGTCGTGTACGTCGACAACGACCCCGTCGTCCTGGCCCACGCGCGCGCCCTGCTGACCAGCGGCCCGGAGGGGCGGACCGACTACATCGACGCGGACCTGCGCGACCCCGCCGCGATCCTGCGCCAGGCGGCCGGCACGCTGGACTTCACCGAGCCCGTCGCGCTCGTGCTCGTCGCCGTCCTGCACTTCGTCGAGGACGACGAGGCGTACGGCATCGTCAAGCACCTCGTCGACGCGCTGCCCTCGGGCAGCCACGTCGTGCTGAGCCACCTCACCTCCGACCTCAACGCGGAGCAGATCGCCAAGGTCGCCAAGACCTACCAGGACCGCGGCTTCTCCTTCGTGCTCCGCGAGCACGCAGAGGTCCTGCGCTTCGTCACGGACAACGGCCTGGAGATCGTCGAGCCCGGGCTCGTCCCCGTCCACCACTGGCGCCCGGACGACGTCGACGACACCCTCGCCACCCACGCCGACGCCTCGCCGGAGTTCATCGAGGGCCTCGAGGACATCGACGCGATCCGCTACCGGAGCATCACCGACGTCACCGACGCGGACATCAACGTCTACGCCGTGGTGGCCCGCAAGCCCTGACCTCGCCGTGCCCGGCGCCGCCCCTCGCGGACGGGGGCGGCGCGGTCGTCAGCCGCGGCGGTAGATCGTGATCGAGTGCCCCACCTCGTCGATCGGCTCGCTGCCGGCGATGAGCGCGGCCAGCCGCCCCTCCGCCTTCGCGACCGAGGAGTCCGACACCACGAGCAGCCCGTGGACCTGGTCCTCGGGGACCCGGCGCGGATCGGCGGCGTGGATGCCGTAGTGGGCGGGGACCCCGCTGCCCTTGTAGACCAGCCAGACCCGCTCGCCGGGGTAGCGGTCGCGGAGCCGGTCCGCGAGGCGGCCCAGGTCCTGGCCCCAGTCGACGTTGGAGTCGTGCAGGCGCAGATGGGTCCGGGACGTGCCGCCGAAGGCCTCGTTGGAGTACTGCAGGTAGTACGGGAAGGTCCGCAGCGAACTGGCGGCGACGAAGGCGACGAGGGCTGCCGCCGCCACGTCAGCCCACCGCCGTCGCAGCGCGGTGACGCAGGCCGCGGCGACCGCACCCGACATCGGCAGGAAGACCACGTAGCGGACGCCGAAGTCCCGTGAGCCGGTCATGGCGGCGGCCGTCAGCACGGCCGCCGGGACGAGCAGGTACGGGGCGGCGGGGCGCAGCCGTGGGAGGGCGAGCAGCGCGGCGGTGCCGGCGAGCCACAGGGCCAGCGTCCCGAGCGGAGTCTTCACCAGCACCGCGGCGGGCAGGTAGTACCAGAGTGCCCCGCGGTAGTGGCGGCCGAAGAGGAAGCCGTCGAACGTCGAGTCCTCGAAGCCGAACTGGACGGCCATCCCGTCCCGGTACGCCCGGGGGAACGGGAGCGCGTCCACGGCCCAGCCCCGCAGTCCGTGCAGCGCCGGCAGGGTGTCCGGCGCGGTCCAGCGCAGACGCGGGTCGACGACGAGGTAGGCCGCCCACACCACCGCGACGGCGACGAGCCCGACCCCGCCCGCCGCGATCGCGGCACGCCGCAGCGACCGGGCGGTGCCGGGCCGCTCCGCGCTCCGCGCACCCACGGGCCACACCGACAGCGCTGCCAGGAGCAACAGGACCGGCACCGCGGGGAGCGTGCTCATCCGTGTGGCGACCGCCGCGCCCAACGCCGCACCGGCGAGCGGCAGGTACCGCCGGGGACGGTCCCGGGCCCGCCACAGCGCCCACACCGACGTCAGCAGGAAACCGGCCGCGGGGACGTCGAGGGTGGCGAGCGAGCCGTGCGCGATGACGTCCGGTGAGAACGCGTACAGGGCGAGCGCGAGCAGCCCCCCGGCGGGCCCGGTGAGATCGCGCGCGAACGCGAGCACCACCAGCCCGAACAGCAGGGTCAGCACGATCATCGGCAGCCGGGCCGCCAGCATCAGGCACCAGGGGTCGTTGCCCGACTCGTAGAGCACGCTGCGGCCGAGCTCCGTCTGGTCGCCTTCGAAGGCCGGGTCGAGGTGGGGGTGGGCGAACGCCAGACCACCGGCGATGACGAGTTTGCCGAGCGGCGGGTGTTCGGGGTTGAAGCGCAGGCTGTGCTCGCGCAGATAGACCGTCGCGGTGCCCACGTACACCGGCTCGTCGATGGTGGGCGTCTGCTGGACGGCCGTGGTGACCATCGCGAACGCCATCTGCGCCAGGAGCACGAGCACGGCCAGGACGTACAGCGGACGCCGGTGGCGCAGACCGGCCGGGAACCGGCGCACGGGCACGGTGGCGATGGTGGTGGTGGGCGTCGCCGGTTCGGGGGACAGCGCGCCGGGCACGGGTCGTTCCTGCGTCATCGTGCGCTTACCCCGTCGCCTGTCCCTGTGGCGCCACCGCTCCGCGCCGGCGCCCTCCCGGTGGGCGCCGCGGGACACACTAGCCCCGCCCTCGTCACGGCGCGTGGGGTTCGGGGTGTTGCGCGGGACGCGTGCCGGACGCCGTACCGTGGGCGCATGGCAGTCCCCGAGCTGATCCGCATCGTCTCCCGTTCCTCCCCGATGGCGCTGGCCCAGGTCGAGCGCGTCCGCGCGGAACTGGCGGCGCTCCACCCCGGCATCCGGACGGAGGTCGTGCCCGTCACCACGTCCGGTGACCGCTGGATGGGCGACCTGGCCCAGCTCGGCGGCAAGGGCGCGTTCACCAAGGAGGTCGACGCCACGCTGCTGGAGGGCCGGGCCGACCTCGCCGTCCACTGCGTGAAGGACGTCCCCGCCGACCGGCCGCTGCCCGCCGGGACGGTCTTCGCCGCCTTCCTCAAGCGGGACGACATCCGCGACGCTCTGGTGCACCCCGGCGGTCTCACCCTCGACCGGCTCCCGCCCGGCACGCGCATCGGCACCTCCTCCGTACGCCGCATCGCGCAGATCATGGCCTCGCACCCCCACCTCACCTGCGTCCCCATGCGGGGCAACGCCAACCGCCGCCTGGAGAAGCTCGCGGCGGGCGACGCGGACGCGCTGCTGCTGGCCGTGTCCGGGCTCGAGCGGATCGGCAGGACCGACGTGATCAGCGAGGTGCTCCCGGTCGAGACGATGATCCCGCCGATCGGCGCCGGCGTCCTCGCCCTGCAGTGCCGGGAGGGTGACGCCGAGACGATCGACGTCGTGAGCGACCTCGGCGACCCGGCCGCGCACCGGGAGACCACGGCGGAGCGGATGTTCCTCCACGTCCTGCAGGGCCACTGCAACAGCCCCATCGCCGGCTACGCCCACGCCGAACGCGACGGCCGGCTCTCGCTCCGGGCCCGGGTCTTCTCCCCGGACGGCAAGACCGTCCTCGACGCCCACGAATGGGCAGGACCGCTGGACCCGGCCACCCTCGGGACGTCGGTCGCGGTGGCGCTGCTGCGGCAGGGTGCCCGCGAGCTGATCGACAGCATCGGCCACTGACGGGACCCGGGCCGCCGTCGACGCCCGGACCGCGCCGGGGAGACTGGTGGGCGCTGCCCGTCGTCCGTCACCGTCCTGGGAGAGCCGATTGTCCCGCCGCGACCCCCGTGTGCTCGTCTACACCCGCACCACCGACTACCGGCACGAGTCGATCCCCGACGGCGTCAGGGCCCTCACCGAGCTGGGAGCCGGGCACGGCTTCCGGGTGGACGCCACCGAACGGCCCGAGGACTTCGAGGGGGCCGGTCTGCGTGCGTACGACGCCGTGGTGTTCCTCTCCACCAGCGGGGAGGTGCTCAGCGACGCGGGCCGGGCCGCCCTCGCGGCGCACCACGCCGACGGCGCGGGGTTCATGGGCGTGCACGCCGCCGCCTGCACGGAGTACGACTGGCCCTACTACGGGGAGCTGCTGGGCGCGCGCTTCACGGGGCACCCGCCCCTGCAGGCGGGCACGGTCCTCGTCGAGGACGCCGCCCATCCGGCCACCGCGCACCTGGGCGCGGCATGGAAGGTCACCGACGAGTGGTACGACTTCGACCGCAGCCCCCGCCCCGGGGTGCGGGTCCTGGCCTGCGCGGACGAGTCCTCGTACACGGGCGGCTCGATGGGCGCGGACCATCCGCTGGTGTGGTGCCACGAGTACGGCGGAGGGCCCGTCTTCTACACCGCGCTGGGGCACTCCGCGCAGGCCTACCACGACGCGGGCTTCCGGGCCCATCTGCTGGGCGGGCTCCGGTCGGTGCTGCCCGGGGCGACGGACTGAGCGGGCGTTGACGCCCGGCCTCAGAGGCGTCGCAGCACGGCGACCACCTTGCCCAGGATGACCGCCTCCTCGCCGGGGATCGGGTCGTAGGCGGGGTTGTGCGGCATGAGCCAGACCCGGTCGCCCTCGTGCTTGAGCCGCTTGACGGTGGCCTCGCCGTCGATCATCGCGGCCACGATGTCGCCGTGGTCGGCGGCGTCCTGGCTGCGCACCGTGACCCAGTCGCCGTCGCAGATCGCGACGCCCGTCATGGAGTCGCCGACGACCTTGAGGGCGAACAGCTCGCCCGCGCCGACGATCTGCCGGGGGAGTACGAAGACCTCGTCGACCTGCTCCTCGGCGAGGATCGGCGTGCCGGCCGCGATCCGGCCGATCACCGGCACGCGCGCGGACGGGGAGGCGCTGACGGGCTCCGCACCCGGTTCCGAGCCGTGCTGGGACGGCCAGGAGCACCGCACGCGGTAGGCGCGGGGCCGGTGCGGATCCTGCTCGAGCACGCCCTTGCGCTGCAGCACCGCCAGCTGGTGGGCGACCGAGGACGTGCTCGCCAGCCCCACGGCCTCACCGATCTCGCGCATCGACGGCGGGAAACCGCGGCTCTCCACCGAGCCCAGGATCGCCTCGACGATACGGGTCTGTCGATTGGTCAGCCCGTCGGGGCCGGGGTTGTCCGAGCCCTGCGGGCGCCCACGGCGCACTGTCGTAGTGGTGGGCTCCATGCCCCGTCCCTCCCTGTGCGGATCTTGCTGCGATACGTAACGTTACCCTGCTCCGCGGCCTTTTTGGAACGCGTGTGCGAAATTCCGTGAAGATCTGTGAGCACGCCGCGGGGAACCGGCCGGGATCACCGGCGGAATCCGGCTGTCACAAACGGAGCCGCTGCCCGGTCAGAGTTTGGGGATCGTGCGCCCGGCGGCCGCGACCGGAATGGGTCCGCAATGGCCCCGGAATTCCCCGACCCGGAGGGAAGGCCCCCCGCGGGCCCGCCAGGGCAATTCGCACGCGGCGCGGGAAATGCCTGCCGTACGGTGACGGCGCTCCTGAACTGCGCGGAAAGGGCCCGGGCGAAGTGCCCCCGGGCCCGGAGGAAATCGCCGTCTGTGTAGGCTGGAACGGGCAGTCGGGCGGATCTGACGGTGGAGGAAAACGCGACGATGCAGCCAGGCGACGCGGAACGCGACTGCTCGCTCGACGAGGCCGCGGAGGTGTTCACGGCTCTGCGCCCCCGATTGTTCGGCATCGCCTACCGGATGCTCGGCAGTGCCGCGGAGGCCGAGGACGTCGTCCAGGACGTCTGGCTGCGGTGGCAGGCCGCCGACCGCGACGCCGTGGAGAATCCGACCGCGTTCCTGACCACCGCGACGACCCGCCTGGCGATCAACGTCACCCAGTCCGCCCGCGTGCGGCGCGAGGGCTATGTCGGGCCCTGGCTCCCGGAGCCGGTCGACACGCGCGCCGACCCCGTCCTCGGCGCCGAGCGCGGCGAGGCGGTCGAGTTCGCGGTCCTGCTCCTGCTGGAGCGGCTGACGCCCACCGAGCGGGCGGCGTACGTGCTGCGCGAGGCGTTCGACTACCCGTACCGGGAGATCGCCACCGTGCTGGACCTGAGCGAGGCCAACTCCCGCCAGCTCGTCAGCCGCGCCCGCAAGCACATCGCTGCCGGGCGGCGCGAGCAGGTGGGGACCGCGGAGCACCGCCGGCTCCTCGAGGCGTTCGTGGCGGCGGCCAGGGCGGGTGACCTGTCCGGCCTGGAGAAGCTGCTCGCCACGGACGTGGTGAACTACGGCGACGGCGGTGGCGCCGTGCGCAACGCCTCCAAGTTCCCCGTGGTCGGCAGCGCCAAGGTGGCGAAGTTCATCACCGCCTTCGCCCCGCGCTTCTGGCCCGACACGGAGGTGGCGTGGGTCGAGGCGAACGGGCAGACCGCGGCGCTCGTGTCCCAGGCCGGCACGCCGATGGCCCTGCTGGCCATCAGCGCCTCCGAGCAGGGCATCGACCAGCTCATGTGGGTGCTCAACCCGGCGAAGCTGACCGGCTTCAGCTCCTCGGCGGCGGGCCCGGACGCGCCGTCCGCGTAGGACCGGGCCCTCGGCCGCGGGTGGAGACCGTTCACGCCTCCGGTCAGGCGGTCGCGTCGCCCGCCCGCAGCAGCCGGAGGAAGGCCTTGAGACCCGTGATGATCTCCTCGTTGTCCGTGAGCCGGTTGACCGTGGCCTCGAACTCGCGTGCCAGCGCGGTGATCCGGCGGTCGGTGTCCTCGGCCCGCTCGTACGCCGACACGCCCAGCACGTCCACCGTGCGCCGCAGCTCCGCCAGGGCGCGGTACTGCTCCTCGGCCTTCTCCTCCAGGACCTTGATGCCGCTGTCCGTGCGCTCGACGCCCTTCTTCAGCTCCAGTACGTCATCGCGTGGGTAGGTGACGTCCTTCAGCAGCGTGCCCAGCCGCTTCCGCAGCTGCCCGAACCATGCGCCCGCCGGGCGGAACACCGTGCTGAGCAGGAAGAACCCGGCGATCCAGTACCCCGCGCCGCGACCGGTCGCAAGCGTCACCGCCACCACCCCGGCCGTCGTGAGCAGATGCCCCGCCAGGGCGACCCGCAGCATCGTCCGGGCGATCCGCGCGGCCTCCGCGTCCCGCGCCTGGGGGACCACCAGGCCCTTCTCCCGGCTCACGGCGATCTCGGCCAGCACCGCGTGCGCCCGGAAGTAGACGTTCCACGGCACCGTGAGCAGCACCAGCAGCCACAGCAGGCACAGCACCCCGGCGCCCACGCCCAGGACCACCGGCAGCGGCGCGCCCACCGCGTAGACCAGTGCCAGCGCCCCCGCGGTCACCGCCAGCGCCAGCACCGCGCCGAGGAATCTCCCCATGGCCGTCTCCAACCTCCTGCGTCCGAGGGTTCGTTGCCACCATCCTCCCGCCGGGTCGGCCCGCGGGCATGAGTACGGCTACTCACCCCGCCTGCGCCCCGGTGCTGTGGCGCGGGGCGCAAGGGGACCGAATCGCATGGCTGCCGGAGCCCCTGCCGGAGCACGGAGCAGCAACCGCGTGAATCCGTCCGCCGGAACGTGATTCCCGTGCCCCACGTGGCATGCGACAGGAAGGTCGTGCTCCCAGGAGGTCAGAGATGGTCCCGGTCCACCACCTCACGGCCGCCGTCGCGGACCGGGAGGTCTTCTACCGCGAGGCGGGCCCCCGCGACGCCCCCGTCGTCGTCCTGCTGCACGGCTTCCCCGCCAGCTCCCACATGTTCCGGCACCTCATCCCGCTGCTCGCGGACCGCTACCGGGTCGTCGCGCCCGACCACATCGGCTTCGGCCGGTCCTCGATGCCGTCCCTGCAGGACTTCCCCTACTCCTTCGACGCCCTCGCCGGCGTGACGGCCGCCCTGCTGGACCGGCTGGGCGTCGGACGCCACGCGCTGTACGTACACGGCTACGGAGCGGCGATCGGCTGGCGCCTGGCACTGCGAGCCCCGGCGCGGATCACCGGGATCGTCACGCAGAACGGCAACGCCTACGCGGAGGGCCTCGTCGACTCCTTCTGGGCCGACGTGCGGGCCTACGCCGCCGACCCGTCACCGGGGAACGAGAAGGCCGTGCGCTACGCCCTCACCCCGGACGCCGTCCGCTGGAGGTACCTCAACGGCGTCCCCGACCCGGGGCTGGTCAGCCCGGACACCTGGGCCCACGACGTCGCGCTCCTGCAGCGTCCCGGCAACGACGAGATCCAGCTGCGGCTGTTCCGCGACCACACGCGGGACCTGGACCTCCACCCGGCGCTGCACGAGTACTTCAGGGCCAGTCAGGTGCCGCTGGTGGCCGTGTGGGGAGCGAACGACGAGGTCTACGCCCCGGCCGGCGCCCGCGCCTTCCTCGGCGACCTGCCCGAGGCCGAGGTGCACCTCCTCGACACCGGGCACTTCGCCCTGGAGAGCCACCTGGACGCCGTCGCCGGGTACGTGCGGGGCTTCCTCGGCCGCGTCGCGCCCTGACCCCCGGGTGGTCCGGGTGCCCTCAGCGCGGCCGGGTGATCGTCCGGTGCCCGACGTACGCGTCGACGCCGGCCGTCCCGTCGAGGCCCGCCGGGGCCCCGTTGACGGTCACCGGGCCGGTGCGCAGCCGGCGCGCGACGGCGACGGCGCGTTCGGGGTCGGTGGACCACACTCCGCCGGACACGCGGTACTCGCAGTCGTCGGCGATCCGTACCGCGTCGTCGTCCCCGTCGTGGGGGATGACCGTGACCACCGGGCCGGAGACCTCGTCCTGGGCGATGCGCATGCGGGGGTCGACGTCCGCGAAGAGCGTCGGTGCCACGTAGTAGCCCTCCTCCAGGCCGGCGGGGACCCGGGGACCGCCGGTCACCAGCCGGGCGCCCTCCTCGATGCCCAGCTCGATGTACGACATCACCCGCTGTTGCCGCTCGCGGCCGGCCATCGGCCCGATGCGGGTGTCCGGTGCCGCCGGGTCACCGACCTTCAGGGACGTGACGGCTTCCTCGACCGCCGCGACGACCTCCTCGTACCGGCGGCGCGGGGCGAGGACGCGGGTCCGCGCGGCGCACGTCCCGCCGTCGTCGCCGGGCGACGTGAACAGCCCCCGCACCGTCCGCGGGACGTCGGCGTCGTCCAGGACGATCGCGGCCGCCTTGCCGCCCAGTTCCAGCCGGACCCGCTTGAGCTGCTCGCCGGCGAGGGCGGCGACGCGGCGGCCGGCCCGGGCCGAGCCGGTGAAGGCGATCGCGTCGACGTCCGGGTGGGTGACCAGGTACTCGCCGGTGTCCCGGTCTGCGGGCAGTACGCTCAGCGCGCCCTCGGGCAGCCCGGCCTCGGCGTACAGCTCGGCCAGCAGTCCCATGCCCAGCGAGTTCTCCGGCGTGACCTTCAGGATGACGGTGTTGCCCGCCAGGAGGGCCGGGGTCAGCCGCGCCGTGGCGGCCGAGAACGGGCACCGCCAGGGAATGACCGCCGCGACAACGCCGACGGGATCGCGCCGCACGATGGTGTCGAACCCGGGGCTGGGGTCACAGGGATGGACGACCTCCTCCCAGCCGAGCTCCTCGGCGGCCTTGAGGCAGGCGTCGACCCGCCGCGTGAGGGAGGCCTGCTCCGCGTCGGTGGACCGGCGGGGCGTCCCGGTCGCGGCGGACACCCGCGCGGCCGCCTCCTGCGCACGCCCCTCGCGCAGCCCGTTCACCCGCCGGATCACCTCCTGCCGTTCCTTGGGGTCCAAGTGCGGCCACGACCCGCTGTTGAAGGCGGCGCGCGCCGTGGCGACGGCGGCGTCGGCGTCGCCCGGCGCGGCCTGGGCGGCGCGGCCGATCAGGGAGCGGTCGTGGGGTGAGCGGATGTCCAGCAGCCCGGGATGCGCCGGGGCGGTCCAGGCACCACCGATGTACAGCCTGTCGTACACGATCATCGAGTGTTCCTCTCGGAGTCCGGGTCCGGGACGGTCCTGTCGCTCCGGGGAATCGACGGGACGCCCGATATAGGCTCGTTGGCAGTGATTTCCGTGATCGGCCCGTACGGGGTGCTCCACCGCGGGGCGGGCGGGCCGACCGCAGGACGGAGCCGGGAATGAGCGCAGCGCGCGGAGCGGGCGCCCGGGCGGCCAAGGGGACCGACGAGGCGCCGCGGCCCGGGCAGGGCCGCCGGCCGGCCGCCCTGGTCCGCGGCGAGGTGCTCGCGGCCGCGCGCGAACTGCTCCTCGCCGAGGGCATGGCCGCCTTCACGGTCGAGAAGGTGGCGCGGCGCTCCGGGGCGAGCCGGATGACCATCCACAAGTGGTGGCCGTCGCGGGGCGCGCTGGCCCTCGACGCCTACGTCGCCGTCGTCGACGAGCGTCTGGTCTTCGAGGACACCGGCGACATCGAGGCGGACCTGACGGCCCACATGCGGAAGTTCGTGCGGCACCTGTGCGGCACCCCCGCGGGACGGGTCGTGTCCGAGCTCATCGGCTGCGCCCAGACCGATCCCCCTCTCGGCGAACTGTTCCGCGAGCGCTACTCCGGGCCGCGCCGCGCGCGCATGGCCGCCGTCCTGGAGCGGGCGCGGGACCGGGGCCAGCTGGCGGCGGACATCGATCCGCAGGTGCTGATCGACCAACTGTGGGGGGCCTGCTACTTCCGGCTCCTGGTGGCCGACCACCCCGTCAGCGAGGGGTTCGCGGAGACCATCGTGCGCAATCTGCTGCACGGCGTCGGCGGCCATGTCACGGACCCGGCATGAAGACGGCCTTGGTCTCCAGGTAGGCCTCCAGCCCCTCGGGGCCGCCCTCGCGCCCCAGGCCCGAGGACTTCCGGCCGCCGAACGGGACCGAGGGTGCCAGTTCGAATCCGTTGACGCTCAGCTGGCCGGTCGTCACCCGGCGTGCGACCTGGTAGGCGCGTTCGGGATCGGCGCCGTGGACGCTGCCGCTGAGGCCGAAGTCGGTGGCGTTGGCGATCGCCACCGCCTCGTCGACGCCCTCGTAGGCCTGGACGGTCACGACCGGGCCGAAGATCTCCTCGCGGGCGATCGTCATCCCGGGCTCGACGTCGGCGAACACCGTGGGCAGCACGTAGTGGCCGTGCTCGTGGCCCGGGCTGCGGCCGCCGCCGGTCACCACCCTCGCGCCCTCGCGGCGGCCGCTGTCGATGTAGCCCAGGACGCGTCGCAGCTGCCGGGCGTTGAGGACGGGGCCGACCTGCGTCGTACGGCTCCAGGGGTCGCCGACCCTGAGCAGGCGCACGCGGTCGGCGTACGCCCCGACGACCTCCGCGATCCTGGAGCGCGGCGCCAGGATGCGGGTCTGGGCGAAGCAGATTTGTCCGGCGAAGGGCATGCTCAGCGGGGTGAGCGTGTCGAGGGTGTCCTGCAGGTCGACGTCGTCGAGCAGGATCGCGGCGGACTTGCCGCCCAGTTCGAGGGTGACCCGGGCGAAGCGCTCCAGTGCGGCCGTGGCGACGGCACGGCCCGTCGGCACGCTGCCGGTGAAGCTGATCTTGTCCACGCCGGGGGAGGCCGCCAGCGCCCGGGACCCCTCGCGATCCGCCGTGATCACGTTGAGGACCCCCGGCGGCAACCCGGCCGCCTCGGCGCACTCGGCGATCACCAGGGCGTCCAGCGGGCTCTCCGGCGGCGACTTCACGACCACCGTGCAGCCTGCCGCCAGGGCCGCGGGGATCTTGTGCGCGAAGATGTTGAAGGTGGCGTTCCAGGGGGCGAACAGCGCTGCGACGCCGACGGGTTCACGGGTCACGCGGGCGTGCCCCCGGGAGGTGGGACGGCGGTCCTCGAACGCGTACGAGCCGGCGAGCTTGGCGAAGTAGTCGAAGCGGCCCTCACCGGCCTGGACGAGTCCTTCGGCGAAGGCGACCGGCGCCCCGACCTGGGCCGTCCAGAGGCGCGCCAGTAGCGGCAGCCGCCGGCGCACCTGGTCGGCCAGTCGTCTCAGGAGGGCGGCGCGTTCGGGTGCGGACATCCGTGGCCAGGGACCCTCGTCGAAGGCCGTGCGCGCGGCGGCGACCGCGCGTTCGACGTCCCGGGCGTCCGCGAGCGGCACGCGCAGCAACTCCTCCTCCGTGGAGGGGGAGACGATGGGTGTGCGGCGGGTCCCGCCGGGGGCGACCCAGCGACCGCCGATGTAGAAGCCCTGGCCGGTTCCCGCGGAGACTGCTGAGGACAGGTCGAACATGGTGCGTCCCTGAGGTCGGCCGGACCGCCGCCACCCCGCCGGATCCGGCGATATGAGCACAGTGTCAATATAGTACCTAAGGGATGTTTCACGGGAAACATTCCTTATCGGATAATTCGCCGCGCGAAACGGATGTGCCGGGCGCAGGAAGACGCGAAGAGCGGAAGCCGCGCCCACCGGTCTCCCGTGGGCGCGGCTTCCGCTTCCGTGAGGTGCGCGACCGTCCAGTCGCTGGTCAGAGGCCTGCTGTGGCCGGTCGCCAGATGTTCGGCCGGTGCCGGGGGCTGGTCGGGGACCGGTCCCCGGTCTGGGTGTTACCGGCCGCCACCGCCGCCGTTGCCGCCGCCGCCGTGGCCGCCACCGCCACCGCCGCCGCCGTGGCCGCCACCGCCACCGCCGCCGCCGTGGCCGCCACCGCCACCACCGTGGCCGCCGCCACCGCCGCCGCCGTGGTCGTAGCCGCCGCCCCAGCCACCGCCGTAGCCGTGGTCGTAGCCGCCGCCCCAGCCGCCGCGGTCGTAACCGCCGCCGCCGTAACCGCCGCCGCCGTGGCCGCCACCGCCACCACCGCCGTGGCCACCGCCACCGCCGCCGCCACCGCCGTGTTCGGCGTAGCTGACCGCTGAGGCCGGTGAGCTCGTCGGTGCCGCGACGGCCGCTGAGGCCGCACCCCCAAGGGCGAGCGCGAGGCCTGCCATTGCGGCGAGGGGCCACTTGGAAATACGCATGAGAACTCTCCTAGCCCGGTCGGTTCCTGGGCGTGGACGAGGGTTCAAAGGCCACAGCGCCGGACAGTAAGAGCGGCGCCCCACCGCTCTGCGGGTTGTGAGGTCCCGCAGTCAAGTAGGTGATGTTCGAAATGTTGCCTTTGCCACTATTTGTCCACGCTCCCCACGCTGCGACCGCCAGGTCGTGACGTCAAGCAGCGAGCCTGGTAGTGCCACTACCAGGCTCAGGGGGAAGGGGTGCCGGGGGCGGGGACGTCAGTCGCTCGGCGAGTCGTCGTCGAAGGGCTCGTCACTCCACCGGAACCAGGCCTGGTCGTCCTCGATGTGCAGCAGGAACTCGGCCACGGGCCCCGAGGGAGAGTGCAGCGACACCGCACGCCGGACCTCGCCGTACGCCGCCTCCCACGCGGCCCAGGGCTCGTCCTCCTCGGCCGGCGCGGTCATCGCCGACTGCATCAGGGCGAGCTCGCGTGCGAACAGCGGCCGGACCCGGTCGAACGCCGGGGTGGGCTCGAACCGCCCCGACAACCACGGGAAGTCGGCCTCCTCGATCGTGATGTCCCCGACGGGTTCCCCCTCGCTCAGCACCCGCCAGATCCCGCCCACGAACCCCATCGTCTCCTCACCGGCCCTCAGTGGTCCCCGGCGCCCGCCTGCTGCGGCTCCACGTGCAGGGCCGAGTCGGCGGCGCCCCGGGTGAAACCGGTGAAGGCCACGCGCAGCCCCGCGCGTTCGGGCGAGCAGCAGAAGGGCCCCGCGGTGGCGGCGGCGTCCGGGGCGAGCGGCGCCAGCCGGACCAGCCGCCAGGGACCGTCGTCGCGGCGGGCACGGATCGTGACGGCGTCACCGGAACGGCTGGCGCGCACGGTCACCGCGTGTCCGGCCCAGTCGGGCACCGGCGCGAGCGACCAGTCGGACACCCCGCGGGTCACCACCGCGCCGAGGTGCGGCACGCCGTCGGACATCTCGATCCCGGCCTTGACCCAGTTCTCGGCGTCGACGCGGATCATGAGCCCGGCCTGGTCGTACAGCGTGTCGAAGTCCGCGCGGAAGGTCACCTCCATCGAGGTGTCCCCCGGGAAGGCGGTGAGCAGGGCGTGTCCGTCGTCGCGTACGAAGCCGTAAGCGGTGGTGCGCCAGAAGTCGCTGCTGTCACGGGTGGTGACGAGCATCCCCGATCCGTCCGCCGCGGCCTCCTGCGGGGTGTTGAGCCACGTGGCCTCGTCCCAGTCGATCGGGCGCTGCTCGTTCATGGACCGTCCTTCCGGTCGGGCGGGCCCCTGGGCAGGGTACGTCGGGGCCGCCGGTCGCATGGGCGGCCCCAGCGTAGGTCAGCGCTCCGACAGCGGGACACGGCCGGGGGTGACGGGGCGCGGGGGCGGGTCATTCCCGCTCGGGGCCGAAGGGCGGCACCCTCGTGGGGGGACCGGGTTCCGGGCCGCCGGACAGGGCCGAGGGCCCGTCGACCGCCCGTGGTTCATACGACAGGCCGAGGCCCAGCGGCTCCCGCCGTACGGTGATCAACGCCGCGTCGTCGCCGAGTCGGCCCCCGCAGTACACGAGGAGGTCCTCGCGTACGTGCCGCACCAGGTCCTCCGGGGTCTGCTGACCCGGCCACGACGCGATGCGCTCGGCGAGGGGGTAGAAACGGCCGGACGCGTCACGGGCCTCGGTGACGCCGTCGGTGTAGAGCAGCAGCATGTCGCCGGGCGCGAAGGGGAAGGTGTCCACGCCCGGGTGCGAGGGCTGGAGCAGCCCCAGGCCGATGGGTGGCGCGGGCTGCGTCGGGTCGAGGGGCGCGAGGCCGTCGGCGGCCAGCCGGAAAGGGGACGGGTGGCCGCAGTTGAGGATGCGGACCTCGGGACGGTCGTCGGGGAAGTCGACGAGGATCGCGGTGATGAACGACTCGATCGCCGTGTCCTCCTCCAGGCCGTCGGCGCAGCCCTGCGCGGCCTTCCAGGACACCGTCGCCTCCAGGTGCGCGTACATCGCGGGCAGCGGCGGGGCCCGGTAGGCGACGCTGCGGAACGCTCCGAGCAGCAGTGAGGCGTCGCCGATCGCGGGCAGGCCCTTGCCGCGGACGTCCCCGATGAGCAGCCGGGTGCCGCCGGGCGTGCGCACCGCCGCGTACAGGTCGCCGCCGATCCGGGCCTGGTCCTCGGCGGCCTGGTAGTCGAAGGCGATCCGCAGCGGGCCGATGCGCTCCGGCAGGGGCTGCAGGACGACCTGCTGGGCGGCCTCCGCCACCGAGCGCACCTGTTGCAGCTCGGCCTGGTGCCGTTCGCGCAGCCGGCAGAAGAGCACCGTGAGGGCCGAGACGAGGACGAGCGCGATGATCTCGCTCTGCCGGTACGACGTGGTGATGGTGCCGTCGGCCACCGACACCACGGTCAGCGCCGCCACCGCCAGACCTCCGATGAGGGCGGTGAGCCGGAGCCCGCCGAACGACGCGGTCAGTGCCGGCGCCACCACCAGCAGCGGACCCAGGTGCCCCTCCGTGGGGATCACCAGGTCGCTGATGACGATCGCCACGATCAGCAGCACCGGGACCGCGATCAGGGCAGGGGTCCGCTCGGCGGACCAGTACGTGCCTGCGCGTGGTGCAAAACGCATATCTCTTGCTTACACCCCTCCCGTCGCCCCCGCCCGTGGCGGGACGTCGGCCGGAACGGGGAGGAGCAGCGCCGTCACGTTGTCGTGCCCGCCGGCGTCGAGCGCGTACCCGACCAGTGCGCGCGCGCCGTCCAGCGGCCCGCCGCCGCCCCGGGAGCCGGGTGCGGAAGCCAGCCGCTCCCGCAGCGCTTCCGCGCCGGGGAGGTACCGCCACAGCCCGTCGGTGCACAGCAGGAGGCGGCCGGGCACGGCCGGCCGGCCGCTGCGCACCCGCGGTACGGGCTCGCCGCTCCCGGCGCCCAGCCAGCCGGTCAGGGCGTCGAGTTCGCCGGTGTCGTCCTCGGTCAGCGCGATGGCCAGGCCCTCGTCCGGCAGCCAGTACGCACGGCTGTCACCGACCCACGCGCACCACAGGCCGTCCGGACCGGCGACGCCCGCGACGAAGGTGCAGGCCGGTGCCTCCTCCGGTGCCACCGCGAGTGCCGCGACCGCGCGTCCCGCGCGCAGGGTGGCGTCCTCGAGCGCGACCTCCGGCACGGTCCCCGCGCGCAACGCCGAGGCCAGCGCTTCCGAGGCGACCTCGGCCGCGAGCCGGGCGGCCCGCTCGGACCGGGGTGACATGGACACTCCGTCGCACACCACGCCGATCGTCCACGCGCCGGCCGTGGTCACGGCCATCGCGTCGGCGTTCACCTCACGCCGCTTCCCCCGGTCGCTGGCGCCCGCCGCACCGCCCGCGGTGACCTCCACCCGCGACCGGAACGCCGCCTGGGCGACGCCGCAGTCCCAGCAGTAACCGTCCGGGGCCACCGTCCCACCGCAGCGTTCGCACGCCGGCGTACCGCCCCCCTGTCGTCCGTCCATGACAGGACCCTACGAGGGGCCGTGCGGCACGGGAGGGGCGGGGCGGGACCTGGGTCAGGACGGCGTTTGGCGCAGCGGCTCCAGGGCCTTGGTCCAGGCCAGGACCTCGTCGAGGACGACGCCGAGCTCGCCCGCGCGGCGCGGGCCGGGCTCGAAGCGGCTCATGTCGGCGAAGTCGCGGAAGAGGGAGAGCGCCACCTGGGCACGGACGGTGGCCACCCGCAGTTCGGCCATCACCAGCCGCAGGTGCTCCACCGCGCGGCTGCCGCCGACGCTGCCGTACGCGACGAACCCGGCCGCCTTGTTGTTCCACTCGGCGAAGAGGTAGTCGATGGCGTTCTTGAGCGCCCCCGGGATCGAGTGGTTGTACTCGGCCGTCACGAAGACGTAGCCGTCGAAGGAGCCGATCTTCTCCGCCCACGCGAAGGTGTGCGGCCGGCTGTACCGGCCCAGCGACGGGGGAAGCGGTTCGTCGAGCAGCGGGAGGTCGTAGTCGGCGACGTCCACCAGTTCGTACTCGGCGTCGCCGCGCAGCGCGGCGTTCTCGTACACCCACTGGGCGACAGCCTCGCCGAGGCGCCTGGGGCGTGTGCTGCCGAGGATGACGGCGATCCTGGTCATGGCGTTGCTCCTGGACGGTCCTGTTCCGGTGGCCGGGCGGGGCGCCGGAGGCGGCGGACCGGCGCGTGAGGCACCTTCCATGCGCGCCCGCCGGTGAACCCGGCGGGGCCGGGGGTTCACCCGATCGCCGTGACGGCCGGGCGTGCCGCGGCTCAGCGGGTCCGGGGCTCCAGGGAGATGCGGACCGTGATGCGCTTGCCCACCGGCTGCCGCTGCACGTCGTAGCCCTCGCACAGGGCCAGGATGATCTCCAGGCCGTGCTGGCCGATCCGTCCCGGCTCGGCGGCGCGGGCCAGGGGCAGGGTGCTGCTGGTGTCCCACACGGACACCAGCAGCGTCGCCGTGTCGACGTCCACCTCGAGGTCGAGCAGACCGGGGCCCGGAGCGTACTTGCAGGTGTTGGTGATCAGCTCGCTGACGACGAGCTGTGCGGTCTCGACCGTCTCCACCGGTACCGGGACGCCGTGCTCGCCCTGGACGCGGGCGAGGAACCCGCCGGTGAAGCGCCGCGCCGCGGAGATCGCCTCCGAGTCGCCCTCGTGCGCGAATCCGGCGTGGATGCACGGCCAGTCGGCCAGGTGGGCGGGGTGGCCGTCCAGCCTCGGTTCCATGGTGGTGCCTTTCGTACTGCTTCCCGGCCGGCCGCGCTCAGGCGCGGCCAGCCGTCCGTCTACCCCGTTTTCCGCGACTGACGCTCATCCGCTTCCGGTCGCGTTCACTGGCGGGGGAGCTTGGTGACGGTGTCCAGGTAGAAGGCGTCGATGCTGTGCACGGCGCGCTCGAAGTCGTCCAGGTTGACCGGCTTGGTGACGTACGCGTTGGCGTGCTGCCGGTAGGCGCCGGCCACGTCGTCGGGCGCCGCGGAGGTGGTGAGGACGACCACCGGGACCGCGCGCAGTTCCTCGTCGTTCTTGAGGATCGAGAGCAGCTCGTGGCCGTTCATCCGCGGCATGTTGAGGTCGAGGACGATCAGGTCGGGGAGCCGGTTGGCCGGGTCGCGCAGGTACTCCAGCGCCGCGAGGCCGTCCTCGACCTGGGTCAGGTTGCGGGCACCGCGCTCGGCGAGGGCGTCCCCGATCAGCATGGCGTCCGCGGGGTCGTCCTCGACCAGCAGCACGTCGTGGGGGCGGGCGGGGGCGGTCATCATCATTGGCTCCGGGTCCGGTCGGTGCGCCGCGGGGGACGGTGGGGGGTGTCGCTGGTCACCAGGCCGGGCCAGCGGCGGCGGGCGCCCTGGCGGCTGATGTTGCAGGCCCGGCCGATCTGGGGGTATCCGGCACCTGCGGCGGCCGCCTGCTCGGCCGCCTGGTTCTCCAGGTGCCCGACCGCCTGCTGGAGGAGGTTGAGCATGTGCAGGTACGCCAGGGCGTCTCCGCGGGCTTCGGTACCGTCGTCGGTGGCCCCGGGGACGGTGAGCGGGCGGAGGGCACGACGGGCCAGTCGCCGGGCGAGGTCGTCGACCGCGCCGATCGCCAGGGCGGCGAGCTCGTCCTCCGGCAGGCGCGGAGCGAAGTGGGTGCCAGGCATGGCCCCCACCTTAGGACCTGCACAATCGCACGACAACAAGTGTTGTCGGGTGGCCGATACAGTGGTTCCGCCCTCGGGCATCCGGCGGCGGCGAGGGAAGCGGAGGCGCACAGCGTGGCAACGGGCGAGACGATCGTGCAGGCGGCCGGCAGGCCGGAGGCGGCGCGCGTGCCCGAAGACGCCTCGGGCCCGGGACGGCTGTCGGCGTGGACCACCCGGCGGTGGCTCCGGGTGGGGGTCAGCCTCGCCCTCGCGGTGCTCGCCGCGCTCGGCGCGCTCGGCATCTGGGCGCTGGACCGCAGCTCGGCCCTGACCGACCAGCTGGTCGACGTGCGCTCCCCGGCCCTGGTCAACTCGGTCCGGCTGGAAGCGGCGCTGGTGAACCAGGAGACCGGTGTCCGCGGTTACGGGCTCAGCGGGCAGCGGGAGTTCCTCGACCCGTACACCCAGGGGCTGGCGGACGAGCGGACCGCCCTCGACCGGCTGCGTCCCCTCGTCCAGGGCGACGCGCGGGCCCGCGCCGACCTCGACGCCGTCGTGGACGCGGCCACCGCCTGGCAGGGGCTGATCGCACGGCCCGTCGCCTCCGCCTCGGCCACGCCGGGGGAGCCCGTGCCGCTCGCCACCGAGCGGGCCGACGAGGGCAGGGCCGCCTTCGACCGGGTCCGCGACGCCCTCGGCTCCCAGCAGGAGCACCTGCGGCAGGCCCGCATCACCGCCGGCACCCAGCTGGACGCCGCCGTGCGGCTGCGCAACGTGGTGTTCACCGCCATCGCCGCCGTCATCGTGCTGCTGGCCGTGCTCGTCTTCGAGGGCCTGCGCCGCGGCATCACCCGGCCCTTGGAGCTGCTGGGCACCGAGGTCCGGCACGTGACGCGGGGCCGTTTCGACCACCCCATCACCGTGCACGGCCCGGCCGACCTTCGCCGGCTCGGCGGGGACGTGGAGGGCATGCGGCGCCGGCTCGCGGAGGAGCTCTCCTTCGCCGAGCGGGCCCGGCAGCTCCTCGACGAGCAGTCCGCCGACCTCAAGCGCTCCAACGCCGAGCTGGAGCAGTTCGCCTACGTCGCCTCGCACGACCTGCAGGAGCCGCTGCGGAAGGTGTCGAGCTTCACCCAGCTCCTGCAGCGCCGCTACGGGGACCAGCTGGACGAGCGGGCCGACCAGTACATCGCGTTCGCCGTCGACGGCGCGAACCGCATGCAGACCCTCATCAACGACCTGCTGGCGTTCTCCCGGGTGGGCCGGGTCCACAACCAGCAGGGCACCGTGGATCTCGAGCGGATCGCCGGCGCGACGGAGGAGGCGCTGAGCGTCGCCCTGGAGGAGTCCGGCGCCGAGATCACCCGCGACCCGCTGCCCACCGTCGTGGGCGACGCCACGCAACTGGGCATGCTCTGGCAGAACCTGATCTCCAACGCCGTGAAGTTCCGACACCCCGACCGGGCACCGCGGATCCACGTCGCGGCCCGGTGCGACGGCGACCTGTGGCGGTTCTCCGTCACCGACAACGGCATCGGCATCGACCCCGAGTTCGCCGAGAAGGTCTTCGTGATCTTCCAGCGGCTGCACACCAAGGACGCCTATCCGGGCAACGGGATCGGGCTGGCCATGTGCAAGAAGATCGTCGAGTTCCACGGCGGCACCATCGGCATCGACCCGGAGCACGGCCCCGGTACCCGCATGGCCTTCACCCTCCCCGCACAGCGGACCGACCACGGGCAGGAGTCCGGGCCCGCGTCCGCCGCGGCGGACGACGCGGGAGGCACGCGGGAGCCCCGACCGTGACGACACCCCCCACGCCGCTCACCCCCGTCACGCACCACCGGATCCTGCTCGTCGAGGACGACGCCGGCGACGCCCTGCTGGTGACCGAGATGCTCGCCGACACCTCGCTGCGGTACACGCTCGTCTGGCACAAGACCCTGGCGGACGCCTGCTTCGAGTTGTCCGCGCGGGCCGCCGACTGCGTCCTGCTCGACCTGCACCTGCCCGACGCCGCGGGCCCCGGTGCCGTCGCCGAGATCCAGCGCGCCGACCCGAACATCGCCGTCATCGTCCTGACGGGCCTTGCCGAGGGGCAGGCCGGTTCCGAGGCCCTGGCCACCGGCGCCCAGGACTACCTCGTCAAGGGCAAGGTCGAACCGGAACTCCTGCAGCGCGCCGTGCGCTACGCCGTCCAGCGCAAGCAGGCCGAACGGGCCGGCGCCGACCTGCAGGCCGGAAGGCTGCGCGCACAGGAGAATGCCCGCCTCGAACGGGGCCTGCTGCCGCAGCCCCTGCTGGCCACCCCCGCCGTCACCGCCACCAGCCGCTACCTCCCCGGGCGGGAGAGCGCCCTGCTGGGCGGCGACTTCCTCGACGTGGTGCAGACCGACGACGGGCGCGTCCACGCCGTGATCGGCGACGTCAGCGGCCACGGCCCCGACGCCGCGGCACTCGGCGTCTGCCTGCGCATCGCCTGGCGCGCGCTGACCCTGGGCGGCCACCGCGGCCCGGAACTCCTGCGCCTGCTGGAGCGCATGCTGGTCGCGGAGCGTTCGCACCCCGACCTGTTCACCACGTGCACCCTGCTCACCCTGGACTTCGCAGCGTCCCGGGCCACGGTGCACCTGGCCGGGCATCACGAGCCCCTGCTGACCACCGGCGGCGTCACGCGACCGATCGATGCGGCCCACGGCGTCGCCCTCGGCATCGCGCCGGGTCTGGACCAGTGGCCCGCCACGGCCTTGGACCTGCCGGAGCGGGGCACCCTGACGCTCTACACCGACGGCCTCATCGAAGGCCACGCCGGCACCGGCGGTGAGCGGCTGGGCGCGGAGGGGCTGCTGCGCCTGCTGGCCCGGACCTCCGTGACGGCGCCCGACGCGCACCTCGACGCGCTGATCGGACAGGTCCGTGACCTGGACGGGGAACGCCACACGGACGACCTGGCGGTGCTGCGCCTTGACTGGGGCGCGGCGGGTGACGGCGCGGCCGTGTCCGCCGACGGTTCAGCCGGCGCGGCGGTGAACGGCCGGGGCCACTGACTCCAGGCGCTCCAGGAGCAGCCCCTCGCGCGTGGACCAGGGGCAGATCTCCACGCTGTCCACCCCGCACATCTCCATCAGGGTCTCGGCCACCAGCGCCCCCGCCAGCGACTGACCCGCGCGGTGCCGTGAGATGCCCGGGAGCTTGGCGCGCCCCGCCGGGCCCTTCGCGGCCAGGACGGGCACGATCTCCCGCACCTGCTTCAGCGTCAGCCGGTCCGGGCCCTCGTCGGACGTGCCGCGGGCGGCCGCGAGCCGTGCCAGCTGGGTGAACGTCTTGGAGGAGGCCAGCACCCGCCCGTCCCGCGGCGTCCGCGGCAGGGCGTCGCCCAGCTCGCCGACCGACGCGCGTAGACGGTCACGGACCTCGTGCAGCCGCCGCTTGGAGGTGACGGCGTCCACCAGGTCCCAGCGGCGGTTGACGGCGCGGGCTCCGAGGGGGAGCGAGTGGACCGCGTGCGGCTGCTCCCCGGTGCCGGCCGCGATCTCCAGCGTGCCGCCCCCGATGTCGAGCACCAGCAGCGGCCGTCCGTCCCGGCCCGCCCACTGGCGGGCGGCCACGTAGGCCAGCCGGGCCTCCTCCTCGCCCGACAGCACCCGCAGGCGCATGCCCGTGGTCCGTGCCACCTGCGCGATGACCTCGTCGCGGTTCGGCGCGTCCCGGATGACGGAAGTGGCGAAGGCGTACACCGAGGGCAGCGAATGCCCCCCGTCGGCCGCCAGGGTCAGCGCCACCGCGTGCTGGACGCTGCGCACCCCCGACCTGTCGAGCCGTCCCGCCGCGTCGAGCGTCTCGTGCAGCCGCAGCCGCACCTTGCGTGCCAGCACCGGTTCCAGCGGCGAGTCGGCCCGTCGTTCCACGATCGTGAGCAGGGCGCTGTGGCACCCGACGTCGAGCACTCCCGTTCTGCGTACCTTCCTCTGCGTCTTCAATCCGTACCTCCACCCCTCATCGACACCGCACCCTCCTCATTCCCCGGATCGACGGCTGTGCCTCCCCGGAGACGGGCGGGCGCCGTCCTATTCAGGGCCCCGCGTGCCCGCAAGTCAAGATCCTTTGATGAGATCGTTGCGGAGAGCACCCGATCGGTCACGGCCGCGCCGGTACGGCTCCGGGGGCTGGAGCGGCGAATTCCGCGCTGGTGGCGGCTGGTTGCGCCGTCACCGCGTCCTCACCGCGTGCTCACCGTGCCGGCTCCGCCAGCTGCGCCAGTGCGGCCGCCGTCAGCGCGGTCACGCCCGCGGGGACGGCGAGCCGGGGATCGGGACGGAACCCGGGGGAGTGGTTCGGCGGCAGGGCCCCCATCTTGGCCGCGGCGCCCGTACCCGGGGTCCGCGCCCACTGCTCCGGGCCGACGCACCCGAGCATCCAGTAGGCGGTGCGCACCCCGGTCGCGCCGTGCAGACCGGCCCCGGCCGGGCCGTACAGCGGGAAGTCCTCGGTGGCCGTGGACGCGGGCCAGACGGCGACGCGTGCGGCGCCGAGGGTCCTCTCGTGAGCGCGGATCAGGCCGAAGACGATCAAGGAGAGCAGGGGGAAGTCGCTCCGCCACCTCGGGAGCCAGCTCGTCGAGGCCGTCGCTGCCCGGGAGGACGTCGCGGGCGAAGCCCCTGCCGTACAGGGCCGCCCACCAGCTCACTCACCATGGCCTGCTGCCGCGCGCCCACGCCCGGTCCGCCCGCCGGGCGGGGGCCCAGGGTGCCCGCCGCGGGGCGGTGCGTTGCGGCAGGGGACGTACAGATGCGAGGACCCGGCGTAAAAACGCCCCGTGTCGGGTAAGGAGGGCTCCGTGGCCGTCTCCGTCAGGAGGCGACTCCGGGTCACGCAGTCGGCGTGGCTCGGCGGCTGGCACGTGAAGGATGGACGCGGTGGCGACAGGCGTCGTGAAGTGGTTCAACTCGGAAAAGGGCTTCGGCTTCATCGCACAGGACGGAGGTGGCCCCGATGTGTTCGCGCACTACTCGAACATCGCCGGCAACGGCTACCGCGAACTGGTCGAGGGTGAGGCCGTGACGTTCGACGTCACCCAGGGACAGAAGGGACCGCAGGCGGAGAACATCATCCGCAACTGACGGTCCACGACCGGGGTGGCCGGGTCGTCACCGGCAGCGCGTACATGGCTGCCGGGGAGGCCCGGCCACCCCGTCCCCGTCTGCGGTCCCGCCCCTGCCCCACCTGTGGACCCCGCCTCCGGGCCGGCGTCCGGGGCGAGGACACTGGGACGGTATGACGCACTGGTACGAGCGACGCGACATCGAGGACGGAATCGTCCGCATCAGCGAGCCGCACGCCCACCAGATCGTGAGGGCCAACGTGTGGTGGCTGCGCGGCTCCGAACGCGACCTCGTCGTGGACGCCGGTCTCGGGGTGGTGCCCCTGCACCGGGAGCTTCCGGACGTCTTGGCGAGGGACCCGCTGCTGCTCCTCACCCACGCACACCTCGACCACGTCGGCGGCGCCGACGAGTTCCCCGAGCGCGTCGCCCACACCGCGGACGCCGCGGCTCTGGCGCGCGGCGTGCCGGCGAGCCTGTACGGGCCCGAACTCGCCGAACGGCTCGGCACCGAGGACGTGGGCGCGTCCTTCCCGGAGCTCCTCCTCGACGCCCTGCCCGGCCCCGGGTACGACCCCGGCAGCTACGGCATCGGCCCGGTGACCCTCACCCGCACCCTGAGCGGGGACGAGCGGATCGACCTCGGCGACCGCACCCTCACCGTCCTCCACCTGCCGGGGCACACGCCGGGGTCCGTCGCCCTCCTCGAGGAGCGGACGGGGGCGCTGTACTCCGGCGACGCCGTCTACGACGGCTACCTCGTCGACGACCTGCCCGAGTCCGACGTGCCGGCCTACCGGCGCACCGCGGCCTTCCTCGCCGACCTGGACGTCTCCGTCGTCCACCCCGGACACGGGCGGAGCTTCGGCCGTGACCGGCTGCGCGAGGTGGCGGAGCGCTACCTGCGCCGCAGCGCTCCCGCGGACCGCTCCTGACCGTGCTCTCGGGGGGTCAGCCCGGCGGATCGGACGCGGGCGCGGGTACGTGCGCGGGTACGGGCCTCAGGCCAGCCGCAGGGTGACGTAGGGGATGGTGTCCCCGGGCAGCACGTAGCGTTCGACCTCGACGAAGCCGCGCGCCTCCGCGAAACGCAGCCCCTCGGTGTTGGACGCCAGCACGACCGTCTCGACCGCCACCGCGCCCAACTCGCGCGCCCGGTCGATCCCCCGGGTGTAGAGCCGTATGCCGAAGCCCTGCCCCCGGTGGTCGGGCAGCACCCGGGCGATGACCGTGGCCGTGCCCTCCTCCCCGGTGGGCGGCCGCACGGTCGTGCAGCCCACGACGGCGTCACCGAGGTAGGCGACCTCCAGGTGGTTGCGCTGCGATCGCTCGCGCACGTCGTCGAGGGAGAGCGGGCCGGTGGGGATGATCGTGTTGTGGACGAACCGCCAGTCCTCGAGCATGGCGTCGCCATGGGGCCGTTCGATGCGAAGGGTCGACATCGCAGCAGGAAACCGGTGGACGGCGAGCGGCGTCAACCGCATTTGCCGGAGGCCGGAGGAGCTGCGACGCGTCGCGCGGCGCGGTGGGGGAGCGCAGCGGTTAGCGTGGGCCGGGATCCGGAGGAGAGCCCTGGTGCAGACCACCCTTGCCGTGTTGTTCGCGCTGCTCGCGGCCGTCAGCAACGCCCTGGCCACCGTGCTCCAGCGCTACGCGGCCCGCACGGTCCCGCTCTCGGTGGGGCTGCGTCCGGCCCTCATGGGCGAACTGCTGCGCAAGCCCGTGTGGCTCGCCGGATTCGGCGCGGTGATCGCGGCGGCCGCGTTCCAGGCCCTGGCCCTGCTGAACGGCGCGCTCTCGCTCGTCCAGCCTTTGTTCGTCCTGGAGTTGCCCTTCGCCCTGTTCATCGGCGGCCTGGTGCTGCGCCGCCGGCTTCCGCCGCGTGGCTGGGCCGCCGTCGCCGCCATGGTGGTGGGGCTGGGCGTGGGGCTGTGGGCCGCGTCACCGAGCGGCGGGGTGGACCGGCCGCGCACCGGCCTGTGGGCGATGGCGGTGCCGAGTTGTGCCGCCGCCGTGCTGGTGCTCGTCGGCACCGCCGTCCGGCGTCCCGAGGGCCGCGTGCGCGCCGCCTGCTTCGGCCTGTCGGCGGCCATCTGCTACGCGCTGACCGCCGGGCTCCTGAAGGACGCCACGCAGGTGTGGGCCACCGACGGGGCGGCCGCCTTCTTCACCGTGTGGCAGACCTACGGCTTCGCGCTGGTCGGGGTCGCGGCCGTCTTCCTCCTGGAGAACGCCATGCAGTCCGGGCCCCTGGTGGCCTCCCAGCCCGCGCTGACGCTGGGGGACGCGACCGTGAGCCTCGCGCTGGGCGTGACGGTGTTCGAGGAGCAGCTGCGGGGAGGCTGGTGGCTCCTGCCCATGCTGCTGGGGGCGCTGCTCGTGGTGGCGGGCGCGTTCGTCCTGGTCCGGGTCCCGCTCGTCCGCACGCTGGTGGCGCCGGACGCACCCCGCTGAGCGGCACCCGGCGGGCGTCCGCGGGGCCCGCCCCCGCCTCGCGTTCAGTCGAAGCCGAGATCCCGCAGATTGGTCTTCGCCAGCTCCACGATCTCGTCCGCCCGCCCCGACAGGATCGTGCGGGTCGCGAAGAGGGTGAACCCCTTGAGCTGGCCGTAGGTGATCTTCGGAGGCAGTGACAGCTCGTGGCGCGCGGTGCGCGCGTCGACCAGGGCGGGGCCGTCGTGGTCGAGCGCGGCCGAGAGCGCCTCGGCGAGCTGACCCGGCTGTTCGGCCCGGGCACCGAACAGCCCCGCCGCCCGGGCGACCTCGGCGTAGTCCGCCTCGCCCAGGTCGGTGCCGAAGTTGACGATGCCCGCGGCCTTCATCTCCAGCTCCACGAAGGAGAGCGCGGTGTTGTTGAAGACCACGATCTTGACGGGCAGCTTCAGCTGACGGAGTGTGAGCAGCTCCCCGAGGAGCATGCTCAGGCCGCCGTCCCCGCACAGGGCCACGACCTGGCGTCCCGGATGGGAGGCCTGGACGCCGATGGCGTGCGGCAGGGCGTTGGCCATCGTGCCGTGGTTGAACGAGCCGATCAGCCGCCGGTGGCCGTTCATCGTCAGGTAGCGGGCCGCCCACACCGTGGGGGTGCCGACGTCGGCGGTGAAGACGGCGTCCGGGGTCGTGAGCTTGTCGACGGTGGCGGCGACGTGCTGGGGGTGCATGGGGGAGTCCGAAGGGCCGGCCGCCGCGAGGTGGTCCAGCCGGCCGCGCACCTTCCGGTAGTGACCGGTCATCCGGTCGGCGAAGGACCGGTCGGCCCGGGGACGGAGCAACGGGAGCAGCGCGGCGGCGGTGTCCTTGACGGTGCCGACCAGCGGGACGTCGACGTCGGTGCGCCGCCCGATGTGCTCGCCGCGCACGTCGACCTGGACGACCGGCACGTCGGGGCCCGGGTAGAACTGGCGGTACGGGAAGTCGGTGCCGAGCATCAGCAGGGCGTCGCAGTGCTCCATCGCCCGGTAGCCGGAGCTGTAGCCGATCAGGCCGGTCAGCCCGACGTCGTACGGGTTGTCGTGCTCCAGGAACTCCTTGCCGCGCAGCGCGTGCACCATCGGCGCCTTCAGCGCGTCGGCCAGGGCCACCGCCTCGTCGTGCGCGTCGTGGCAGCCCGCGCCGCCGAGGATGGTGACCCGTTCGGCCCTGTTGAGGACCTCCGCGGCGCGGGCCAGGGCGGCGTCGTCCGGCCGTACGTGCGAGGAGGTCCCGACCACGGGCCGGGGCGGGACGGGCAGGTCGATGCCGGCCAGGAACAGCTCGCCCGGGATCACCAGCACCGCGACGCCCCTGCGCTCCAGCGCCGAGCGCATCGCGATGCGCAGCAGCCGCGGGACCTGCTCCGGCAGGCTCGCCATCTCGCGGTAGACGCTGCACTCGCGGAACAGCTCCTGTGGATGCGTCTCCTGGAAGTACTCGCCGCCGATCTCGGCCCGCGGGATGTGCGCGGCGATCGCCAGGACCGGCACACGGCTGCGCTGGGCGTCGAACAGCCCGTTGATGAGGTGCAGGTTGCCCGGTCCGCAACTGCCCGCCGCCACCGCGAGCCGCCCGGTGACCGCGGCCTCGCCCGCCGCGGCGAAGGCGGCGGTCTCCTCGTGCCGGACGTGGGCCCACGCGATGGTCCCGTTGCGGCGCAGGGCGTCGGTGAAGCCGTTCAGCGAGTCCCCCGGCAGGCCGTACACCTGCCGTACACCGGAGGACGCGAGAGCCGCGACCATGACATCTGCGACGGTGGTACCCAAGAGGACTCCCTGGCGGCTCGTCGGGGGAACGCCTGCGGTGCCCGCGGCACCCCGGACATTTTGTGACATCCCGTCCGGTCCGCGGGAGCGACACGGCGCTCGGAGGATCCGCACGTTCTCGCCGGGACGCGGCGCGGGAAGCGCCGGAGCGCGGCGCCGGAGCCGATGCCACGACGGTGTCGAGGCCGGGAGGCGGGGTGACGGCGCAGGCGACGGCGGCTGCCGCGGCCTTCCAAGGCCATGAGGCCCCGGGTCGTCGGCCGAAGCCCTGTCAGATCCACCCGCGGCGGGTGGCCTCCATGGCGATCTGGAAACGCGTCTGGGCGCCGAAGCGCTGCATGAGCCGGGTGACGTGGCGCTGGACGGTCCGTTCGCTCCAGCCCAGGGCGCGGCCGGCCGATTTGTCGGTGGCGCCCGCGGCGAGCAGCGTCAGCAGTTTCGCCTCCTCGGCGGACAGCCCGTCCGGCGCCGGCTCCAGCCGTCCCGGGGAGGCGCCGTTCGCCGGGAGGCGTACCTGCACCGCGCGCTCCCACACCGCCTCGAAGAGGGCGATCAGCGCGTCGAGCAGGGGGGAGGGGTGGATCAGGTAGGACGCCGTCACCGCGTCGTCGCCGGGGCGCAGCAGGGGGATGATGGCCAGCCGGTCGTCGGAGATGGCCAGCTTCATCGGCAGGCCGGCCGCGACCCGGGCCTGCTCGCCGTGCCGGACGCCGACGGTGACGTCCGCGAGCCAGCCGGGCAGGGCGAGCACGGTGCTGTCGTAGATGACGCGGTAGGCGACGCCGCGCTTGAGCAGTTCGAGCTCGATCGGGTTGGGCTCGGTGTGCTCCTCGACCGAGGCGTACGGCGGCCGGTCGAAGCCCCGGACCTGCGTGCGCGTGCTCTGCTGGAGTTGCGCCCAGCGGCGGTTGACGTCGTCGCGCCCCGAGACGACCTCGACCAGCTCCCCGGGGTTCACGAAGCGCGTGCCCGCGCGGTACAGGTCCATCAGGCCGGAGACATGGGAGCGCACGTCGTTCAACGCCCGTTCCCTGTCGCGCAGTACGGCTTCCAGGGCGCTGTCCGGCGAGACCGCGGCGTAGGTGACGGGGCGTCCGGTCGAGCGCACGGCGAGGCCCAGGGAGACCAGCGACCGCACGCTGCGCCGCGTCGCGGGAGCCGGCAGCCGGCAGTCGTGGGCCAGGTCGGCGACCGTGGCGTGCACCCGGCGCACGAGGGACTCGTACACCGATTCGTCCTGCCGGCTCAGGCCGATGGATTCGAGCATGGTCCGCGGTCCGCCTTCGCGCTCTCTTCATGTGTCGTACTCCCGTCACCTGACGGGAAGTCGCCCCGCGATCATCTTGTCAGCCCGGTGAACCGGATGTCAGCGTTCCCCGCGGTACGTCGACATTCGGGTTCGAGGACGTGGACACACGTCGCACGAAGGAGCGCTCATGCCGCTGCCCGCCCGCCCCTCGCTCCGACAACGGCGCCACCGCGCCTGGTTGCCGGCCCTCGGGTTGTGCACGCTGCTGCTCACGGCGCTCCCGGCCGCGGCACAGGAGAACGGTCCGGCGGCGCCGGGCCCGGTGAAGGCCGGCCGGGAGAAGATCGACCCCACGCTGCTGCGCAGGATGGACGCCGTCCGGGCACGGGGTGACGGACGCGTCGAGGCGGCCGTGGTGCTGCGCGACCGCGCCGGACTGCCCGGGCAGGGCGCGGACCCGGGCGCGGTGCGGGACGAACTCACGCGCAGCGCGCGGTCCGTGCAGTCCCCGGTCGTGGACCTCGTGCGGTCGCGCGGCGACCAGGTGCTCAACACCTTCTGGCTGAAGAACATGGTCCTGGTGAAGGTCACTCCGCAGACCCTCCAGGAGCTCGCCTCCCTCGCCCCGGTCGACCACATCATCCCCAACTTCACCCTCCAGGCGCCCCCCGCCGAGCCGGACGAGGGCGCCAGGGCGACCCGCGCGGCGGCCGCCGCGCCGAGCACCTGGGGCCTGACGAAGATCGGTGTGGACAGGGTGCGCGCCGAGCAGGGGCCCACCGGCGAGGGCGTGCGCGTCGCCGTCCTGGACACCGGCGTCGACATCGCCCACCCCGACCTCGCCGGGAAGCTCACCACCGACGACGCCAAGGACCCCGCCCATCCGGGCGGCTGGCTGGAGTTCAGCGGGACCGGTGAGCCCGTCGCCTCCCTCCCGCACGACAGCAGCTTCCACGGCACCCACGTCGCCGGCACCATCGCGGGCGGCGACGCCTCGGGCACCGCGATCGGCGTCGCACCGGGCGCCGACCTCATGGCCGGGCTCATCATCCCCGGCGGCTCGGGCACGCTCGCCCAGGTCATCGCGGGCATGGAGTGGGCGATCGCCCCGTATGACGCCCAGGGCAAGCCCGCCGGTGAACCCGCCGACGTGGTCAGCATGTCCCTCGGTGCCGAGGGCTACGCGGACGAACTGATCGAGCCCACCCGGAACATCTACCGCGCCGGCGTGTTCCCGTCCTTCGCCATCGGCAACCAGTGCGTCAGCGGCTCCGCCAGCCCCGGGAACGTGTACGAGGCCGTGTCCGTCGGCGCCACCGACGACGCCGACGACGTGGCCGACTTCTCCTGCGGCGAGGTCGTCGACCGCAGCGACTGGATCGACGCGCCCGCCGAATGGCCGCAGTCGTACGTGGTGCCCGACGTCTCCGCCCCCGGCGTCGACGTCCTGTCCACCCTGCCGGGCGGCGAGTACGGGCTGCTCAGCGGTACCTCCATGGCCACGCCGCACGTGTCCGGCACGGTCGCGCTGATGCTCCAGGCCCGCCCCGACCTCACCGTCGACGACGCCCTCGCCATCCTCACCGGTACCTCCTTCTTCGACCAGCGCTACGGCGCGCGCCCCAACCCGCGCTACGGCTGGGGCCGCATCGACGCCTACGCCGCGGTGAAGGAGGCCGCGCTGCGCAGCGGCGTGCGCGGCACGGTCAAGGACGCCAGGACCGGCCGTCCGCTGGCGGGTGTCACCGTCGCCCGCACCGACACCGGACGCACCGTCACCACCGGCGCCGACGGCCGCTTCGAGCTGCGCCTCGCCGCCGGTACGCACGAACTGCGGCTCACCCGCTTCGGCTACGTGCCGCAGGAGCTCACCGCGCGGGTGCGGGCCGACCGCTACACCGACGTCTCCCCGCGGCTCGACCCGACCCGCCGCGGGGTGATCACCGGCCGGGTCACCTTCGGACCGACGGGCTCCACGGTGCCCGGGGCGACGGTCACCGTCCTCGACGTCCCCGACCCGCTGAAGGCGACGACCGACCGCGAGGGCCGCTACACCATCCGCGACGTCCCCGTCGGCGCCTACGAGGTGTCCGCGAACGCGCCGGGGATCTCCCGCTCCAAGCCCGTACGGGTCGTCGTCCGCGGATCGGGTCCTGCCGCCCGCGCCGCCGTGCAACTGCCCCGGCCGTCCGCGACCGAACGCGTGTCGCTGACCTCCGAGGGCAAGCAGGGCAACCACGAGGCGTGGTGGCCCAAGCTGAGCGCCGACGGCTCCGCGGTGGCCTTCGCCAGCCCGGCCTCCAACTTCGCCCCCGGCGACACCAACGGCGAACTCGACGTCTTCGTCACCGACCTCCACACCGGGGAGACCGAGCGCGTGTCGGTCGCCTCCGACGGCGCCCAGGCTGACAGCTTCTCCCTGACGCCCACGCTCAGCGCCGACGCGCGCTGGGTCGGCTTCAACAGCGGCGCCACCAACCTCGTGCCCGGCGACACCAACCAGCAGACCAACGGCTTCGTGCACGACCGCAGGACCGGCACCACGGAACGCGTGTCCGTCGCCTCCGACGGCACCCAGGGCAACGGCCTGTCCTCCGCCCCCGCCCTCAGCGCCGACGGACGCTACGCGGTGTTCAACAGCGACGCCGACAACCTGGTGCCCGGCGACACCAACAACACCACCGACGTCTTCGTCCGCGACCGGCAGACGGGTACCACCAGCCGGATCTCGCAGGCCCCCGGCGGCGCGCCCGGCGACGCCGCCTCCAGGGAGCAGTCGGTCAGCGCCGACGGACGCTACGTCGCCTTCCAGAGCGCCGCGGGCAACCTGGTGCCCGGCGACACCGACGGCGAGCTCGACGTCTTCGTCCGCGACACGCAGACCGGCACCACCACCCTGGTGCCCGGTCCGCGGCCCGGCGAGAACACCGGTCCCGTCATCAGCGCCGACGGCCGGGTCGTCGCCTTCATGAACAACTGGCAGCTCTTCACCCACGACCTGCGGACCGGCACCTCCGAGCAGGTCTCCGTGAACTCCGCCGGGGCCACGGCCGACGACTGGGCCTTCGCGCCCGCGCTGAGCGACGACGGCAGCAAGGTCGCCTTCTACAGCTACGCGACCAACCTCGGCTCCGGCGACACCAACCGGCAGACGGACATCTTCGTCCGCGACCGTACGGCCGGCACGACCGAGCGCGTGTCCACCGCCCTGGAGGGGGCGGAGGCCGACGGCGGGTCCGACCTCCCCTCCCTCAGCGGGGACGGGCGGTACGTGGCCTTCGAGAGCGCCGCGACGAACCTCGTCGCCGACGACACCAACCGCCGGTACGACGTCTTCGTCCACGACCGGGTCGCGGGCCCGGAACCGGTCTTCGCGCTGAGCGGGCTGTCCGTGACCCCGCACGGCGCCCGGCCCGGCAAGGCGGTGCACGTCTCCGCCCGCGTCAAGAACGTCGGCGAGCGGACGGGTGACTACGAGGCCGTGCTCCTGGTCGGGGACGCGGTCGAGCAGCGCAGCACGGTCCGTGTCCGGGCCGGGCACGACGTCCGCGTCGACTTCACCGTGCGCCGTGGCACGGCCGGCACCTACAGCGTCCGGCTCGGCGCGCTGACGGGGGAGTTCACCGTACGGAAGTGATCCCTGCGAGCGGCTGACACGACGATCCCGCGCCCGGGCTCCCCGGGCGCGGGACCGCCGCGTTCGTCGTTCCGTGTTCCTCATTCCTCGTTCCGGCGGCGTTCCGGCGGCCGTTCCGTGCCGCGACGGTGATGACGGCTCAGCAGGGCTGTTTGGCCCAGATGGTCTTGCCCTCCTGGGTGTGGCGGCAGCCCCAGCGCTGGGTGAGCTGGGCGACGATGAACAGTCCGCGGCCGCTCTCGTCGAGGGTGCGGGCCCGCCGCAGGTGCGGCGTGGTGCTGCTGCTGTCGGAGACTTCGCAGGTCAGGCCGTCGTCGTGGCGGATGAGACGGAGCCGGACCGGCGGAAGGGCGTGACGGATGGCATTGGTGACGAGTTCGCTGACGATGAGTTCCGTCGTCGGTGTGGCGTCCGGAAGCCCCCAGGCGGCCAGCTTCCCCGCCACGTGCTTGCGCGCGTGGGAGACGGCGGCGGGGTCGGCCGTCAGGTCCCAGGTGGCGACGGCGCAGCTGTCGAAGGTGCGGGTACGGGCGGCGAGGACGGCGGTGCAGGGCCGGTCGGCCTCGGGCAGGGCGCGCAGGACGGAGCGGCACACTGCGTCGAGGGTGGGGTCTTCCTGCCGGACGCTGGTGAGGGTGCGCAGCAGTTCCTCGGTGGCCGGCCCGCCGAGGCGGGTGTCGGTGTGCACCAGCAGGAGACTGCCGGCGGGCAGGTCCAGCTCGGTGGCCTCGGAGGACGGCCGTGCCTTCCCCAGCGGCCGGGACGGCGGGAGCGCGACCGTCGTGACCGCGCCGTCGGGAGTGAGGACGACCGGCGCGGGGTGTCCGGCACCGGCGAGCGAACACCGGCCGGACACGGGGTCGTAGACCGCGTACAGGCAGGCGGCACTGACGCCCGTGCCCGCGGGGCGCAGCCGGCCGAGCACGTCGTCGAGATGGGTGAGCAACTCGTCCGGCTGGAGGTCGATGTCGGCCAGCGTGCGCACCGCCGCCCGCAGTTCGGCGGCCGCCTCGCCCGCCGCCGACCCGTCCTCGGCGCAGACCGAGCCGGCCACGAGGGCGACCCGGGCGCCGGGCAGCGGGATGGCGTCGAGCCAGTGGGCACTGGGCCCGGAATGGTCGCAGGCGGGCAGGCAGCGGCCGACGACCTCCACCGCCGCCGACCGCGGCAGGGACGTGACCGGAAGGCCGTCGGGGGGCGCCGGGGCGGTCTCGCTCCCGTTGTGCGAGGGTTCCGCCGACGCCGTGACGGCGGGTTCCGCGGAGAAGCACGACCCCGCGGCCGTGCACTGCCGGCGCTGCAGCCACAGGCGGACCCGGCACAGGACGAGGCTGAGGGCGAAGGACAGCGCGGCCGCCAGGATGACCACGGTCCGGCCGCCCACCGACACCCCGTGGATCGCGAAGCCGTAGATCACCACGCTCGCGGCGAGCGTGGCGGCGCCGATGACGAAGGTGCGCCTGACGGGCAGCAGGGAGGCGGCCACGAGGGGCACGAACGCCGAGTACTCCGACCATCGGACCAGGCCGCCCGAGGACGCCTCCAGCTGGACCGCGCAGATGGCCCCGAGGTAGCCGAGGAGCAGCAGGGGGCCGATGCCCCACGCGAACCGGAGCGCGGCCATGCTCGCCAGCACCCTGCCGTGACCGGTGTGTCCGTTCGCGCGCACCGTCCGCCCGCCGTTCACGGGGTGGCCTCCGCCGGATGGGGCGACCGGGGGGCGGGCGGAGCCTGGCCGGCGCCCGGCACGGACGGGCGCTGCACCGCCACCATCGCGAGGTCGTCGTCGAGGTGCCGCCCGGTGTGGGCGTCCAGGTCCTCGCCGACGTTCCGCAGCAGTTCGTCCGGCGCCTCCCAGCTCCAGGTGCCGGCCCGTTCGTGGAACGGGTAGAAGCCGCCAGAGGCGTCCCGGGCCTCCATGGCACCGTCGGTGTACAGCAGGAGGGTGTCACCGGCGCCGAACGCGAAGGTGTCGAGGTGGTAGTCGTCCGGGGCGTCGCCCGCCAGCCCGAAGGGCGGTGCGGGCCGGTGCGCCTCCAAGGTGGTGACCCGGCCGCAGTGCCGCACCAGCGGCGGCGGGTGCCCGCAGCTGACGACCCGTACGACGTCGGTGTCGTCGGGCACCTCCACCAGGAGGGCGGTGACGAAGCGCTCACCGGCCTCGGGGTCGGCCTCGGTGAGCTGGGCCAGATGCCTTTCGACGCTGAGTTCCAGCGAGGCCGCCAGCCCGGGCAGGGTCTCGTGGTGGTGGGCGGCCTCGCGGAACGCGCAGAGGAGGACGGACGCGTCCTCCACGGCCGGCAGCCCCTTGCCGCGGACGTCGCCGATCAGGAACCTCGTCGTCCCGCCGGTGCGGGCGGCGCCGAACAGGTCCCCGCCCACCAGGGCGTGCGCGGCGGCCGCACGGTAGACGGAGGCGACCCGCAGCGGGCCCATGCGTGGCGGGATCGGCCGCAGCAGCACCCGCTGGGCCGCCTCGGACACCGCCCGCACCTCGTTGAGTTCCCTCAGGTCGCGGTCGTGCAGCGTGCGCGCGGCGATGACGAAGCCGGAGACCGCCAGCAGCGCACCGATGTGGATGGGCAGGACCGTCGAGTGCAGCAGCCCGTCATGGCGGTCGACGACCAGCATCGCGGCGCTGGCGACGAGGGCCACGAACGCGGTGAACCGGGCGCGTGCGAACGCGGCCGTGGAGGTGGGGGCGGCCACCAGCAGTGGGGACAGGTGGATGGCCACGGGGGCGAGGGACCCGGCCAGGGTGATCGCCGCGATCAGCCCGGCCGGCAGGGACACCTGGGTGTGGATGCCCGGCTTCGGGACGCGCTCGCCGGCCCGGCCGGTGCGCCCGAGGTGCCTCCCCCGTCCGCCGGCGAGGCGCGCTCCGGACGGGCGGATGCGGGGCCCTGCCTGCGCTGTTGTCGGGACGGGGGAAGAGAAGAGATTCATGGGGGGTCCTGCGGGTGGTTCGTACGCCGTGCGCGGACGGGACGCGTGCGGTGCGCCTGCGCCTTCCGGCACGGTGGGAACGCGTGGCCGCGTCCCTGCGGACGGACGGGACGTCACCCGGCCCGGTGGGGATCCGGCCGGTCGGCCGGGACGGTCAAGGGCGGCCTGCGGGCTGCGCGGGGGCCTGGGACACGGCCGCCCGGGCGGGGCCGTACGGGGCGGGCGGTAACACCGGCAGCAGCCGGTCCGTGACAGGGCATCCGGCACCGCCGGGTGCCGGGGGCGCGTGAACGGCGCCGGCACCGGCTGCGTCCGGGCACCGCCAGGCCCGCGGACTCGTCTGGATCATGGCTCCACCGTCCTCACTTTGCCGCATCGTGGAAGCCATTGCCGCAATGCGGTATCCACTGTGCGACCCGCATGGGACATCGTCAAGGCAACCGGGTCGGCGCCGGGACGCGGCGGGTGCGGCCCGCGTGCGCTAGCCGTCGTTGCCCCGCCACATCCGCCCCTCGGCGATGGCCGACGCGCAGTCGATCGCCTGGACCGCGAGGTCCTTGGCCCGGGCAGAGGTGAGGCGGTGCGAGGGTCCCCCGAGGCTCACCGCGGCGATCACCCGGCCGTCGCTGGAGCGGACCGGGACGGCCAGTGAGTTCAGGCCGGGCTCGAGCTCCTCCTCGGAGAACGCCCAGCCCTGCTCCCTGACCTCCTCGAGCTGCCCCCGCAGGACCGCCGGGTCCACCACGGTCCGCGGGGTACGGGCCGTCAGGCCCTGGTCCAGGACGAGGGCGAGGACCTCCGCGTCGAAGGCCATGAAGACCTTGCCCGCCGCGCTGGGCTGCAGGGGCATGACCTGGCCGACGTGGCCCCGGTAGACGATCGAGTGCGTCGACTGCGCCCAGATCACGGTGACGCGCCTGCCGCCCTGCCGGACCTGCAGGCCGCAGCACTCGCCGCACCGGTCCCGCAGGGCCGTCACCAGGGGTCTGGCCGTGGCGATCAGGTCCGAGGCGGCGGTGGCCGCGGCCGACCAGGCGATCACCCGCAGACCGATGCTGTAAACGGTCCCCTCGCGCTGGAGGAGGTTCTCCCGGACGAGCGTGCGCAGGATGCGCGCGACGGTGGAGGACGGCAGCCCGGTCCTGCGGACGATCTCCGACGCCTGGAGGCGAGGGGTGGTCGCGGAGAAGCAGTCCAGGATCTCGGCGGACTTCCGGACCACCTGCACGGAGCCGTTCGCCGCCCCGTTGCGATCGCGATCAGCGCTCATGGGCGCATCGCCTTCTCTCGTCCTCGCATGGCGGGAAGCGGTCCCGCATCGTGGCACCTCCCTACTGTCGGTGCCGTGCCGCGAGGGGTCAAGCAAGGCGGGCCTTGCCGTGCGGGGCCGGGCCGCCGCAGGTCAGGACCGGTCGAAGGTCGCGGGCACCGGCAGCGTGGACCACCGTGGCACCGGCCAGGCGACGACGAAGGCGCGGCCGACCACGTCGTCCAGGGGCACGAAGCCCCCTCCGGGTTCGTTCACATGGGCGCGTGAGTCCCACGAGGCGTCGCGGTGGTCGCCCATCACCCACAGGTGGTCCTCGGGGACCGTGACCTTTCCGACCGGGAGGTCGTCGCACGGCGTGGCGCCGGGGTAGACGTACGGCTCGTCCAGCGGCTTCCCGTTCACCGTGACCGGCTTGCCTCGCTCGCACTCCACGGTGTCTCCGCCGACCGCGATCACGCGCTTGATGAGGTCCCGCTCGTCGGAGGAGGGCGCCAGTCCGATGGACGCGAACGCCTTCGTGATCACGTTGCCGCTGCTCTGCTGCGGCTGGCCGTCCAGCCAGCCACCGGGATCGCGGAAGACGACCACCTCGCCGCGCTGCGGGGTCGCCCCGAACCACGGCGTGAGCTTGTCTACCAGGACCCGGTCGCCCACCTGCAGGGTGTTCTGCATGGAACCCGAGGGGATGGAGAAGGCCTGCACGAAGAAGGTCTTGATCCCCAGGGCCATGACCAGCGCCACGACGACGAGGATCGGCAGCTCCTGCCACCAGGGACGCTGCGCCCGGACCCATCGGGGCCGCCTCCGGCGGGCCGGCACCTCCGGTGCGCCCTCGCCGGTGCCGCGGAAACCCGTCCGGCCGTCCTCCCCAGCGGTCATGCCTGCTCCTTCACGGTGTCGGTACGACGGGCGCGGTGCGTGCCCGTACACCTGAACGATCAGGAGTTCCCGCCTCACCCTCCCGCGGGCGGGGAACCGGGACACCTGCCCGCGCGTGGTGAAAGGACATGATCGGGAAGAGCGACGCGACGACCGCTGTGGCGGCACATCTGGCGGCGGTCTGGTGCGTGGGCTGCGCCCTGACCGCCGTCCAGTTCCAGGCGGTGCTCTTCGCGCTGTTCCTCGGCAGGCCGGCGGTCCTGGCGGTCGTGCTCGCCTGCGGGGCGGCCCTGGCGGCGGCGTTGCTCGCGGGCCTGGGCAGGGCCGCCCGGAGCGTCGTGCCGCTCACCCGCCGGGCGGCGGGGCTGTGGGCCTGGACGGCCGGGGTGTACGCGTCCGGCACCGCCGGTGCGTTCGCCGTGGCGGTGGTGCTCCACCAGGTCGACCACCTGGCGGACTGGGGCGTGCTGTTCACCGCCGGAGGGACCTGTCACGCGCTTGCCGCCGCCTTCCTCCTGCCCGGCGCCAGGGCCCGGCTCACCGCTCTCGCCGCGGCCGCCGTCCTCGCGGTGGGCGGGGCGTACGCCGCCTGGGACGCCGCACGCCCGCCCACCCTCGACGCATGGCTGAGCGCCAACGGCGTGGACCGCGCCCTGCTGCGCGTCGGCGACCCGCCGCCCGGTTACACGCTGCACGTCGGGGGCGCGAGCGCCGACGGTTTCGGCGCCCGCTACGAGAGCACCGGCTCCCCGGCCCTGGGCATCCATGTCGAACGCGCCGGACACGACACACGGCGCGTCGACGCGCGCGGCTGCCCCGTCCCGTTCGGCCAGGAGATCCACTGCCGCGACGACGGGGGCGGCCGCCTGCTGATCGTCCACGGCGGCGACCACCCCACCCGCGAACTGCGGCTGCCTCGCGACGGACTGGTCCACACCGTGAGCCTGGACGGATGCGGCGAGGCCGGGCTGCCCGCGGCCCGCCTGGTCCTGTCGACGCTCCGGCCGGCGACGCGCGCCGAACTCGCCGCTCTGGTGGAACTGCCGATGCCGCACTGACGGGGCCCGTTCCCGGTGGGCCGGGGCCGGCGTGCGTCCCCGGCCCACCGGACGTACCGTCAGCGGCATTCGCCCGCCGGGCGGTCGCGGGTCACCAGGTCGAAGGACGTGGTGGTCGTGTCCAGCCACAGCACCCGGCCGCCGGTGGCGGCCACCGCGTGCGTCTGCCGGCCCGGGGAGCACGAGACGCGGCCCAGCGGCGCGCCCTTGGCCGTGTACTGGTAGAGCTTCGTGTCCAGGTACGGCAGGCCCGTCGGGGACATCGGGTCGACCGTGAGCGTGACGGCCGTGTCCGACGCGGTCAGGGTCCAGGCCCCGATGGTCGCGGACGAGGTCGCGGGGATGACGTCCGTGGTGCCCGTGGCGTCGAGGCCGCTCCTGCGCAGGGCCGACTGCCCCTCGTCGAAGGGGTCCTCGTCGGCGAGCCAGTACACGCCGGAGGAGGTCGCCACGGGCGGGCTGGTCCACACCGCGCGGCCCGGGGTGCCGAGGGCGGTCCTGCCCGTCCGCGTGTCGTAGACGTCGACGACGGCGCGCCGGTGGCCGGGGTCGTCGCCCCACCAGCCGCTGACGGTGTACGCGATGCGCCCGTCCTTCACGGAGGGCGACTCGGCCCGGACGTCCGCGTCGCCTGCGGTGGCGTCGGGACGGTTCAGCGGGACGGTGCGCGGGGCGGGGTCGGAATCCTTGAGGTAGCGGAGGGTGGTGCGGCCCTGGTCGTCGTTCTCGTACCAGGCGACCGTGTCGCCGTCCATGCTCAGGCTGCCGATCGAGGCGGAGGCGGTGCTGTAGAGCCGCTTCGCCGGGCCGCCGGTCACGGGGGCGGACATGAGGTCGTAGGTGTCGCCGACGGCGAGCCACACCACGCGCTTGCCGTCGGTGACCGGGCTGAGGTGGTAGCGGCCGTCGTCCGGCGAGATCCGGCGGGGCTTGCCCTTGCCGTCGGTGCGGCCGGTCCACACGGCGTACGGGGCCGCGCTGTCGGCGCTGGAGCGGGGGACCGCCCACCAGCCGCCGCCCGTGGCGGGGCCGATGTCGTTGGCGACACCGGTCTCCAGGGTGCCGAGCCGCCCGAGCAGGACATCGCTGTCGAGGCCGAGGTTCTGCTCCCAGCCGGGGACGATGCCGTGGGCGTCGAAGGCCTTCTTCACCTTGGCCAGGCGGTCGCCCTTGACGTGCAGCGACTTGGCGGCGGCGATGACGGCGTCACGGCCCTCGGTGAAGCCGTCGAGGGGGGTGATGTAGGAGGTGAGGGCCTTGTAGACGATGCTGTCGGCGAGTTCGCCGCCGAGGCTCTCGCGGATGTCCCACAGCGCGCCGCCGAAGATGTGCGAGTTCAGGTGCACACCTCCCTGGTCGTTGCGCGAGCCGAGCGGCATGCTGATGAAGTCCCCGGTGCCCGCGCCGTCGTTGAGGTCGCGGAAGGCGCACTCCTTCGGCGTCAGCGTGCGGCACAGGTCGCCGCCGATCAGACCGGCCTCCGGGTCGTCCATGCGCGTGCGGCTGACGGTGACGTCGATGGCGTTGCCGAGGTAGTCGGCGATGGCCTCGTTCATGGCGCCGGACTGGCCGGCGTAGACGAGGTCGGCGGTGTGCTCGACGACGCCGTGCGTCATCTCGTGGCCGACGACGTCCAGGTCGGAGGCGAGGGAGCGGTACTCGTCGTCACCGGTGCCGTACACCATCTTGCTGCCGTCCCAGAAGGCGTTCACCCAGGGGTAGCCGAGTTCGGCGGTGACGCCGACGAGGGAGTTGATGGCCATGCCCTCGTCGTCGAGGCTGTCGCGCCCGAAGGTGCCGCGGTAGAACTCGTACACCTTCCCGGCCGCCCAGTGGGCGTCCACCGCCCCGCTGTCGGTCATCTCCTGCGGCGCCTTCGTGGTCGGCATCGCGAACGGGACCACGCCTTCCGGCCACCCGCCGTCGAGGTCCATCCACCACAGGCTGGAGGCGTCCCAGGTCTGGATGACGTTGTGGGTCTTGCTGTCGGCCATGTGCGCGGTGTCGCGCAGCAGGTACTGACCGGTGGCGGCGTCCTTGGTGAGGTTCAGCGGCACGGTGGTGCCGTTCAGCAGGATGCCGCTGCCGGTGACGCCCGCCGGCGCGGTCGCGGGAGCGGTGGATGTCGCGGCTCTCGTCGAAGTGCCGTTCCCTGCCGCACCGGTGGCGGGTGCCGCGGCCGTGAGGGTGCGCAGCGCGCCGGCCTCGAAGCGGAGGACGCCGGTGGCGGCGTCGACGTAGACCTCCTGGACCACGGGTGCGCCGGTGGCCGGGTCGGTGCCGCGCACGGTGACGTGGCGGGTGAGCACGCCCTTGCCGGTGGGGAGCACGGTCAGCCCGCGGTCGGTGCCGGTCAGACCGGCCGTGGCCGCGGACCGGGACGGTGCGGCCCCGCCGCCGGTCGCGCGCGGCCCGCGGGCGAGGGAGTCCTCCACCTGACGCACGGCACGCTGCACGGCGTTGGGGGCGGGGAGGGTGGGGCGTGTGGTGTCGAGGTCGAGGGCGGTGAAGTAGGAGCCGGAGGTGCCGGTGACGGTGCGTTTGCCGTTCTTGTGGTTCATGCGGACGACGTACTGGGCGCCCAGGACGGGGATGCCGCGGTACTTCTGGCCCAGGCGGACGGTCTCGGTGCCGTCGGCGTCGGTGGTGACGGCGTCGGTGGTCAGGTCGCGGTCGGGGGCGGGGATGCGGTAGCGGTCCCGGTGGCCGGCCAGGTGGGTGCGGGCGGCGGTGGCGGC